>NZ_CP187869.1:2320000-2727500 GCF_050555765.1 Enterococcus sp. MSG3299
GTAGCCCAGGTCATAAGGGGCATGATGATTTGACGTCATCCCCACCTTCCTCCGGTTTGTCACCGGCAGTCTCGCTAGAGTGCCCAACTAAATGATGGCAACTAACAATAAGGGTTGCGCTCGTTGCGGGACTTAACCCAACATCTCACGACACGAGCTGACGACAACCATGCACCACCTGTCACTTTGTCCCCGAAGGGAAAGCTCTATCTCTAGAGTGGTCAAAGGATGTCAAGACCTGGTAAGGTTCTTCGCGTTGCTTCGAATTAAACCACATGCTCCACCGCTTGTGCGGGCCCCCGTCAATTCCTTTGAGTTTCAACCTTGCGGTCGTACTCCCCAGGCGGAGTGCTTAATGCGTTTGCTGCAGCACTGAAGGGCGGAAACCCTCCAACACTTAGCACTCATCGTTTACGGCGTGGACTACCAGGGTATCTAATCCTGTTTGCTCCCCACGCTTTCGAGCCTCAGCGTCAGTTACAGACCAGAGAGCCGCCTTCGCCACTGGTGTTCCTCCATATATCTACGCATTTCACCGCTACACATGGAATTCCACTCTCCTCTTCTGCACTCAAGTCTCCCAGTTTCCAATGACCCTCCCCGGTTGAGCCGGGGGCTTTCACATCAGACTTAAGAAACCGCCTGCGCTCGCTTTACGCCCAATAAATCCGGACAACGCTTGCCACCTACGTATTACCGCGGCTGCTGGCACGTAGTTAGCCGTGGCTTTCTGGTTAGATACCGTCAGGGGACGTTCAGTTACTAACGTCCTTGTTCTTCTCTAACAACAGAGTTTTACGATCCGAAAACCTTCTTCACTCACGCGGCGTTGCTCGGTCAGACTTTCGTCCATTGCCGAAGATTCCCTACTGCTGCCTCCCGTAGGAGTCTGGGCCGTGTCTCAGTCCCAGTGTGGCCGATCACCCTCTCAGGTCGGCTATGCATCGTGGCCTTGGTGAGCCGTTACCTCACCAACTAGCTAATGCACCGCGGGTCCATCCATCAGCGACACCCGAAAGCGCCTTTCACTCTTATGCCATGCGGCATAAACTGTTATGCGGTATTAGCACCTGTTTCCAAGTGTTATCCCCCTCTGATGGGTAGGTTACCCACGTGTTACTCACCCGTCCGCCACTCCTCTTTCCAATTGAGTGCAAGCACTCGGGAGGAAAGAAGCGTTCGACTTGCATGTATTAGGCACGCCGCCAGCGTTCGTCCTGAGCCAGGATCAAACTCTCATAATAAAAGTTAGAACAATCTTACGATTGTTAAGCTCAATTTGTTTGCTAGCATATTGCTTGCTTGTTAAAAATGTTTGTTGTCTTGAATTGAATCAAGACGCCCTACACATTTGGTTCGTCTATTCTTTGTTCAGTTTTCAAAGGTCTACGTTACCTCGCAGCAACTTTTATATCATAACAAACTTTCGTTTGAATGTCAAGAACTTTTTTAAAAAAGTTTTTTTAAGTTGTTTTGCTTGGTTGTTGTTGTCTGTTGTGACAACTTCTATATCTTATCATCTCGTTTGTTATTTGTCAACAACTTTTTTGTTGTTTTTTCAAACTTTTTTCGAGAGATTTAAAATCAAGAATTGTTATTTAATTATTGATTTCTGAATCGCTCAGCTGTGTGACTCGCCTTGCGACATGTAATAATATATCAAGATTTTGATGTTTGGTCAACACTTTTTTTCAAAAAAATTAAAAGAAGTTTTCAATCTGTTTTCATTCTTTTCAATTATTTCGTTTTTAAACTTTTTAAATCCTAATTGTCTATCAAAACAGTTTAATTCCTTACTAAAAATCGAACAATTTGAATCATATATTTGAAATAGTTCGATTAACTTTTTTACGTCCAACATAAAAAAAGAAAGAATCTGTTCGATTATCGACAGATTCTTTCTTTTTTGTTTAAAACATTGGGACACCTTCAATATGATATTTTGACCAAATCGTTTTTAATTCTGCAGGTGCTACCCATGTATAGTCTTTATCCATTTCATTTTTAAGTGCTTGTTCATCCATCTCGAAGACAAACAGCGGAACATTTTCTTTATTGATATGCGCGTTAGTTAATTCTACTAAGCTAATTGAAGTAACGTCCAATTGAACCTCTTCTTTGAACCATTGTAGCATACTAGCTAAACCCGTCATCTCATCAGAAACTTTTGCCATCGCAAACTCAATCGCTTCACCTATTGGATGCATCAAAAATTTTTTACTACCATCGTTTAAGTTCAGTATGATTGTTCCAGCGACTTTTTTGTTAGACACGACATCCACCTCAATTAATTTTTAGATTCACTAACAAAAGAAATTGTAACACACTTTCTGAAAAAATACAGAATTATTTTTCAAGCAACTTATCCATTGCTTCATCAATCCATTCTGGAAGTTCTTTGTCTAAGGTTGCAAAGCCAATTTTTTTATTCTTATCCGTAAAATATTTTTTGCGTCGATGGTTCACTGAATGAACTTTGTCTTCAAGGGTTCGTAAAGATAAGCTAATCTTTTGAGAATATTCATCAACATCAATAACTTGAACGGTTACTTTTTGTCCAACGGTTAAGAGTCCATGGATATTTTTGGTAAAGCCAGCTTGTACTTCCGAAACATGAATCAGTCCTTGTGTTTCTTCGTCTAAAGAAACAAATGCGCCATATGGTTGAAGTCCGGTAATTGTGCCAGAAAGTACCATACCAATTTTGTACTTCATCAAATTTCCTCTTTTCATACGATAAATTTCTTTTTCCGTTTCTACTCATTTAAAATAATAGCATTTTTTCAACGTTTGTGCATTATTTCTTCCCTAGTTGTTAAAACTATTGTTTCATCTTTTAAGCAAAATCTACTATACTATAGGAAGTAAGACTTTATATAGAAGAAAAGGAGTTATCTTATGTTTAATTTTAATGAAACCATTGATCGTCGCCACACGAATTGTGTTAAATGGGACACCGTTGAAACGAGTTACCACGAAAAAGATTTACTACCTTTATGGGTTGCTGATATGGATTTCAAAGTGCATCAGCCTATTCTTGATGCTTTGTCACAAGTTATTGAACAGGGCATTCTAGGATATGCGGTTGCACCTAATGAACTGTATCAAGCAATTCAAGATTGGCAACGGCAACACCATCAATTGATTGTTGAAAAAGAAGAAATTTTGTTTAATAGTGGCGTGGTACCCAGTTTGGCCACAGCCGTTCAAGCGTATACAGCACCTGCTGATTCTGTCATGATTTGTGATCCAGTCTACCCCCCTTTTGCAGATGTGGTAAAACAAAATGAGCGTAGACTTGTGTGCCATTCTTTACTAGAAGTTAACGGACATTATGAAGTTGATTTGGTTAAAATGGAACAACAGATAATCGAAGAAAAGGTGAAACTGTTACTTTTTTGTAATCCCCATAATCCTGGTGGACGTGTTTGGACAAAAGAAGAATTGCTAGCAATTGGCCGTTTATGCCAAAAACACCAAGTAACTGTAGTTAGCGATGAAATTCATCAGGATTTGATTTTCAAACCGCATACCTTCACTTCCTTCACTGTTGCTGATGAAGCATTTAAGGAATTCACTGTTACCTTAACAGCGGCAACGAAAACCTTTAATTTAGCGGGTATTAAAAATTCAATGCTGTTCATTCCTAATGAAAAACTACGGCAATCTTTCGTATCTTTACAAGACAAAAATCATCAAGGCGGTATCAATACTTTTGGCTACGTTGGAACGGCAGCTGCCTATCAAACAGGGGAAGAATGGCTAACGGCGTTACTTGATTATTTAAAAGAAAATATTGATTTTGCCCTTTCCTTTTTCCGTGAAGAGCTGCCTAGCGTTCGTGTAATGGAGCCTGAAGGAACCTATCTTTTATGGTTAGACTTTAGTTCTTATTCGCTAACGGATCGGGAACTTCGCGATACCTTAATTCATAAGGGGAAAGTGGTTCTAAATCCAGGAATTAGTTTCGGTCCCCAAGGTTCTCAACACATGCGTTTAAACTTAGCTTGTTCAAAAGAAACTCTCGAAGAAGGCCTTTTACGTATCAAAAAAGCTTTTAATTAAAAACAGCTGTCCTAGTTTTTAGGACAGCTGTTTTTAATTCTTTCTTTTGCGTTTAGCTAAATAAACTCTGACGAACCAGATACCTGAAAATAGAAGTAAAATTTCTCCAATTATGATTGTATAAAATCCTGGTTCATGAACGATTCCTTGCTGATCTACATACGTAAAAAACGTTCCTATAAAGGGGAGTATCACTGCAAACAAAGCCAAGGCCATTGGATATCTGTATTTTTCTAACAAATTTGCTTCCTCTCCTTCTATTCTTTAACTCAGTATCCTATAAAGACTTCATTAAAAGAAGAGATTTGGATGCTTTTAAAAAAAAGTTAGTCGTTTTAAGAAAAAAATAAAGAGTACCAACGAATTTGTCCCTCGTTGGTACTCTCTTTTTCAATTGGTTAAACTTATTCACCAATGATTTCAACTGTGTCCATCACGACGTCAAATGTTGGACGGTCTTGGGCATCCCGTTGGACTCCACCAATTTCATCCACTACATCCATACCATCAACAACATGACCAAAAACAGTATGACGGAAGTCTAACCAAGGTGTTCCGCCTTGTTTGTAAGCTTCAATAATTTCTTCTGGAAAACCAGCTTCTTCTAACTGACTCATCATTTGAGCTGGAACATTTTGATTAGTAACAACAAAGAATTGGCTGCCATTTGTGTTAGGACCAGCATTTGCCATTGACAATGCGCCGCGCAAATTGAAAACATCCCGAGAAAATTCATCCTCAAATGCTTCTCCATAAATACTTTCGCCGCCCATTCCTGTTCCGGTTGGGTCACCGCCTTGAATCATAAAATCAGGAATCACACGATGGAAAATAACGCCATCATAGTAGCCCTTTTTCGCTAATTCAACAAAATTTTTAACCGTTTTAGGCGCTTGTTCTGGGAATAATTGAACAGTGATGTCGCCTCGGTTTGTTTTAATGACCGCTTTTGGGCCTTTAGCATTTTCTAAATCTAATTGTGGAAATTGTGACATGAGAATGTCCTCCTAGATAATTATTTTATAGTTCCATCATATCGAAAAATGCTGAAAATTGCTATGATCTTTTTCCAATGATTAAAGAATGCTTTGATTCGTTAGCCAAACTTGCTTTTTTCGAAAAGCCGTGCTATTTTGTGAAGTGTTCGCAAAACGATCAATAGTTGTCTCAACCCTAAATGAATTAGGAGGAATTTTCAAATGTCTGATGAAAAAGATATTTATGATTTAACGATTATCGGCGGCGGTCCTGTTGGATTATTTGCCGCTTTTTATGCGGGAATTCGTAAAGCGAAAACGAAAATCATTGATAGCCTGCCGCAATTAGGTGGTCAGCTAACAATGCTGTATCCCGAAAAATATATTTATGATATTCCTGGATTCCCTGCTATTAAAGCCGGTGAGTTAATTGCCAATTTGGAAAAACAGATGCAACCATTTCAGCACGATGTTTGCTTGGAAGAAGAGGTCACACACCTTGCACAGGAAGCAGATGGACTTTTGCGCTTAGAAACAACTAAAGGCACACATTATTCTAAAACGGTTATCTTTGCGATTGGTAACGGCGCTTTCCAACCTCGACGTTTAGCTATCGAAAATGTTGAAGCCTTTGAAGGTGAGTCAATCCATTATTATGTGACTGACATGAAAAAATTCGCTGGCAAAAAAGTTGCGATTGCTGGTGGCGGCGATTCCGCAATTGACTGGGCTTTAATGCTAGAAAACGTTGCAGAAGAAGTATCTATTATCCATCGTCGCCCACAATTTCGCGGCCACGAACATAGCGTGGAACAACTAGAAAAATCTAGCGTTTCTATCAGAACTCCTTATATCATTAGTGATATTTTAAAGGAAAATGAAACGTTCACAGGCATCCAATTAACGGAGACAAAAGGTGACCAAACATTGGATCTCCCTCTGGATGATTTAATTATCAATTATGGCTTCACTTCTTCTTTAACACACCTCAAAGAATGGGGATTAGACGTTTCTAGAAATGCTATTAATGTTCATTCCGATATGTCAACTAACATTCCTGGTGTATACGCTGTAGGGGATATCTGTTCCTATGAGGGAAAAGTGAAATTAATCGCTACAGGATTTGGTGAGGCACCTACTGCCGTAAATAATGCTTTACATTACTTACGGCCCGATGCTCGACGTCAACCAGTTCATAGTACAAGTTTATTTGAAAACGGCGTACCTAAATAAGGTTAGCACTGGACTTTAGCAGTTTTTAAGCCAAGGACAAAAATCCGATTTAGATTTTTGTCCTTGGCTTTCTGCTTTACTGAAAAGCCTTTCTTTTTCTCTTTTAAATTTATTTTTGATACAATAAAAAGTGCTAGGAGGAAGAAAGATGAACCAACCAATTATTTATTTAAATGAAGTATTCAACGAAGAACAACTGGAACAAGTGAAAGCTGTGGCGCCCAATTATCTAGTTAAAACATCTACCGATCATTTATCCTCTGCTGAAGAAGAGGCAATCGAAATTATGTTAGGCTGGCATAAAGAAATTGGTCCGCGTTTATTAGCCTCTGATACTAGTCACCTAAAATGGATTCAGCTCATTTCTGCTGGTGCTGATTATATGGATTTTGATAAATTAAGAGAAAAAGGCATTCTGTTGTCTAATGGTAGCGGAATCCATAGTGTTTCTATCTCAGAACATGTTTTAGGCGTTTTATTAGCACATACCCGCGGACTGCAAGAAAGTATCCAACAACAAATGCAACACACATGGAATCAAACAGCCCCTTCCTATCAACAACTTTCTGGGCAAAAAATGTTAATCGTAGGCACCGGGCAAATCGGACAACAATTAGCTAAATTTGCTAAAGGTTTAAATCTTCAAGTTTATGGCGTGAATACCTCTGGACATGTGACGGAAGGCTTCATTGAATGCTATTCACAGAAGAATATGAGTAAAATTATCCATGAAATGTCCATTGTTGTGAACATTCTTCCTTTGACTGAAACAACAAAACATTTATACAATCAGGCACTTTTTGAAAAAATGGCTCCTGAAACAATTTTCGTAAATGTTGGTCGCGGCGCCTCAGTAGCAACGAACGATTTGATAACTGCCTTAAACAATAAAACCATTGCTTTTGCTGCCTTAGATGTCTTTGAAGAAGAACCTCTTCCCGAAGATAGCCCTTTATGGGAGATGCAGAATGTTTTATTAACACCTCATATTTCTGGCATGACACCGAAGTTCAAATCAAAATTACTGGCGATTTTTATTCCAAACTTAAATCAATTTGTGACGGATCAGACCCTCGTCAAAAACCAAGTTTCCTTAAAAAAAGGCTATTAACTCAAAAAAGGCCTTCAACCATCTTTCAAGTAATTGCATGGTTGAAGGCTTTTTTTGCTATTTTTTACCAGATAACCTTGAAGTTATCATTTGTCGACGCTTGAATGATTGGATGTTTTTTCAAATATTCTGCAATCAGTTCCGTCATATCAATTTGAATTTCTCGAATAATTTTTTCAGGTTGGAACATTTGATAGTTTCCGCCACCGACTGCTCGGTATTGATTTGTCACGATTTCCAAAACATCTTCTGCTTGCACTGCTTTGCCATGATAATTAAGTTTCGTCACTCTTTCACCAAACGGTTGTCTTAAATCAAGCGTATACTCAATGCCTTCATACATATCATAATTATAGTATTGTGGTTTTGGATCGACATATTTCGGGTTAAAAATTGGTTGGCCTTTTTCTAACACAAAATAAGTAGCGCTTTGTTCTAACGCTTCACGGAGGTCTTGTCCAGTGACACGCAATACAGCCAAGGTATTTGGATAAATGTAGTTGGTAATGATATCGCGCATCGTAATTTGGTTATTAAACCCTTTGCCTTCATTGTTAAAAAGTGCAGTCCCTGAAATATCCGTTCCGCTTGAAGCCATTTGGACGTTATTAATAAATTCTATATATGGATGTTCTTTGAGGCGTACGGCATTCGGATTTTGAATCGTCATATCCCCTTCCACATTTCCCACTGGTTGATCAAGCCACTCTTCTACCTCGTCATGTAACGCTGTTGTCAAAGCTAAAATTTCTGCATCTGGTTGTTCGTTCCCAACAGGATGAATAGCTGCATCACTTCCGATAACGCGATAGCCTTTAGCCATAGGTTCAATTTCTAAAGTAATTTCTCCAACGAAAGCTCCTCGAAAACCTGGTTGAATCACAGGTATTCCATTCAGTTTTGTAGCAATTTCTCGATGTTGGTGACCAGTGACCAAGGCATCAATCCCAGGAACTTTTTCCAATAAATCGTAGCCTTCATTTTCTCCTGTTAGTAATTCCGTGGGTTCCCCTGTTTCTAAATCTTTTTCAAAACCGCCATGGTAAGCGACAACAACTAGATCCGCTTCTTTCCGCAGTTTTGGCACGTATTCTGCCGCTGTTTCAACGACACTTTTAAACGTTAAATCTTTGACTGTTGCCGGCTGTTCCCAATGAGGAATATATTGAGTCGTCACGCCAAGGATGGCTACTTTAACCCCTTGTTTTTCTATGATGACATACGGCTGACCGAAATAAGGTTGTCCATCTTTACCAAAAATATTGGCAGCTAAAACTGGCTGTTGATAACTGGCAATCGTTTCCTTTAAATAATCTAATCCGTAATTAAATTCGTGGTTACCTAAAATGCTAACATCATAATTCATTTGATTAATGATCTTAGTGATGGCTTCCACTGAATGTGTTTCTGCTTTTCTTACGTAGTAACTAAGCGGCGAACCTTGAATAAAATCCCCATTTTCAATTTGAAAAACTGGTCCTTCGGCAGACGCACGTAACTTTTTCAGCATGGTTGCTGCTTTTGCGGTTCCAAAAGGCAAATCCATCTTTTTTTCACTATAACTTGTTGGCATAATATACCCATGCATATCACTTGTTGCTAAAATTTTTATTTGCATTTTGTTTCTCTCCTTCTTCCGCCCAAAAGAACAGGAAGGTTAGAACACGAGCCATAACGACTCAGATCCCAACCTCCCACGTCTGTTTATTTATTGATTATTGGTTCCATGCTTGTTCAAATTGTGATGTTGCATCTTTCAATAATTTTTTCGTGTCTTTATTTGATGAAGCAAAAATACTTTCCATAATTGTCCGCATTTCATTATAGGCTGAGTCAGCATTTTCTTCTACTGGGATAGCGAATAAATCTTTTACTGCGTTTTCAAGTTGTGCAGGTACTTTGGTTGTCTTAGAGTTTTTGTACTCATCACTGTGTAAAACAGATTCTAAAATTGGCATATAACCTGTTTGTTGTGCCCAGTACAATTGTGAATCAGGAGTAGCTAAGAATTTCATGAATTCAAATGCCGCTGTCCGTTGTTCTGGCGTAGCACTATCGAACATATAAATATCTGTTCCTTGTTGTAAGTTGATTTTTTCAGGACGTGGTGCAACACCGTATTCATAGCCACCAGCTTCAGCATCTTTTTGAACAAAACCAGCACCAGCAATACTACCGACAAACATTGCTACCTTTTTGTTTGCAAATGGGCCAGATAAATATTTATCTGAACCAGCTGTGCGGAAGTAACCTGCTTCGATACCATCACGGTAATAGTCCACGACTTCTTGTGAATCTTTGCTTGTTAAATCTAAGTCTTTATTAAAATCAACGCCTTTGTTTTTCATTCCAATTGCGTAATAGTTATTTAACGAGTCAAAACCAGCACCAACGACTTCTTTGTTGGATTTTTCGTAAATTGTTTTAGAAGCTTCTTTTAATTCCTCTAATGTTTTCGGTACTTCAACACCATATTCTTTCAACAAATCAGCATTATAGAATAACATTTCTGTCGATTTATTAAATGGAATGCCGTATTGTTTGCCGTCGATTTTGGCGCCATCTAACAATACCTCACGAATTGGTTCTGCATCTTTCCAGCCGATTGTGTCATCATCCATATATGGTTTTAAGTCCACTAACATTTCATCTTGTGCAGCATTCCATAACCAGCCTGGGTACGCTTGCGTAATTGTTGGTAAATCTTTTGGTGAAGTTAAAGTCGAATTGATTTTGGCTTGTAAATCAGGGTAAGCAGATTGATTTTGTAATTCCACTTTAATTTTTGGATTTTCTTTCATGAAGTCTTTCGTTAATTTTGTTAACGCTTCTTCTTGAACCCCATTCATTGCATGCCAGAAAGTGATTGTCGTATCTTCCTTCACTTCTTTCACAATATCGTTTGATTCTTTGGCCCCATTACCGTTACCACAAGCCCCCAATGCGAAAATAGCTGCGGTTGCTAACACTGTTGTTGCTAGAGTTTTGAACTTCATTTTTTTCTCTCCCTTAAAAAAATTTATAAAACAATTTGCTCGCCACGTTCTGGCAATATTCTTTCACCATACGGGTTTTCCAGTTTTTCTGGTTTTAACGTATGGATTGGAACCAATACTTGAGGTTCAATCAATGCAATAATTTTATCCAGATCTTCTGGAATTGCATGTCCTGAACAAGCTAAGCGGACAAAAGTAATGTCTTTTTTAGCCAACAAATCTAAAAACACGCGATACTGTGGATCAAAGTCCCCTAACGGTTGTGCATCACTGTGAATGTATAAACTACCTTCTTGGAGGTTGTCAAACTGGTTCACAACTTGCCACAAATAGTCTGTTTTGTCCTTTAGTAACGTGTCATACGGGATTTCTAACGCTGGATTCAATTCTGGTATTTTACCAGATTCAGCATAATAATAACGAACTTCTATTCCAAATACTTCAAGTAACAACGCAGCCATATTTGCTTCTAAAACGACTGTACGTGGTGACTTTTCAATAATCTTAGCAAAACGTTCCACGTTTGCTGGATAACCATTAAAGGTAATTTGTCGATTCGGGTTTTCTAGTTCTAAACGAACCAAGTGCTGAACAAGATTTTCTTCACTGACAACCGCTATTTGGGCTGGATCTGGTTCACGTTCTGGGAAGCTAATGCTTACGCCTTCCATCATTAATAATTCAGTATGTTTGGCTTTTTCACAAAAAGCTAAAGTCTCTTCACGATTATGGCCATGTAAGCGCAAATCACCTGTGTATGTGATGAAATGGTCAGGCGTGCGAATCAGTAATGCCGAAGCACCGTACGCATCATGATCAACAGGTACGATTTCCACTGAAATTTCGCCAACTTTAATCACATCGTTTTTATTAAGACCAATCATTTCTCGGGTAAAATTCTTTTCTTCAAACGGTGATGGAATCAAAAAATCACCTTTGCGATTTAAACTATTTAGAATCATTTTCGTTTCTTTTAATGTGTACAACGGAACAGCTGGGTCTAAATAATTAATCATGCGCGAATGATCTAAATGGGCATGAGATAAGAAAACAGCGGTGTGTTGATACTCTTTGTCTTCTGCACCATGATATTCATAACCTAAACGTGGATCATATAAGTCTTTTAATTCTGGCACTAAACGATTATTAATTAAGGTTTCAATGTGATCATCAGGCAAATCTAATTCTGGTCGAAATTCTGTACCAAAATCAAAGAAGATGTGGGCATCTTTATACGCCACTTCAATCACGGTTCCTCCAATTGTTAAAATGCCACTGTGAAAAGTCACAGTTGTTTTAGCCTTTGATTCCATTTTTTGCAACTCCTCTGATAATTTCTTTTCTGAAAATCAAGTAAATAATTAAAATTGGAATAACGGTTAATGTTGCAGCAGCCATTTGTAAATGTACGTCACTACCGCTCTCTGTCGCAAAGGCCGATAGTCCATTATTCAATAGACGGTATTTTTTCTCGTTCGTCACCAACAATGGCCACAAGAAAGAATTCCAACTAGAAATGAATGTTAAAATCCCTACTGTTACCAACGCTGGTTTTGACATTGGTACTAAAATACGCCAAATATATTCTAAATCACTAGCGCCATCAATCTTGGCAGCTTTGTAAAAAGTATCAGGAATACCTTTTAAATAACCGTTTAAATAGTAAATATAAAAAATACTAGTTAAAAATGGAATAATTAAGGCGCTGTAAGTATTTAACAAACCTAATTGCGCAATCGTTTGATAATTGGTAAAAATAATAGATTCATACGGAACCATTAACAACGAAATCATCAAAGCAATGACCACATTTTTAAAACGGAACTTCAAACTCGTTAACGCGAATGAAGCTAAAACGGCGGTGACTACCGTAGCAATCGTTGTAACACCTGAAACAAAGACTGTGTTCAAGAAATACCGAAGAAAGGGTGCTTTTTGAAAGACCTCTGTGTAGTTTTGCCATTGTGGTTGTTTCGGAAACATGGTTGGCGGCATGCTGGTCGCTTCAGAGTAACTCATTAAACCAGCTAAAATCATATAGACAAATGGAAATAACGTAATAACGGCTAAAATGCCTAAGAAAACAAATGCGATAATCGTTAAAACTTTTTTCATTGGCTTATTGCCCCACTTTCTTTAAGAGTTTATTTTGTAAGAAAGTGACCACTAAAATAATCACAAATAAAATCACTGTGGCGGCCATCGCAATTCCGGGACGTCCTGCAATGTGGAATTTGTCATAAATATAGTACACTGCGGTTGTGGCACTATTGGCAATCCCCGCACGACCACCGAATAAAGCATAAACTTGTGTATAAACTTTAAAGGCGCCAATTAAATTGACCGTTAATAAAAAGGCAATGGTCGGGACTAGCTGCGGAAACGTAATACGTCGGAAAATTTCGCCGTCTGAGGCGTCAAACATTTTCGCTATTTTAAAGTGTTCTTCATCAATATTTCTCAACCCAGCCAACAAAATAATAATATTAAATGCTAAACTCGTCCAAACCCCAAAAATAATCAATGTTGGCATACTCATTTGAACATTATCTAGCCAGTTGACAGAAGGAATGCCGAAAAAGCCTAAGACGTAATTGACAATTCCATAATCGCCATTAAAGAAGTAACGGAAGACAATCCCAATGGCAATCGTACTCGTTACATAAGGCATAAAGAAAATCGTTTCAAAGAAACTCTTATGTTTAACTTTTTCAAAGATAATCCAAGCAATTGCTAGGGAAATTATCAAGGCAATCGGTACCACAGCAAATGCATAGAGCGCTGTATTTTTTAACGCTTTATAGAAGATTGGATCATTCAATACACGTTGATAATTTTCTAAACCAGCGTAGCGTTGGTTAATTAAGGAACCTTTTTGGAAGCTCATCCACAAAGAACGAAACAGTGGATAAACGCTAAACAGTAAAATGATTCCTAATGATGGCAGAAGGAAGAGCCATGCTTTTGGTTGATTTTCTGGATTGTATTTTTTCATTAGTAAACCCGGTCTCCCGCTTCGTTAAAGATAAATACTTTTTTATATGAAAAATCAAAAGATAAAGTGTCTCCTTCTTCAATCGCTTCTTCTACACTTACAATTGATTTCACTTGTTCATTTCCTAATGTAAATCGTAAAATACGTTCTCGACCAATCAATTCCACTAAATCTGTCGTTGTGGTAAAGAGACCTGTTTCAGCTGGTACCACATCTTCTGGACGAGAAGCAAACGTATATTTCCCATCAGTCATTGGCATTTTAAAGCGTGCTTGCTCAAAACGCTCAAGCGGAATTTCAAAACTTTCATGGTACATTTTGCCGTCTTTCACTTCAACAGACAATAAATTAATAATTGGGTTACCTATGAACTGAGCAACAAATAAGTTATTTGGTTCTAAGTAAAGGTTTTGAGGTTCATCATTTTGTTGAATAACCCCTTCGTTTAATAAAATAATTTTATCACTGATTGATAGCGCTTCCTCTTGGTCGTGCGTTACAAAGATTGTTGTAATGCCTACTTCTTTCACCAAGCGGCGGATTTCTTCACGAATTTTCAAACGCAAACGTGCATCCAAGTTACTTAAAGGCTCATCTAATAATAAAACATCTGGTTTTTGAACTAACGCCCGGGTAATCGCAACACGCTGTTGTTGACCACCAGAAAGTGTGCCTGGCTTTTTATGGCTTAACTCTTCAATATTCGTTAGTTTCATATATTCTTCGGCAATAGCTTGTGCCTCTGCCTTGGGAACTTTCTTACTTCCTACCGTCAAAGGAAACATTACGTTTTCTAGAACAGTCATATGTGGATATAAGGCATAGTTTTGAAAAACGAACCCGATGTTCCGATCTTTTGGTGCTGTTTTGACAACCGATTGCTGTCGAAACTGAATATCTCCATCACTTGGATGTAATAAACCTGCAATTAAGTTTAAAATTGTGGATTTCCCACACCCACTTGGTCCTAACAAACAAACCAAGTCCCCTTGCTCAATCGTAAAATTGACCGATTTTAACGCTTCAAACCCATTATCGAATACTTTTTTCAAGTCGATAACTTCTATCATGACCCAACCTCCAAAAAAACATTTAATAGCATACCTTTTGATTTTAACATTTATTTCTTGCAACCGCGAGAGCAAAGCTGTTTCATTAAGATAAAAATAGGTAAAGTTAATGTATTTTTTATGTAAAAAATGTTGTTTTTCTGAAAAGCCTATTTACACTTTTTTTAACGCATAACAAAAAAGCAGAGAATTTTTCTCTGCTTTTTTGGTTATTTTTTAGAATCTTTTTCTGATTCCTTTACAATATAAATTGGTCTTTTTTTCGTTTCTAAGAAAATTTTGCCGATATATTTGCCAATAATTCCTAAACATAATAGTTGCAAACCACCTACAAAAAGTACAATACAAACCATTGAAGGCCAGCCGCTTGTTGGATCACCATTAACTAATGTTCGAAAGATAATCACTAACATTGCTAGTGCAGAACCAATACACGAAAAGGCGCCAACGTATGAAGCAATATTCAATGGTGTTTCTGAAAAATTGACAATCCCGTCAATTGAATAACTTAATAGACTCCAGAAAGACCAAGAGGTTTCTCCAGCAATTCGTTCTCGATTTTTAAATTCAATATATTCTGTTTTAAAGCCGACCCAACTAAAAATCCCTTTTGAAAAACGATTATACTCAGATAACTCTAAAATCGCATCGACCATTTGTCGGGTCATGACACGAAAGTCCCGGGCACCATCCACCATTTCTGTCTCAGCAATTCGATTAATGAGTTTATAGAACATCCGAGCAAAAAAGCTACGAATGGGCGGTTCGCCGTCTCTTGTTATGCGTCGTGTGCCAACACAATCTAAATCTATACTGGTTTCAATCATCTCAATCATTTGAGGTAATAACTCAGGCGGGTCTTGTAAATCAACGTCCATGACTGTCACTAAGTCACCTGTTGCTTCTTTTAAACCAGCGTATAAGCCTGCTTCTTTCCCAAAATTTCGTGAAAAAGAAAGATAACGGACCTTCTCTGGATGTTCGCGATAAAGCTGTCTTAAAACAGCTAACGTCTTATCTTTTGAGCCATCATTCACAAATATATATTCTACTGAATGAGACAGTTGCTGGCTAATTTTTTCTACTTCTTCAAAAAACAGCGGAATCGCTGCTTCCTCATTATAACAAGGGACAACAATTGATAACATTTTATTTCCTCCACACTTCAGTTAATTATCATTATACCATATAATAGCCTTATTAAATAACGATATCCAACTAAAAAGAACTTAAATAGAAAGAACCTGGGGAAAAAATCCAAAACGATTTTTTCTCAGGCTGACTAGCGGTTAAACGAAAGCAACAGAAATAGTCCTACGCACTACTTCAGCTTTTTCTGTTTAGCACTAAATTTATTTTGTTAAATCTTCTTGGTTCGCTTCAAATTGATAACGCGGTTCATCATTCTTTTCATCATAATCAACAATCAAATCATACCCTTTAAAGAACCAATCATCTGTTTCTTCAATAAAATAGGTAATCCCATCTAGGTTCTCTTTAATCATTGGCTCATCTGGCGCTTCTACAGACATCGCAATGGAAAAACCATCATGAACAGGTGTTTTTCCGTAAATTTTTCCGAAAAAACGAATGCCTGTCTCAGGCTGAACCCCGGTTTCTTCTTTAAACCATTGTTGGGCTTTCGGTGTCACTTCTAATTTCATTCTTTGTTCCTCCTTCACATCTCTGTCGCCATTTATTGTAGCACAGCGCAGTGCTTTTAGAGAATAAAGTGCTTAGCCATTCATTTTTTCATCTAATAAATCCACGTCTGCGGTATCACCGATAACTAATAAATTGTCGTTTTCTCGAACAATTTCAGAAGCATCTGGCGAAGCAATTACTTCTGTTTTCGAGCGGCGGATCGCTACCACAGTTAAACCAAATCGCTGACGGAAATTTAATTCTGCTAAGGTTTTATTGTAAAATTTAGGATTGGTGACCCGAACCTCAGCTAATGAAAATTCGCTAGATAATTCAATATAATCTAAAATATTGCGTGAAACAAGTTTGTGAGCAATTCGAATACCCATATCTCGCTCTGGGTGAACGACCATATCTGCCCCAATTTTATCTAAGACACGGGCATGATATTCATTGACTGCTTTGGCCAAGACATTGGGAACCCCCATCTCTTTAACCATTAGTGTCACTAAAATACTCGCTTGAATATCTTCACCAATTGCCACCACTACGTGATCAAAATTCCGAATTCCTAAAGAACGCAACGTCATTTCATCTTGGGCGTTAGCCACCACTGCATGCGTTGCAATATTCATATATTCATTGACACGGTCTTCACTGCTGTCAATGGCCAAAACTTCTTGACCAGCTTCCACCAAAGTTTGGCATATGCTGCCGCCAAAACGTCCTAAACCAATAATTGCAAAATTTTGTTTCATTTCTTCTGACCGCTCCTGTCTGTTCGTTAAAATTAGTATAACAAATCCATAAATAAATTCCTAGAAGGATTTCCTAGAATTTATTTATGGATTTATCTGATATTTATTTGGCTAAACCATGTTGAAAAGCATAAATCGCCGCTTGGGTCCGATCATCCACATCTAGTTTTGCTAAAATGTTTGAAACATGTGTTTTAACTGTTTTCAAAGTGATAAAGAGTTCATCAGCTATTTCCTGATTACTTTTACCTTGTGCAATCAACATTAAAATTTCGTGTTCTCGGTTTGTCAAATCTTCATGTAGCACCGGCTCTTGTTTTTTTGTTAACCGTTCCATCATCTTATGCGTCACTTCAGGTTCCAACACACGCTCTCCGCGATAAGTCGCCCGAATTGCATCAGCAATCTCATGTGCTGTTGATGTTTTTAATAGGTAGCCCGCTGCACCAGCTTCAATCGCCGGATACACTTTTTCATCATCAATAAAACTCGTCACAATAATAATCTTGGCTTCTGGCCAATCTTTCAAGATCGCTTTTGTTGAATCAATGCCGTCCATTTCTTCCATTACCAAATCCATCAAAATAACATCTGGACGTAGTTCCAATGCTTTTTCATAGCCAATCTTACCGTTTTCTGCTTCGCCTACGACTTCTATATCCTCTTGAATAGATAAATATGATGAAACGCCTAAACGGACCATTTCATGGTCATCCACTAACATTACTTTGATCACTTGCAGTTTCCTCCTTTATGACAGGAACTTTAATTTCAACGCTGGTTCCCTGCCCTTTAAAACTAATAATTTTAACTGTACCGCCCATGCCGACAACACGTTCTCGAATATTATTTAAGCCATAACTACCGGCTTTATTACTTTGTTCCTTCATATCAAAGCCGACACCGTCATCAACAATACGCAATAGCACGTTTTTATCGACTTGGTGTAAGTATACCTCTAATTCCTTTGCTTTGGCATGTCTTAAGGTATTTGAAAGTAACTCCTGCACAATTCGGAAAAGATGATCCTCAATGCTGCTATTTAAATGAACATCTTCAACATCCCAAATCAATTCAATTTTAATTTTTGTTTGTAGTTCTTTCAGTAATTGTTCAATACCTTTACGCAAACTTTTTCCTTCTAGACTGATAGGACGCAAGTGCAATAGTAACGCGCGCATTTCCGATTGGGAGGCATTAATGATTTCTGCCACCATGGCTAGTTGTTTACGATATGGTTCAGGGGTTTCTGTTCGTTGTGCTTGTTCATTTAAGGCAGACAACATCATCATGGCTGCAAAAAGTTGTTGACTGACTGAATCATGCAACTCCCGCGCCAAACGATGCCGCTCGTTCTCTAAAATTTCTTCTTTTGTTTGCCCATCCATTAATTGCGGTCGACTGTTTAATAATTGCAATTCTTTAGACATCTCTAATAATTTATTTTTAATCGACCAAATATCTTGTTCGACTTCGGTTAGATAATGATCTTGATTTTCACTGGTCGTTGGTTTGTTTAAGACTGGACTTTCATAATTACCGTTGGCCAATAACCGAAGTTTTTCTTCAATCCGTCCATATTGCCCTTTTTGAACCAATGAAATCAGTAAAAAGGTCAATAAGCCTATTAGTAAGGATATGAGAACAATGTGCACAATTAGTGGTAAATAAAAGACTTTTCTCTGAAGAAGCTCTAATAGCCACCGGTTTTGTTTAATCGAATGAAAATATGAAAACAATGTAATTAAGATAACAATAAAGGTGCTAAGGGACGCATATAATGAAATCATGCGTCTTGAAATCCGATCGGTCATACACGGATCACCTCAACATCTCCTACTAAAGTGTTCGTCATAATTTTCAAACGACGAAGATTGGTATCATAATCATTGCTGTAAATTTTTAATGATTCGTTTTTCAATTGATATTTTTCTTCTTCAAAACGTACCGTTCCGTAAAACGTTGAATGTTCTAACAAAATAGCTACACCTAACGGCACTAGAATTCGCGTGCGGCCAAAACCTTTACGAATAATAATAATATTGTCTTCTTTCGGTAGTAGCGTATTACCTAAATCAATAATGGTGTCCCCAGAGATTAAATCAATATTGATATCGTCCCATTCATAGATATTGTTACCAATGCGTTCGTTGGCAAACCAGCGGCGTTTAAATCGTTTGCCATTTTTAGGTTCTTTTGCCGCCGTCTCCACCATAATCATTTGTTTTTTACGCCAAGGTGCTCGCTCAGCTATATCCACGCCTGAAATCTCAAAGCCTTTTAAGCCGATAAAGAGTACGCCAAAAATCAACATAAACCAAACAGCCGTGCTGTTCATTGCACCAATGACAATAAAAACAACGCCGAGGACGAATTGAAAGTTGTTAAAATGTGTTTTAGATGCTTTCCTGGAAACATAGGCCACAAGTAAAACGCCAATTGTTAATAAAACAGCTAATCCAGGATTATGTACAATTTGCCATAACGCCAGAATAAAAAGTAATGCTTCTGCGACGATAAAAAAGCGCCAAGGATTATTCATAGATTTGCCTCCTCCCTCTGTCATTTATTTTACTCGTTTATTTTATTTAATCATAGTGGTTTGCGCCTTAGGTTACCATAGGACTTTAGCCCTAAATGTCATAGATTGCGAAAGGACAGGCCTTGGAAGCTGCCTGCCCTACTCAATTATTTAGTTTGCTTCAACTTTTGTAATTTTAACTGTCATGTCGCCACCAGGTGTTGCAATAATCACTTGGTCGCCTAATTGTTTACCAATTAAGGCTTGCGCAATCGGTGAATCGTTAGAAATTTTACCAGAAAATGGATCGGCTTCGGCACTTCCTACGATTGTGTATTCCTCTTCTTCTCCATCAGGCAATTCTTGGAAAGTAACTGTTTTACCGATGGAAACTTCGTCTTGGTCCACGCCATCATTGTCGATGATTTCTGCAAAACGAATCATATTTTCTAACGTTGTAATACGTCCTTCAACGAAAGCTTGTTCATCTTTAGCTGATTCATACTCTGAGTTCTCTGAAAGATCCCCAAAGCTACGAGCGATTTTAATACGCTCTACGATTTCTTTACGTTTAATTGTTTTTAATTCTTCTAGCTCTTGTTCTAATTTTTCTTTTCCTTCAAGAGTCATTGGATATACTTTTTCTACCATGTTAATTCTCCTTTTTCGCTTAACGATACGTAGTTCTTGGTTGGTTATTGAAAAAAATTCCGCTTTCAATCCACAAAAGAGTACCACGCTTTTTCTAAATTGTAAATATAATTATTGAATTTTTGTGATTTTGCTAAATTTTATTTATATAAATTTCTAGTTGCTACGCTTTCCCTCTGTTAAACAGATTACTTTTTGAGTATCTAAAAGCTTGGTGAATCATACAAAATTGATTCACCAAGCTCTTTTATGTTTTCATTTTATTCACTACTTGAATTATTGACATACTGATCTACTAATACTTGATGTTCTTCATATGTTTTTGAGAAGTATACTTTTCCTGTAGAAATATCTGCTACAAAGTATAAATAGTCACTTGGTGTCGGATTCAAGACTGCTTTAATTGACTCCTCACTTGGGCTATCTAATGGTCCTGGTCCATAACCAGTATTTTTATACAAGTTATAAGACGAGTCCACTTCCAAGTCAGCATACGTTACAGTTTCTTTGTGTTCTCCTAGAGCATACAAAATAGAAATATCTGATTGGATTGGCATATCGGCAGCCAAGCGGTTAAAGAATACTTGCGCAATTTGTTTGCGGTCTGCTTCTTTGACTCCTTCTTTTTCAACCAATGAAGCTAACGTTAAGACTTGCTGATTGGTTAAATTCTTTGCATGAATTGTCGGCGTATATTGTTCCATTACTGTGTTCATTTTAGCAATCATTTGTTCGACAAATTCAGGAAGTGTTGCTTTTTTGTAATAATCATAAGTTGCTGGGAATAAATAGCCTTCTAAGCGATAACGAACACCTTCTGCGGTTGCAGCACTTTCAAGTAAATCAGGATACTTAGCCTTCATTTGATTGAAGAAGTCTTCGTTTTTCATTAATGCAATGAAATCTGCTTTCTTGAAATCCGTATTTTTTTCAATGGCTTCGCCAATTTTATCTATATCGTAGCCTTCAGGAATCGTTACTTTGCCATCTGCGATTTTAGTTGGTTCTGGCGTGCCTCCTTCTTTTAGCATTTCACCAATTTCATCGAGTGTCATGCTTGGAGACATTTGATAATAGCCCGCTTGAAAATCTGTTAAGTTTTTAAATTTTACGTAGTAGTTAAAAACCATTCCGCTTTTAATGACGTTGCTTTCTTCTAAAACCGCAGCAATTTGCTTATTAGAAGATCCTTCTGGGATATGCACTTGAACAAGCTTCTTATTGTTCTTGTCTAGTGGCTGTAGCCCAGCATCTACATATTTATAAAAAGTAAACCCAAAGATTGCCATCATTAAAACCAATACAGAAACTACAATTAACACGATACGACCGACTAAACGATCTTCTTTTTTACGTGTTTGTTTTTTTGTATTTGTTGGCTTTTCGTCTGTTTCAATCGGGGTTGGCTCTTCGACTGTCTGTGTTGTCTTGTCTTTCCCACGTCTTCGAGCAGCTCTAGAACCTGCACGTGTTTGTGTTGTGCGGCTCACTGTTTCTTGTGATTCATCATATGAAGGTTGGGGAGACCTATCATTTTTTTCAGAGGAATCAGGTTGATCGCCATCATTTCTACCTTTTAAAGACCCAGTTACTTGATCTCTAAGCGAAGATTTGGGATCTTGGTTATTTTGGTTATCATTAGCCAAAACTAACCCTCCTTACTATTCTATCGTTTATGACTGAAACTATTATACATGAAACCTCTTTAAAATTAAATGTTTTTAATAAAAAGACCGTCATTCCCCGATAAAAAATTCATCATTGACAACGTTTAAAGCCTATGATGGCGCTTTTCTATTGAAACGATAATAAATCTTAAAATCCTCCTAAATTTATCGAAAATCCATTTTCTATTAAGAATTTTGTAGCAAAATAGCACCTAAGTCTTTAGGCGATTGTACTAGGAATGTTGCTCCCGCCTCTTGTAATTCTGTTTCTTCACCAAATCCATACAAGGCACCTATACTATCTAAGCCATTTTGTTGAGCACCAAGAATGTCATGATTACGATCACCAACCATGATAATTGCTTCTTTGGTTGGGTCTAATTGAGCTTCCGTTAATGCATACTGAATCACATCTGCTTTTTTAGAACGATGACCGTCCATACTCGCTCCATAGATGCCTGTAAAATAACGATCTAAATCAAAATGAGTAATAATCTTTTTAGCAAATTCTTCTGGCTTGGAAGTCGCAATGTATAACTTTGCTCCCGCTTCCTTTAACCTTGTTAACACTTCTGGAATCCCTGGATACACATGGTTTTCAAACATACCTTTTCTCTGATAATACGCTCGATAATGACCCACGGCTTGTTGCGCTGCTTCAGCTGAAGGCGCCATGTGCAAAAATGACTCATATAAAGGCGGCCCTATGAAAGAACGTAACGTCTCCTCGTTAGGAGCTGGCCAGCCTAATTGTTCTGTTGCGTATAAAATAGAACGCATAATGCCGCTACCAGAATCCGTAATTGTGCCATCTAAATCAAATAAAATCGTTTGATACATCTTCACTTCACTACTTTCTAGCATTTTTTGTCTAATTGATTCTTCAAAATAAGATACGCAAAAGAAGCACATTTTTCAGCGCTTCTCTGCCTTTTTATTTATTTTGCTGTAAACGTATCTGGTTTTTTATCTGATTGCTGCATTTCATAGGCAATGGCTTCAACGATTCGACGGCTAGCTTGACCATCCCCATACGGATTTTGTGCATGCGCCATCGCGTGGTAAGCATCAGAATCAGTCAATAATGTTTTCGCCTCTTGATAGACTACTTGTTCGTCTGTACCAACCAATTTCAATGTTCCTGCCGCTACGCCTTCTGGACGTTCCGTTGTATCTCGTAAAACTAAAACTGGCACACCTAAGGAAGGAGCTTCTTCTTGCACACCGCCAGAATCAGTTAAAATTAAAGCACTTTTCGCTGCAAAATTTTGAAAATCTTTGACATCCAATGGTTCAATTAAATGCACACGAGCTAATTCACCTAAGTGTTCCGCTACTATTTCACGGACTTTGGGATTTTTGTGCATAGGGAAAATGACTTCAATTTCTGGATGTTCCATTACAAGTCGACGAACAGCTTTAAACACATTTGCCATTGGCAGGCCTAAATTTTCACGACGATGCATTGTAATTAGCACGATGCGCTGGTCTGTAGGGATTTTTTCCAATAAATCATTTTGATAGTGGGCATCAACGGTGTACGCCATCGCGTCAATCGCTGTATTGCCAGTCACATAAATATGTTCTTCTGGATGATTTTCTTTGATTAAATTGTCCTTACTTTGAATGGTTGGGGCAAAATAAATATCAGTTAACACGTCTACCAGTTGACGATTCATTTCTTCTGGAAACGGAGAATATTTTTGCCAGGTCCGCAATCCTGCTTCCACATGTCCCACTGGAATCTGTTGATAAAAAGCAGCCAATGCAGCCGCAAATGACGTGGTTGTATCGCCATGAACCAAGACAATATCCGGCTGTTCTGTCACAAGAACCTCAGTTAATAAATTCAAAACACGACTTGTAATATCTGTTAAGGTTTGCCCATCTTTCATGATATTTAAATCATGATTCGGTGTAATTTGAAAATCTTCTAACACTTGATCCAACATTTGGCGATGTTGCGCTGTTACGACTACTACAGAGTCAAATCCTTGACTTTGCTCTTCTAAAGCTTTGATTAAAGGGGCCATTTTGATTGCTTCTGGCCGTGTTCCAAAAACCGTCATTACTTTAATTTTCTTCATCATTTTCCTCCTAATTCTATGTTAGTTTCGGGTATTTTTGTTGGCGAAATTCTTCTGCTCGTTGAATATAATGTAAGGCGTTCGTATGATTACTGGCTATTTCTGCTGCCGTTAACGGACGGATAACCTTCGCGGGTCGACCAAATGCTAAAACATTTGGCGGGATAATTTTGCCTTCTGTCACTAAAGAGCCCGCACCAATCAGGCTGTTTTCTCCAATAATAGCATTATTTAGAATGGTTGAACCCATGCCAATCAAAGCACCATCACCGATTTTACAACCGTGTAACATGCATTGATGGCCCACCGTTACATACTTGCCTACAATTGTCGGGGCATCTTCATCAACATGAATAATCGTGCCATCTTGAATATTACTACCTTCACCAATGGTAATTGTGTTACTGTCACCTCTTAAGACCGACTGAAACCAAATATTACTATCCTTCGCTAGTTGTACGTTTCCATAGACATCTGCACTAGCAGCAATAAAATACTCTTTTTTCAAACTCTGTCACCTCTTTTCATTAAGTATAGACAAGAATTCCTCACTTTCATAGTAAAAAAGACAAGAAAAGAGCGTGGGACAAAAATCACTTTGGATTTTTGCTCCACGCTCAAAAACTGATAAACGGCGGGAACAAAAGCAACTCCTTCGGAAATAAGCCGGAATTCTCCAAAAATTACAGAACAATTTTCGGAAATTCCTTCTTATTTCTCGGAGTTAAACGCTTCTGTCCCGACCTCTTTTTATTCCTCATAGTCGCCTTCTTCAGCAAATTGACTATTGTATAGTTTTTCATAGAAGCCACCTTGTTCCAGCAACTCATGATGCGTACCTTTTTCAATGATTTCTCCTTGTTTCATAACAAGAATTAAATCAGCTTCACGAATAGTTGATAGGCGGTGGGCAATAACGAAACTCGTTCGTCCTTCCATAACACGATCCATTGCTTTTTGAATTAAGGCTTCCAAGCGTGTATCGACTGAACTAGTCGCCTCATCTAAAATCAAAATTTTTGGATCAGAAATTACCGCTCGGGCAATGGTCAACAATTGTTTTTGACCAAGGGAAACGTTATCTCCCTCAGAATTGATTTCCATTTCATACCCGTCTGGCATTGTCCGAATGAAGTGATCCACATTGGCCGTTTTCGCTGCATCGACAACTTCATAATCCGTGGCATCTAACTTCCCAAAACGAATGTTATCTGCAATGGTACCTTTATACAACCAAGCATCTTGCAATACCATTCCAAATACAGATCGGACATCACTACGGTTCATTTTTTTCGTGTCAATGCCATCAATTTTAATGGCGCCTTCTGTTACATCATAAAAACGCATCAGTAAGTTGATTAAGGTTGTTTTCCCAGCGCCAGTTGGTCCCACAATCGCAACCATTTGGCCCGCATCAACTTTAAAGTTCAAATTACGAATTAACGGTTTTTCTGGGTCATAACTAAAGCTGACATTTTCAAATTCAACAGATCCTAAAATAGGTTCTGGCAAAGGAACATCTTGTTCGTTAAGTTCTTCTTCTGGTTCATCTAGGATTTCAAAAATCCGCATGGTCGAAGCTGAAGCGCTTTGTAAAGCTGCAGACAACTGCGTAATATTCCCCATTGGTTGGCTAATTTGCCAAATATATTGAATAAACGCTTGTAATTGCCCCACTACGATCACACCAGCAACCACATAGTAACTACCAAGGACAGCTACCCCGATATAGGTCCCATAAGCGGTCATTTGAACCAATGGCAACATTAATCCTGAGATAAAGGATGCTTTGAAGCCAAAACCATTTAAACGGTGATTGACTTGTTTAAAACCTTCAAGAGTTTCTTTTTCCCGGCCATATAGTTTTAAGACACTGAACCCAGTCATATTTTCTTGAACATAACCATTTAAGTCTCCTAAAGAATTTTGCATTCCTTGGAAATATTTCTGGGAGATTTTAACAATTGTTCTGGAAATAATCAGAGACAACGGAATCATAATCACTGAAAAAATCGCCATCAGCGGATTGATCAAGAACATCATCACTACCGCCATCACAATCCCTAAGACTGCCGAAACAATATTAATAAAACTTTGTTGCATCGCATTGCTGACAGCATCCACATCGTTCGTCACCCGTGACAAAATATTTCCTTGTTGGTTCTTATCAAAATAAGAAACTGGCAAACGATTGATTTTTTCTTCAATATCTCGACGTAAATCGCGCATGGATTGTTGAACGACATTCGTCATTAAAAAGCCTGACAAAAATTGTGCCACACAATAACCTGTTCCCACAACTAAAATCCAAATTAAACATTGGATTACATAATCAAAATTGATTGATTCACCGGCCGCAATATTACGGCTAATTTCTGTCGTTGGTAATCCAGTCAAATAAGGCAACGCTGCATTAAAGGCCACGGTTAATATTGTAAATAAAATAACTAAATAAAACGTCACTCGGTACGGTTTAATATAGCGACCGATTCGTTTCATAGAAGAAAAGGCGTGTTTCATGCTAATTCCTCCTCTGACAATTGAGAAGCCGCAATATCATAGTAAATTGGACAAGTCTCAAGCAATTCACGATGTGTGCCAATTCCGACCACGTCGCCTTCGTTTAAAACAACAATGCGGTCCGCATGCATAATTGTTCCAACACGTTGTGCCACAATTAAAACAGTGGATTCTGTTGTTTCTTTTTTCAGACGCGCTCGTAAATTTGCATCTGTTTGATAATCTAACGCAGAAAAACTATCATCAAATATATAAATTTCCGGATTGCGAATAATCGCCCGTGCGATAGCTAAACGTTGTTTTTGACCACCAGAAAAGTTCGTGCCACCTTCTGAAAGAGGTTCATCATAGCCTTGCGGTTTTTGTGAAACAAATTCTGTTGCTTGAGCAATGTCAATTGCTCGTTCCATTTCTTCTAACGTCGCATCTTCCTTACCGTAGCGAAGATTATCAGCAATTGTACCAGTAAAAAGTAACGCTTTTTGTGGAATATAGCCAATCTTATTGCGTAATGCACTAAGTTGGTAATCTTTTACGTTCACTCCATCGATTAAAATTTCACCTTCTGATACATCATAAAACCGTGGAATCAATTGAATTAATGTTGATTTTCCACTACCTGTGCTCCCAATAAAGGCCACTGTTTCACCAGGTGACGCCTTAAAACTTACATTGCGAATAACTGGGCTTTCCGCATGTCCAGGATAGGCAAAGGTTACATTTTTAAACTCTAGATAGCCTTTAGTAGCTGTTTCTGTTACGCCTTCTTCTTCACGAATAGCTGGTTCCATGTCTAAGGCTTCTTGAATCCGTGAAGCCGAAACCGCAGCCCGCGGATACATCATAAAGACACTGGCAAATAACATAAACGAGAACAGCGCATGAAAAATATATTCAATAAAAGCAATTAAATTCCCAACTTCTAAATCCCCATGGCTGATTTGAACAGTCCCGCTCCAAATGATTAAGACCATCACAATATTAAATAAGAAAAAGAAGCCTGGTTGGGCTGCTGCCATTAAACGAAACAAACTTTTTGAACTTTTAGTGTAAGTTTCATTGACTTTATTAAAACGAGATTCTTCAAATTTTTCATTAACAAATGCGCGTATTACCCGCAATCCAGAAAGATTTTCTCTTAAAATCCCATTGATTCCATCTAAGTTCTTTTGTTGCTTTTTAGATAACGGTTCTGACAAACGAGCAATTCCGACAACTGCTAGCAGCAGAAAAGGCAAGGCACCTAAAACGTACATTCCTAACGACGGACTCGTTCGCATCACCATGTAAAGACTGGCAATAAACATCACTGGCGTCATAAAGCCAAGACGTAAAATATTTCCCATGAAGAGCATAATTTGGTATGCATCATTGGTAGTTCGCGTAATTAAGGAAGAAACCCCAATACTTTCATATTCACTGTGTGAGAAAGTTTGAATCTTTTCAAATAAATCATCACGAATATCACGAACAATGTTTGTTGTAATTCTGGCACCAAAGTACCCTAGCAAAATATTCATTGCGACGCCAATAATCGTAATTACAACCATCCAAATCCCTTGCTGATAAATATAGTCCATATCTCTAGGAATAATTCCTTTGTCAATCATTCGCGCTAAAATGGTCGGCAAACCTAATTCAATCAAAATAAAACCAAACACACAAATAAAATCAGCAAAAAGTAATTTCTTATAACGCATTGTGTAACGCCACATTAACTTCAATTAATCATCTCCTTCTTATCTTACTTTAAATTTTCTAGTACTCCCACTGTATCAAAAAGAAATCGGTAATACAAGCTGTCTGGCTAGAAAAAACAGCCTTTCTCTTTCTATCCTTTCTCTTTTAGATTTTCTAAAAAATAGATGATTTTAATGATTTACTTATACGATTAAAATTGCTACTTCCTTTTGATTGTGCCATAATTGGGAAAAACTGAAAGGACCCTTTGAATGAAAAAATTATTCTTCATTTTTCTCGGTTCCTGTACGTTTGCTTTAGGCACGTTAGGAATCTTTTTGCCGCTTTTACCCACCACTGGTTTTTATTTATTAACGGCCTTTTTTTGGATGCGTAGTTCAGATAAGCTTTATAACAAATTTTTAGCTTCTTCTTATTATCAAAAATATATCCAAGAAGCCTTCTTTGAGAAAAAAATTACTCGTAAAGGCAAATGGAAACTATTTATTTCCATGTTTCTTTTATTTGCCATTCCGTGTTTAATTGTCCGAAATACGTTGATGACTACGACTTTAGCGATTGTTTATTTAGCCCACGTGATTGGCTTAAGTTGGTATTGGCGTCCTAAAAAAAAGGCACTCGAACTTGATCAAGAATAAGGCGAAACAAGAAGTTTGTTTTTTTTTAAAGTCCAGTGAGTGTTTCTATACTTCCTTATCATTCTATGATAAAATAAGCTTAATTGTTGTTATTCACAACACACGGGACGGTTGAAAAAGAACACATAAAATCAAATACCCAGAATGAAGCAAAGTCGAGGCTTCATTTCATCATTAACAGATGTTTTTGATGAGCATTCTTTTTTAGGTGATCAGCACCTCGTTTTGTTGTGTTTAATTTTCTGTCTTAAAATGAAAAAAACTATAAATTGCTACTATTAGTAGCTGAAGGAGAAATGAATCGATGATTTACAAAGTATACTATCAAGAAACAAAAATCAGAAACCCAAAAAGAGAAGACACAAAATCTCTTTACATGGAAGCCGATAGCGATGTAATCGTGCGCCAATTAGTTGAAGAAAATACCCCATACAATATTGAATACGTTCAATTATTAGACGAAAAACATCTTGCTTACGAGCAAGAACATGCGGACTTCACTCTAACGGAGTTTTAACATGAAAGTAAACATAAAAAATAACGAAACTGGCGTTTTTGCAATCGGTGGTTTAGGCGAAATTGGAAAAAACACATATGGGGTACAATTCCAAGATGAAATTATCATTATTGATGCTGGGATCAAATTCCCAGAAGATGATTTACTTGGGATTGACTACGTGATTCCAGATTATAGCTACATCGTTCAAAATTTGCATAAAGTCAAAGCACTCGTTATTACCCACGGTCACGAAGACCATATTGGTGGCGTTCCTTATCTTTTACGTCAAGCGAATATCCCAATCTATGCGGGACCACTAGCCTTGGCTTTAATTACCAACAAACTAGATGAACATGGTTTATTGCGAGAAGCGGAATTACACGAAATTAATGAAGATACGGTGATTCGTTTTAGAAAAACAGCGATTAGCTTTTTCCGGACGACTCACAGTATTCCTGATGCCTTGGGCGTTGTGGTTAAAACGCCTTCTGGTAACATTGTCGCAACAGGTGACTTTAAGTTTGACTTTACACCCGTTGGCGAGCCAGCCAACTTACACAGAATGGCAAAATTAGGTGAAGAAGGCGTCCTTTGTCTTCTTTCGGATAGTACCAATGCTGAAATACCCACCTTTACAAAATCCGAAAAAACAATTGGGACCTCTATTTTAAAAATCTTTGAAAAAATTGATGGTCGGATTATCTTTGCCAGTTTTGCTTCAAACATTTTCCGTTTACAACAAGCTGCTGATGCAGCCGTGAAAACCGGTCGCAAAATTGCTGTTTTTGGTCGTAGCATGGAAAATGCCATTGTCAATGGCGAACGCTTAGGCTACATCAAAGTGCCAAAAGGAACGTTTGTCGATGCGGCGGAACTGAATCAATTGCCAGCAAATGAAACAATGATATTATGTACTGGCTCTCAAGGAGAACCTATGGCCGCGCTTAGTCGGATTGCTAACGGTACACACCGCCAAATTAGTATTCAACCAGGCGATACGGTTGTTTTCTCAAGTTCACCAATTCCTGGAAATACGACAAGCGTTAACCGTTTAATCAACTTATTATCTGAAGCCGGTGCAGAAGTTATCCACGGAAAAATCAATAATATCCATACTTCTGGTCACGGTGGACAAGAAGAGCAAAAATTAATGCTTCGCTTGATGAAGCCTAAATATTTCATGCCTGTTCATGGTGAATTTAGAATGTTAAAAATCCATGCTTCGCTCGCTCAAGATACAGGGGTTCCTGAAGAAAATTGCTTTATCATGGGCAACGGCGATGTCTTAGCTTTAACGGCTGATAGCGCACGTCCTGCTGGTCACTTCAACGCTAATGACGTGTACGTTGATGGAAATGGTGTCGGTGATATCGGGAATGTTGTTTTACGGGATCGTCGTATCTTATCTGAAGAAGGTTTAGTTTTAGCGGTAGCAACGGTTAATATTAAAAATAAAGAAATTATGGCTGGTCCAGACATTCTTTCCCGTGGTTTTGTCTACATGCGGGAGTCTGGTGATATGATTCATGAAGGCCAACGTCTTTTATTCAATGCTCTACGTGAAGCAATGAAAGATAAAAACTGTACCGAAGCAAAATTAGGCGAAGCCATGACGACCGCTTTACAGCCTTTCTTGTTTGAACAAACAGAACGTCATCCAATGATTCTGCCAATGATTATGACTGCCACAGTTAGTGATTAATAAAGCTCTCATTTAATAGAGAAGAAAAATGGACAAACATTTTTCTTCTCTATTTTTTCTAACAAAAAAACACCTAACGCATGTTAGGTGTTTTTGGATTATTTTTTATTAGTTTTTTTCTACGTTAACTGCTTGAGGGCCACGGTCTGAATCTTCAACATCAAAAGTCACTGCTTGACCTTCTTCTAAAGTTTTGAAACCATCACCTTGGATAGCTGAGAAGTGTACGAATACGTCGCTTCCGTCTTCGCGTGAGATAAACCCAAAACCTTTTTCTGCGTTAAACCATTTTACTGTTCCTTGTTCCATTCTTTTGTTCCTCCTCGTGCATTTGCACATAAATAGTCGTAACTTTGCTCGCTTCCAATAGAATATTTAAAAAAATTTAAAAAGTCTACATAATTCCAAACAAGATTACCCTTTCATTTTACACGTGATAAAATATTTTTGCAAGAATTGTCCTCATTCTGAAGCAAAAAAATTCTCTTCTCTCAAACTAATGTATCCGCTATCACCAACAATAATATGATCCAACAATTGAATCCCCATCATTTCGCCACATTCTTCCATTCGTTTGGTAAATTGAATATCTTGTGGAGACGGTGTCGGATTGCCAGATGGATGATTATGAGCTAATAGTATGCGAGCCGATGAATATTTAACCGCTTCCCGAAAAATTTCGCGTGGATGAGCAATACTTTGATTCAGTGATCCTTTGAAAATCGTTTTCTGTTGGATAATGTCATTCTTGGTATTCAAGTAAATACAAATTAAATGTTCTTGTTGCAGCCCCTTCATCTCTTGGAGTAATCGTTGAGCGACTTGTTGGCTGGACGTAACTTTACCAAATTTGATTTGACTACTTTGATAGATTCGACACCCTAATTCAATGGCCGCACGTAATTCAATGGCTTTCACTTGGCCAATGCCTTTAATAGCCATTAACTCGTTCAACGTGGCTTGCTGCAAATAAGAAAGTTGCTTAAACTGTTTTAACAGCGTTGCGGCAACAGTCATCACGTCTGCTTCTTTTGAGCCAGTACGTAACAGAATCGCCAACAACTCTTGATTCGATAATGCTTTTTCTCCTATCGCTAAGAGCCGTTCTCGTGGTAAACAATCACTCGGCATCTCACGAATAAACAGATCCGATACTTGCATAAAAAAACCTCCTTTGCTAGTCATTAATAAACTACGCAAAGGAGTGTTGTTTTTATTATTTTAAATAATGTGGCGCTTGATGTAAACTCTCCAAGACATGTAATGTTTTCTCTTGGATAACTTCAGTTGGTTGCAATAAATCAGGTACCATGATCACTGGAATGCCCGCACTATGAGCCGCACTTACCCCATGAAATGAGTCTTCGAAAATCAAGGTTTTCGGGGCTTCTGTTCCTAAAAGTTGACGTGCTTTTTGAAAAATTTCTGGGTCCGGTTTTGCTCGTTTAACGTCCTCTGCTGAAACAATTCCTACAAAACGATCCTGAATCCCAGCGTGGCTTAATAACATTTCAATTGCTGGACGGACGTTACTTGAAGCAACCAATCGAGGAATTTTTTGATCATCTAAAAAGTCGAGGAATTCCACCACCCCTGGTTTTAAAGGGACGTTACCAGATCGAAACTCTTGCAGGGTATCATCATAAGAACGGCGGATAAATTCTTCCACTGTGTCATGACCATAGGATGCATAAATACGTCGGTAATTCTCTTGTACTTCTTCATCGGAAATCCCAACATAGTCTAAATAGACTTCTTTACTATATGGCAACCCCATTGCATCTGCTACTTTTTGAGTAGATGTATAGTAAATCAACTCTGTATCAAAAAGCAACCCATCCATATCAAAAATTACGCCATCAAATTTCTTCATCATTTCCTCCTATAGTTAAAAGTAATTCTCTTACTTGAGAAACAAAATATAATGAACCTGTTACTAATAATAAATCATCTGTCGACATTTTTTCTAAAATTTCGCCTAAGCCAAATTGCCATAAAGACACAATTTCTGTTAAATCGTCTTCATATTTTTCCATTTCTGTAAGTGCAATAGCTTTAGGGTAATCAAAGCTAGTTAAGTAAAGATGCGCATTCGGTACTTGCTTTAAGTCCTGAATCATCTCATCCACATCTTTAGTTACTAAAGCTGAAAATAAAATATGAATCGTGTGTTGTGGAAACTCTTTGCGCAAGTTTTCAACTAAGCGTTTTACTGCATGATCATTGTGGGCACCATCTAAAACAATCAACGGTTCATCACTAAGACGTTCCATTCGAGCTGGCCATTGCGCTTTAGCTAACCCTTGAGTAATGTCTCGTTCTTTAAACGGCAAATGTTGTAGTTGGCAATACTTGTCAAATAATTGAATAGCTACCGCCGCGTTTTCTACTTGGTGACGCCCCAACAAGGGAACTTTAATCTTTGTCAGTTTGCCCATTTCTCCATAGAAATTAAATACTTCCCCCCATTGTGTATCAGGATGTAGATATTCCACTTGATACTCTTTGCCAAAACGAAAAATTGGACTCTGTTTTTCTTGTGCGACTTTTTCAATGACTGCTAGCGCATCAGCACAAATATTGCCTGTTACTACTGGGACTTTTTCTTTAATAATACCCGCTTTTTGATAGGCAATTTCAGCAATTGTTTCACCTAAAATTTCTGTGTGATCCTTCCCAATTGTCGTAATTCCCGTCAATAATGGCTTCACGACATTGGTGCTATCAAGTAATCCACCTAAGCCAACTTCAACAACTGCGATATCCACTTGTTCATTCACGAAATAGTCCAAGGCCATTCCTGTCAATGTTTCGAATTCTGTAATTCCAGCCACTTCAGTGATCTGGTCTAATTCTTTAATGATTGGTTGATACTTTTCCACATAGGTAATCAATTGTTCGTCTGAAATTGGTTGACCATTTATCGCAATTCTTTCATTAAATGATTCAATATAAGGAGAGGTAAAGGTTCCGACTTTCAAGCCCATTTCTTCTAATAGACAGCGTAAATATGTCACGGTTGAGCCTTTACCATTGGTTCCTGCGATATGAATCGTTGGCACTTTGTTTTCTGGATGATCAATTTTTTCTAATAACGCATTGATCCGATCCAAACCAGGTCTTGAGCCAAAGGGTAACCGGCTATGAATCCATTCAATGGCTTCTTCTATTGTTAATTGCATCTTGTCCAACTCCTTGTCTTCTTCTACATTATAACTAAGTTAGGTGACTTTTTCACTAATAACCAATTGAAACTTTTTCTTGAAAACTTTTTGCATTTTTCATAATTTTGCGTTATTAGCGGATACATTAATGAACTTATGGTAAACTAACATTCTGGATGGTTCATTCCAGCCAGCCAATTAAAAACTATTTTTAGAGCGTTCAACACGCTTATTCATGATTTTTTTATAAAGGTGGACTTATTTTGATGAAAAACAAATCGAAGCTTTTATGGTTAGGAAGTTTTTTCTTGCCGTTTTTACTTCTGTTGCTTGTATGGATGACATTACAACTTGCGCCTTTTGGTGACAACAACTTATTAGTTAGTGATTTAGGCACACAATACATGCCTTTCTTGAGTTTTTTAAAACACTCTTTTCACGAGGGAATAACTACATTCTACTCTTTTTCCAATGAGATTGGTGAATCGATTGTTCCTTTGGCAGCCTATTACTTACTGAGCCCTTTTAATGTGTTGGCTTTCTTTTTTCCTTATGAACAATTACCTATAGCAATTTTATGGATTATTACCTTAAAACTTGCCTTGATGGGCACTACGATGTTTAGCTATTTAAAATACACCTATCAAAAAGTTGATGGCACCACGTTACTTTTTTCAACGTCCTATAGTTTCTGTGGCTTTGTCACCGTCTATAGCCAAAACTTTATGTGGTTGGATGCACTGATTCTATTCCCGCTTATCATATTGGGACTCCAACGTTTATGGGATCAACGCAAATGGGGCTTATACAGTATAACCCTGTTTTTAGCGATTGTGACGAATTACTACATGGGTTATATGATTTGTCTCTTTGCTGTTTTGTACAGTATCTATTGGTTCTTTAAAAAGAATACCCAAGCCCATGCTATTCGGCAATTTTTTAAACAAAGTCCGTTATTCATCCTCGTTTCTTTTTTAACAGGAACTGCAACTAGCTTTTTATTATTACCTGCAGCAGAAGGGATGCTCTATACAAAAAAAGCAGATTTTGATGTCTCGACGTTCTTTTTAACGCCTAAGTTCAACACTTCGTTTTTCTCGCAATTAGGCTTAGGTTCTATTAATTATGAGTTGCGTTTAGACCATTTACCAACCGTTTTTGCTGGATTATTTGTGACACTCCTCTGTGTTGCCTATTTTCAAACGAAACAAATTGCGTTAAAAGAAAGAATAGCTTCAGCGATTCTTTTATTCATTCTCTTTTTAAGCTTTTGGTTAGAAGCCTTTAATACTGTCTGGCACATGTTTCAAAGCCCAGCTGGGTTCCCTTACCGAAATGTCTTTATCTTTAGCTTTTTATTGATTGTCTTTGCCTATGAAGCTTGGCTTACAAGAGTGACCATTCCTTGGTCCGCACCTATTATTTTTAGTCTGCTGTTAGTCATTGGCTACGGATCTTTGTATTATGGTCCACAAAAGAATCTCTTAATTTCGATCAATTATTTATGGCTAAGTTTACTTTTTATTTGGTTGATTTTCGTTTGCTTGCGTTTAGCACACAAAAAGGCCTTAAGAAACTATGTAGTCGTGGCTTTATTCTTACTGGTCAGCACAGAATTAACAACGAATTTCTGGATTTCTTTTAAACATATGCCCTTTGGTAGCCAAGCAACATTTGCCCAAGATTACCGAAAACACAGCCAATTAATCGATGAAAAAATGGCCTCAGCACCAGAACTTTATCGCATGAAACAAGTCATTCCTTCCAAAGAAACAGGGTTCCGTGAAATCAATAATGGCTACAATAATCCTTTACTTTATGGCTATGCTGGCGTTTCTAGCTATACTTCGACTTTAACTGCCACTACCCAAGACACATTAAGTGCGCTAGGTTTGTATCGAAAAAATGATCGCCGGATTGCCTATGTGGATAATTCACAACTAACCAATTTACTTTTAAATGTGAAATATGACTTTTTACCAATTGAAAAACCTACGAGTGAAAAATTGCTAAAAACAGTTGGTTCCACGAAAATCATGGAAAATGATGAAGCGATCGGTATGGGCTTTTTGGCGCCAACCGCATTAACCAAGTTAAAATTAGCAAAAAATAATCCTTTAGATGCCCAAGAAGAACTCCTGCAAACGCTCGTGCCGACGGACAAACCTTACTTTAAAACAGCTTCGTTGATAAATGAACCTCATCATACCAACGAAACAATTGAAGCAACCTTTAAAGTGAATAGCACTGGCGACTTGCATCTTTATATTCCGAATTTAAAATGGAAAAAAGTTACAAAATTGAAGGTAAACCAACAAGTTATCTCGACGCCGATTTATATTGCAACCAATCAACTGTTCAATTTAGGGCATTTTGAAAAAGGAACTACCGTGACCCTGTCACTAACTGCTGAACAAGTGGTTGATTTAACTAATTGGCAACTTCAAACTTTAGACCAAACAGCCTTTAATCATGCGGTTGACAAATTACGCCAACAAGCTCTTCACGTGAATGCAACTAAAAAAGGCCATTTAAATGGCGCACTGAATGTACCTGGAAATGACACTCAGTTACTGTATACGTCCATTCCTTATGACCAAGATTGGCAAGTCAAATCGTCGGTACAAAAAGAACCCTTAAAAACACAACGCATTCTAGGTGGCTTTTTAGCTGTTGAAGTCCCAGCTGGCAAACAGCAGTTAACCTTTGCCTATCATCCAAGAATGATTTATCTTGGCACTGCCGTCAGCGGAACGGTTTTACTGGGAACGGCTGGTTATCTTGGCTTTAAAAAATACCGTCGAAAACGTCAGGAGGCCACTCATGACTAATCAGAAAAAATTTTTAAATGGACTCATTCGGTGGTTACCCCTAGTTGGACTGGTGCTTTTCTTCGGCTTAATTTTATGGGGATATTCCAGAGGAATTTTTCATTCTGTTGCTTCCTTGCAAGCTTTTATTAAACAGTTTGGTAACTATGCGGTTCTGTGTTTCATTCTTTTACAAATCGTCCAAGTGATTATCCCTATTCTACCTGGAGGAATCTCTTCTGTTGCAGGAATGTTGATGTTTGGCAATTTGCAAGGCCTTTTGTATAGCTATCTTGGGTTGATTATTGGTGAGTTTATTGGCTTTTTACTAGTTCGTTACTATGGACGTAGCTTTGTAAAAATAATCCTTTCACCAAATAAATACAAAAAATTTGAAGAGATTTTAGACAAAAATGAACACAATGTCAAAAAGCTCTTAATCTTTACTATGTTAGTCCCCTTCGCTCCAGATGATATTGTTTGTTTAGTGGCGGGAATTACAGATATATCTTTAAAGGAATTCATGAAAATTGTTCTTTTATTAAAATTCTGGTCTGTGGCTACTTACAGCTATTTAATGTTGTATTTGTTTCAATTATTTGGCAAATTATAACAAAAAGACAACAAAACCAACGTTTGGTTTTGTTGTCTTTTTTTTTTTAGATTGAACGTAATTGGGCAATCCGTTCTTTGACAGCCTCTTGTTTTTCAAGGTAGTCCTTTTCTTTTGCACGTTCTGCTTCCACGACCTCATCTGGTGCATTTGACACAAAACGTTCATTTGAAAGTTTGCCTTGCACACGTTTGACTTCTTTTGTCCATTTGTCTAATTCTTTTTCTAAGCGAGCAATTTCTTCCTCGATATTAATCAACCCAGCTAATGGTAGGAATAGTTCTGCGCCTGTTAAAACAGCGGACATGGCTAATTCTGGCGCTTCTATTTCACGACTGATGACTAATTCCTCTGGGTTACAGAAGCGTTCCAAGTAGCTAGTATTAGCTGTTAAAAATTCTTCTACTTCTGTATCGTTTGTTTTAATTAACAAGGTAATTGGTTTAGAAAGTGGTGTATTCACTTCTGCTCGAATATTCCGAACCGAACGAATAACTTCTTTCAGAACTTCCATTCCTCGAGCTGCTGCTTCATCGTTAAATTCTTCATGAACAACTGGGTACTCTGCCACAACCAATGACTCACCTTGATGCGGAATTTTTTCCCAAATTTCTTCTGTTACAAACGGCATAATTGGATGCAATAAGCGTAAGATTTGATCCAATGTGTACACCAAGATGCTCCGTGTTGTTTGTTTAGCTGCTTCATTGTCTCCGTAAAGAATTTCTTTACTCATTTCAATATACCAATCACAGAAATCATCCCAGATGAAGTTGTATAATTGGCGACCTGCTTCACCGAATTCAAAACGATCAAATAATTCTGTCACACGGGCGACTGTTTCGTTTAAGCGCGTTAAAATCCAACGATCAGCGACAGTCTTTTCACCACTAAAGTCAATATCTGCAGCAGTCATACCTTCTACATTCATGATAACGAAACGACTTGCATTCCAAATCTTATTGATAAAGTTCCAAGAAGCATCCATTTTTTCATAACTAAAACGAACATCTTGACCAGGTGCTGAACCATTTGATAAGAACCAACGTAACGCATCTGCGCCATATTTTTCGATGACATCCATTGGGTCAATCCCATTCCCCAATGATTTACTCATTTTGCGTCCTTGCTCATCACGAATTAAGCCGTGAATTAAGACATTTTGGAAGGGACGTTCACCTGTAAACTCTAAGCTTTGGAAAATCATACGACTTACCCAGAAGAAGATGATGTCATAGCCAGTAACTAATGTGCTTGTGGGGAAGTAACGTTGATAATCTTCGCTTGCTTCATCTGGCCAACCCATCGTTGAAAATGGCCATAAAGCAGAACTAAACCATGTATCTAAGACGTCACTATCTTGAACCCAGTTTTCACTGTCGGCTGGCGCTTCCATCCCAACATACATCTCGCCCGTTTCTTTGTGATACCAAGCAGGAATTTGATGGCCCCACCATAATTGTCGCGAAATAACCCAGTCATGTACATTTTCCATCCAACGTAAAAATGTTTGATTGAAGCGTGGTGGATAAAATTCAACAGCGTCTTCTGTTTCTTGATTTTTCATTGCTTTTTCAGCTAATGGTCCCATTTTTACAAACCATTGGGTCGATAAACGTGGTTCCACGACAACGCCTGTTCGTTCTGAATGGCCCACGCTGTGATTCATTGTTTCGATCTTAATTAAGCGACCTAATTCTTTCAAGTCAGAGACAATCGCTTTACGTGCAGCAAAACGATCCATTCCTTCGTATTTTCCAGCCAGTTCATTCATCGTGCCGTCTTCGTTCATAACATTTACTCGAGGTAAGTCATGACGATTACCGACTTCAAAGTCATTTGGATCATGGGCAGGTGTTATTTTTACAACCCCTGTTCCAAATTCCATATCTACATAGTCATCTGCAATAATTGGAATTTCTTTATCTACTAATGGCAAGACAACTGTCTTACCAATAAGTTCTTGATACCGTTCATCTTCTGGATGGACCGCAATCGCCGTATCTCCCAACATTGTTTCAGGACGCGTTGTCGCAATTTCAACAACGCCAGAACCATCTGATAATGGGTAGCTCATGTGGTAAAAAGCTCCTTCAATATCTTTATGGATTACTTCAATATCAGACAATGCTGTTTTCGCTTTTGGATCCCAGTTAATGATATATTCACCACGGTAAATCAAATCTTTCTCGTAAAGAGAGACAAACACTTTACGAACGGCCTCAGATAGCCCTTCATCTAAAGTAAAACGTTCACGGCTGTAATCTAAAGAAAGGCCCATTTTTGCCCACTGTTCACGAATGTGAGAAGCATATTCTTCTTTCCATTCCCACACTTGATCAACAAATTTTTCACGACCTAAGTCGTAACGTGAAATTCCTTGTTGTGCTAGTTTCTCTTCTACTTTTGCTTGCGTAGCAATTCCAGCATGGTCCATTCCTGGCAGCCATAACGTATCAAAGCCTTGCATTCTTTTTTGGCGGATAATCATATCTTGTAATGTTGTATCCCAAGCATGCCCTAAGTGTAGCTTCCCTGTTACATTAGGTGGTGGAATAACAATTGAATAGGGCTTCGCTTTTTTGTCGCCACTTGGTTTAAATAAATCTTGATCTAGCCATTTTTGATAACGGCCAGCTTCGATTTCTGTCGGTTGATATTTCGTTGGTAAGTTTTTTTCTTCTGACATTTTTTCCCCTTCTTTCTTAAAATACGCGATTTGGAGCGGTAATTATTTTACAAATGAGTTTTTTTGGGCTAAACACTAAAATACGCCCTAAAATACTTTCGTATTTTAGGGCGTAGATTCATCTTATTTACGCGGTACCACCTAAATTGCATTTGAATTGAATTCATTCAAATGCCACTCATTCGTGAGATAACGTTCACGAAACGAATCGTTCTACTAACGTACTGTGTTCAAACCATTGACTCACAAGCTACCTTCTCACTGGTTGTGTAAAAGTCTTGCACCTGAACGACTTTTTCTCTAAAACGACGCCAATGATACTCCTCTTGTTCGCTGTCTTTGCTTCATTCTACAATGAAGCGCAAGCAAAGTCAATTTGTAATCTAGAGGGATTACACTTTTTTTGCAGCTTCTAACGCTTGTTGATAATCGGGTTCCGACGAAACTTCTGAGACGATTTCTTCATAAACTAACGTTCCTTCTGGGTCAATCACAAAAATAGCACGTGCTAAACGGCCCATTTCTGGAATATACAAACCATAAGCTGCACCAAATGAGTCTTCAGTATCATGAAGCATTTCCATTTCGACACCCTCAGCGGCACACCAATTTGCTTGTTCTTCAACTGTGTTATTGGAAATCGTGATAATCTGAACACCGTCTAATTTCGCCGCTTCTTGATTGAAACGTTTCGTTTGCAGTGAACAAACACGTGTGTCGATATCAGGAACCACACTAATTAAAACCGTTTTACCTTTATAATCTGCCAAGTTGATTTCTTGGTTGTTTAAATTTTTCAAAGAAAAGACGGGGGCTTTTGTGCCAACTTCGGGCTGTTCACCTGTCAATTCTAATACGTGCCCTTTTCTTGTAACATTCATTCTGAAATCCTCCTTTTCCACTTTCAATAATAAGTATAGTAGAGGATTTTTATGAAGACAATTTTATTGCTTTGGGCTATTTGCTAGTGAAAAAGTTTCATTAAAATAAATCAGTGTTTGCAGTTCCGTTGTTAAATCAATATACTGCACACTAACGTTGGCTGGCACACTGACACGGTCTGGCGCAAAATTTAAAATCGCAGTCACACCCGCTTGAACAATTTTGTCGATAGCTTTTTGGGCATGGTGACTGGGTACTGTAGAAATGGCTACCGTGACCCCTTCTTGTCGAACGAATGCTTCTAACTCAGACATATCATGAACTAATAATCCATTAATCGTGGTGCCAACTAAAGCTGAATCATTATCAAAAGCACAGACAATATTCAAATTCTCGTTGCGTCTAAAATTATTTTTTAATAATGCCTTGCCTAAATTGCCACAACCAATCAGAGCAATTCTTTTTTCTTCTTGCGTATTTAAAATATTACTAAATACCTCAATTAAATACGGCACATCGTAACCATAACCGCTTCGGCCCAGTTCACCAACGTGGGAAAAATCACGCCGAATCGTTGCAGAAGGAATCTGGATCATTTCACTAAACTCTCGTGATTTAATGCGTTTAACACCAGAATCCCCTAACATTTTTAAATAACGTAAATAAACCGGCAAACGTTTTGCCGTTGCTTTAGGCATTTTTTTCTCCATCCTCTGTCCTCCTTGTTACCTACTTCACATATTCAGTTTATCACGGTTCCCCTCTCCGAGCAACTTGTTTGTGAAATAAGTACAAAATAAATACAGTGACGTCTAAGCGACCGTCACTGTATTTATTTCTTATAGGAAATCTGCAAATTCGTCTTCTTGTTTATCTTTCGCTGTTTCTGCTGAAATCTCTGTAATTTTGAGTCCTTCTAAGGCCCGAGCCATTAAACCTTCCAAGTCTAAGCGCGCTTCATAATCTTGCGCTTTATCCAAGCGAGGTCGTGTTTTCGGTTGCGGTGGCGCAAAAATTGTACAACAATCTTCGAAGGGTTGGATGGCTAATTCAAACGTGTCAATTTTTTCGGCAATTTCGATAATTTCTGTCTTATCCATTGAAACAACAGGTCGAATTATCGGTGTTGAGGTAACCTCATTAATTGCTACCATACTTTGAAGTGTTTGCGAAGCCACTTGTCCTAACGATTCACCGTTAATAATGACTAAACCTTTCCGCATTTCACGAATTGCATCTGTTAAACGTAACATTAAACGTCGTGTAATGGTCATTAAGTAGCCTTGGGGAACAACTCGTTTTATTTCTTCTTGAATTTCTGTAAAGGGCACTTCAATAAATTGAATAGTTCCTACATAAGGGACTAATTTTTCAGCTAAATCTTTAGCCTTTTGTAACGCTTGTTCACTTGTATAAGGCGGACTAGCAAAATGGACAGCTTCCACTTCCACGCCACGTTTCATAGCTAAATAACCAGCAACTGGTGAATCAATGCCTCCTGACAACATCAACATACCACGACCACTGGTGCCCACTGGCAATCCACCCGCACCGCGAATCGTTTCATAAGATAAATACGCCGCATCTTTACGAATTTCAATTCTTAAGTTGATATCAGGCTTTTTCATTTGTACTTGAATTTCCGGAATGGCTTCAATAACAGCCCCACCTAATTCTTGATTCAAGCCATTTGAATCAAGTTCAAATGAATGGTCCGAGCGTTTAGCAGTAATTTTAAACGTCTTACCTGGCGTATAAACTTCCCGAACAACCTCTTGAACCATTGCACGAATCGCTGGCATTTCTTTTTCAATACGAATACTTGGCGAAAAATTTTGAATTCCAAACACTTTACTTAGTTTCGGAATCACTTCTTCACTATCTTCCCCATTTAATAAAATATGCATTCTATCTCGATCTGCATGGATTTTCAATGCTGGAAAATCAGCTAACGCACGTTTCACATTTTGTGCTAACTGCATGATAAACGTTTTACGATTTTTTCCTTTAGTTGATAATTCGCCATAGCGAACCATAATTTCTGTATATTTCACTTTCTATTAATCCCTTTCTAAATCGCTTTAAAACAAAGCTTACAATTAGTTTTCATTATATTTGCTAACAATAAAGCTAACAATTACTATTCTAAATTTTTAAATCAGTTAATTTCTTAGAAACATCATTCATTCTTCCATTATAAAGGTGCCCATATTTTTCTAAAGTAGTTGTTATACGACTATGACCCAATCTTTCCTTAATAACCAGTGAATCTTCCTTAAGGGCAATTAACATAGAAGCATGAGAATGTCTTAAAGCGTGTATCTTAATCACTGGCACATCTGCTAAGTCACAAAGTTTTTTAAGCCAGCCATGCGTTGTAGACTTAGCCAATGTTCCACCATCTATAGAAAATATAAGGTTTATTTTTAAAGGAGATTGCTGTTCTCTCCATATTTCAAAAAGCCGTAGCGTTTCATCGTCAAGAGATACGGTTCTAATACTACTTTTTGTTTTTGGCGTTGTAGTTCTAAACTCTCTTTTATTTTTAACAAGCATCGTCTTATTAATATAAACAACTTTACTGTCAAAATCAACATCTTCCCAATTCAAAGCTAAGGCTTCACCTAGCCGAAGACCTGTCATGAATAAAAATCTAAAAAACATTTTTTTAAAGAACAATAAACTATCGCTTTCATCACTAAGCAGCATTACTTTTTGCATATCATCTATAGTCCAAATGTTAACTTCTTTCTCTTCAACACGAACTCTACTTACTTTTTTTGATATATCTTCATCAATAAACCCAAAAATAAAAGCTCGCTCAAATACGGATTGAATATTACAAATGATCAAATTAATATACTCTGGAGATAAACTTTCACCTGTTTTAGTTCTATACTCACCAGATAAATAATTAATCAATTTTTGTAAATCAACCGTTTCAATAGTATTTATCTGTACCTCATTAAAGATAGATAAATGATTTTCAATTATACCTGTATTGGTCTTAAAAGTACCTTCCTTAACATGATTTTTGTACCAGCATTTATAATATTCTTCGTAAAAATTACCAAATGTAATCTTTTCACGTTTTTCTTGATAATCAATCATAAACTGATTATAAGCTTTTTTTGCCTCCTTTGCTGTCTTAAATCCACGCTTAAATTTTTGTATTCTTTTCCCTTTTAAATCAAAACCCAAACTTGCAACAAAATAATACTTACCTGTCTTTTTGTCTTTATAAACATTTGATGTCTTTGCCACCTTTATTAACCTCTATTCCTAAAATTTCTTCAACTACACTCACAGGAACACAAGAGATTTTCTTACCACTATAGAAGTGGCAACCTCTTTCTACTAGTAAAGCTTTGGCTTCACGAATAACACGTTGTGATTGGTATGGAGAAAATCCAAGGCTAATAATGTCTTTTTTTGTCACAGTACTTAACATTAATAATACCATCTCCTTCTATTTAATTACATAAAAAAAAGCAGTACTTAATTAGCACTACCCTATGTCAAATGTTCAATAAAATTGAATTTCTATTTAAATTTACCCGACTTGTAGATAACTTCATAGTTACCACTAGCTTTCATATCATCAAAAGTTGCTTTACTTTTTGTACTATCTAACTGCTTATCTTCATCATAATAATAAAAATACTCCAATGTACTAGGCTCATCTTTAACAGGAACCCAAATATCAGCCAAATAACGATTAGTGTCTTTATCTTTATACATCAAAAAACTAAAACTATCTTCTGAATGCTCATCACCATATGCAGAATCTCTAATTATAGAGTCTTTAAATTCTTCACCTGTTTTATCTAATTTAGAACCACAGGCAGATATCATAAAAATTGCAACAACCATCAACACAATTGAAGCTGCCTTTTTCATTTTATCATCTCCTAACTTATATAAACGTAACACTATTAAATAAAGCAAAAAATTGTATATCAAAATTAATACTCTTGTTTCACTGAGTTATAGGTAATTTCTGCTATCTTATTCCCTTTCACTTTTGCCAGTAAAAGTACCCTTGTTTTTGTTCCGTTTTGTTCACAATCAAGCAAGACTGCGTATTCCTTTTTATCATTTTGATATATTGAACTTACTTCACCTTTACTTTCCAATTTTGCACCAGTTTTCACATCAATACCATTTTTCTTTATACATTCAGCAGTCATTAATTTCTTCAAATTTTCGTTACGATCATTGATACTAGAAAAATTAGCATAAGCATTTCCAAAGTCCTCTACCAACTGGTAAGTGTTAGATACCTTTTCTTCCGTTGATTTATCCTTACTCTGTATAGACTTGGTACTACTTTTTTCAGTTACTTCACTTCTTTTCGTAGTATTTATATTATCAACTGGTTTCATAGTCACCGATTCAGTTGTTGACGAAGCCACCGTTTCATGACCTTTGGTATTTCCTCCACAAGCAGAAAATATTAATCCAACACCTAATACTAAAACTACTAAACTTAACTTTTTCATTTTCTACCTACTTTCTTTGAAATGCGTTGCACTTCTTTAATATACACAACCTTTGAAAAAATTCCCTCAGAAAATTTAACACGATACTCTTTATTATTCACAGCTACTAAAAAACCATCTTGGTACTTTTGAACTGCAAATTCATTTTTTCTACAGTTAAATTTCGAACAGATTTCTTTTATCTGACGATTAGTTAAACCACTTTTCTTACTCAAAATCATTCATAATTCCTCCTACTTCCTTACTATGCTGGTCACATGTGGAAAATCTAATCCCCAAGTCCGAGAATACTTAGCAACAATTTGACCTTGTTCCGCATTTTGCTCGTATGTTGTAAATTTTCCTTTGCCTTCTACTCCTGCAACAACACCAGTATGTCCATAAATACTAGTAGCCACACCACCTTGTCCAAAATTAATAACATCTCCTGCTTTAATATCCGAGTAGTTTGGATTCTTTATCACTTTCCAACCTATTGACGGCCAATTGTAATCATTACCAATCTCACTCGCAAACATATGTCCTGTACCCATCATTTGAAAACCTCCTTGTTTTTCAACAAAAAAAGCAGATAAGCCATAGCACTGCCCACCATTAATAGTTTGTCCCAGTACATTTTCTAAAATATCAATTTCTCCTCCACCAATATTGGCTGAACCTCCGCCCATCGAACCTGTAGAAAGTCGCTTATACCAATTATTAGCACTAGTCTTTCTGTTTACTTGTTCTACAGGAGCATCTTTTGTTCCAGCTCGTTCCCACAGCTTCAAAATATCTACCGCAAGTGTATTCACATCTTTTGATTTAGACATTCTTTTAAGTAAGTCACTATCAGAACCATCCTTATTCCACGCAAAATCCATTTGTAAAGCTACTGATTTCCATTCCTTTTTTTGACTTTTTGCAAAATTTAATAAATTAACTCTTCGTCCTGAATCCCATTGTCCTAATCCAATTCCATAACCGCCTAAACTAGCGTTATAAGCAATAGAAGGATTAAAAGCCAAATCACTTTGAATTCTAGCAGGATTTAATCCACTTTCATGTTCCATATTGCCAATCCAAGCGGCTGCAAACTGCAACGTTCCACCGTTTGACGTCACGTAGTTAGAAACTTCTAATGCTACTTTTTCCTGTGGTGTAGCAGGCTGAAACTGGGAAGAATCTCCACTTTCACTAGAAGAAAATACACCTAAAAATAATAAAAAAGGAAGAATAAAGACAAAGCAACTAGCAATTAAAATCTTATTTAAGTTCTTCATGTTCTCTCCTTTCAATAAAAAAGAAGACTGATAAACATTTCATCAGCCCTCTACAACATCAAAATTATATTCTTCCGTGTTCACACTACCAAAAAATTGTTCCTCTGTTTGTTCTAAATTATTGAAGTTTTCTTCTGTTTGGTAAAATGAATAAACGTTATTTAATGAATCATTGTTGTTTGTGATTAATTCGCTATCCTCTCCACCATCAAAAAATGCACGTTCTTCACGAGCAAATGCCAACTCATCGAAATTATCAACCCTAACATTCAAATTGTCCGCTATTTCTTGCTCATCAAGTTCTTGAATTGGCTCTTCTCTATCATTTTCACTTGAATCTAAACTTGAATCTAAACTATCAAGTTCATTTTCAATAATTGGCTCTAATTCAATATTATTTTCATCAGCTAAAGAAGTATCAGTATCAAAATCAGATACATTTTCATCTAACACAGGAACATCAAATTCTTCTAAAGAATTATCCATTTCATCATCTGTTGAATCTTCAAAATTATCCACTTCATCAGTTAAAGCTTTATCTTCTATTTCTTCTAGTTCCTCATTATCAACATTGGTTGGCTCTTCTACTTCCGCAATTTCTTCGTCGGGCAACATATCGTCTTTAAATGGTTGTTGTTCTTCTTGAGTAGAACGATTCAATAATGAATTCAATCCTGTTTTAACACCAGCAAATTGCCCATTATCGTCAATAAAATGGTCTTTGGCTAAGTTCAATGCCTTGTCATGTTTTGGCATTAAATGACTAGCACCATCAGCAGCCAACGCTAAATTCCCAGTGGAAGCACCTATTCCTGCTTTCACTGCTCCAACACCAATTTCACCTGTACGTTCAACCGTTTCTTTTGTTTTTTCATTCATTTTTGATTCAAAAGAAGGTTGTTGAACTTGACCATCAGAAAAGAATGATAATATTTTATATCTGCTTTTCCAAATTTTCCGATACAAAATAATTTTCACCAATGCAGTAACAATTAATGTGCCTAAAAGAAAAACACCACCAGACATCACCATTAATAAACTACTACTTACTTTATCCATCAATCCTAAAAACGCTTGGTCAATTAACTTATTGACCCAAAACAACACAGACAAAAAGATACCGAAAACTACAGGTAAAAATAAAATGCCAATTAATGATTTAAAAAATTTAAACATCATCATTTGACACCGAGGGAAGAAAGACACCAACGCAATAATCGGAAAAACAAAAATGAGTAAATCAACAATGATTTGAATTACATTGAGCATAATATTAATATACGTGACAGGCACTGCTAAGACTGCTAAATTGACTACACCCACACCAACGCCAAAAGCTTTTTCCATTGTTTTTGCTCCGTCCTGTGCGAAGTATGGATTATCTTTCTCATTATTTTTTATATAGGTACTTCTTTCATCCTCAAACTTTGCTTTTTCTTTTTTAGACAATTTAGGTTTTTCTAGTAGTTTACTTTCGTCTAACTTTTTACCATTTTCCATTTTCCCATCAAGTGAACCACTATTTACAAAATTAAATGTTTGTTTTACTGTGGCATCAAAAATAGGGCTTTGGTATACTTCTCCATCTTTAGAACCTTCTGTTCCTAAATTGGCACTTGTAGTAAACGTACTTTGTACTCCTTTAGCAATTGCGTTAGTTGATTGAATCAAGAACGTTGAGCCACTTGTTGTGCCTGTTGACGTTGATACAGAGCCAAACCAAAAACCAAATAAAACAACAACTGCTAAATAATGAAGGAATACTTTTGAAAAGCTTCTACGACTGGAAAAGAAATGATAAAGCAGATAATATGCACTTACAAGAATCGCTAACGCAAATAAAGAACTACCTCTAAATCCCTTGCCACCAAAGTCATTTAGGACATCTTTTGACATATTCAATACTGTTTCTTGTTTTCCTTCAAAGAAACTAGATTGATTTAAGACGTTCTCACAAAAAAGGAAAAAAGAAGCAAACGTTCGTAAGATAAAGAATGGTATATCTACAAAGAACCAATTTACTACTTGCCATCCTTTATCCAACAAACCACCATCAACCGTATACGCACTATAACTGTCAATTAGATACTGCATCTTCTCACTTCCTTCCTATGCAACAAAGCGATTCTCCATTTTAGAAGCTTCTGTATCATCAACAGTTTTGAATAGTTCCAACCATTCCTCAAAAATTACATGAACAACAATTCGATTGGTTTGACCAAACATATCCTTCATTAAGCACTGACCTTGAACCATATTTGAGACCCATTTCATGTTAATTTCGTTCACTGGTAAATTAAGATATTTCAAAACACCTTCTCGATTTTGTACTTCATCAAAGCAAATCACTGTTCCAAAACCAGTACCATCTTCACTATCATCCAAATCATTTGTTGATTGTGTAATCAATACTAAGAAATTATTAAACGAACGGCCAATACGTTTCATAGATTTCAAAATTGCTTTACCTTCAGGAGAAGATTGAAAAATCCAAGATTCATCAAAGAACGTCACTGTTTCTTCTTTTGGATTTCTTGAACCAAACTTCGAACAAAACGTTCCTAAAGCAAACATCAGTGTAACTGACGACCGTTTATTTTCATCTAACTTTTCATTTTTATCAGTTGGTAAATCTAAGTCCTCGATTTCCAAAATGGTTACTTTTCTATCGAATGACAAACCTTCCACTTCTCCATGAGAAAACGCCAATTCTAAAACAGACCCTTTGATTGTTGACAATAAAAATCTCCCCATGTCTTTAACATCCGAGATTTCACTCTCAGCTAACAATTCAATAACATGCCAGAATCCAACTTTCTTTCCTGCTTTTCGTTCAGAAATTACTTTTGTAATAGCTTCATTACTTGCTGTTTTCTGTTTTAAGTTCCATGTACCATCATAAACATTCGTTATCATCGCTTTAGCGGTAGACGTGGCTTCTGTTTCATTAAATAGAACAATCGGGTCAAGGACGCCATGGTTTTTCGTATCACGAACATCTAAAGTGACAAAATTAAAGGACTTCACAAAATCAACATCTAAAGGATATTTCTTTTGATATTCAGGGGCATTGATTGTATACATAAATTGCTTTCGCATTTCTTTTTTCGGATCAATGTATAACACTCTGTCTTTTAAAAGTGCCATTTGCATAAACAATGTTTTAGCTGTAACCGATTTTCCGTTCCCAGTATCGCCAGTTAAAGCCCAGTGGGGATTATTTGTTTTCTTCCCATCAACATTTTGTTTATTCGCTAGTAACATATTCATAAAAATTAAATTTTTTGAACTGGAAATAATAGATTTTCTATCTTCTTTTTCTTCTAAAGTTGTATCAATACGTCCAAGGTAAAAGCCTAACTTCGTACCTGCATGAAGTGAAGTAAAGAAATTCAACTCGGCAAACGATTCAATTGTTGACGTGTGTTGCCAACGAGAAGTCTGCATGCGGATAAAATTACCAAACAAAGTGGATTGAAATAAATAAGGATTATCAAACGTTGCTTTAATAAGTGGAATATCTAAACTATCAAAACGATTGATTAGATATTTTTTTCTTGCACGCATTTGTTTTTTTGTACTACCACTAACAACAACCACTGCTTTCCAGTCAATAATATCCACACCATCATCAATTTTTTGGTCTAAATCGTCTAGTGATAATTGACCTTCAACAATCTTTCGTTTTTGTTTAGAACCAGCTAAGTGTGCTTCCTGCATGATATTCTTAGTGCGGGTTCTTGCACGTGACGAACGCCCAGACAGTGCCAATTGCCCTTTACTTTCTGCAAAAGTCGCTTGAATCTTCACTTCAACTGGGAAAGGCATTTTTTGAACGACCTCTAAAAAATGATTACCATCAAGAAAAACACCTACATCTCCCATTGGAAGGTAGGATATATAGCTTTCGCCATAATCACAATTTAAATGAAGCCCTCCACCGAACAATGGTTTAATTTTTGTTGCCATTAAATTATCTAAGTTTTGACTAGAAAGAACATCTTGTCGCTCATGTGGAATATTTTTTAAAAATTGATACGCTTGATAATAGTACAATTCATCTTCCGATAATCGTTCAATTAACAATTCAGATAAATTTTGGTAGACTTCTAATTCTTGCTCTCGATAATCTTTTTCCCAACACTCCGACAGTTCTACATCAAAACCTAAGCCTTTGACAAACTTTTCCGATACGTTGCTAATTGAGTTAGTAACGGTTTCTTTTAAATCAACAGCGAGATCTTTCTTGATTAAAGGCACACCAATAATCCACGTATATTCGTAAACCATACCCATTTCTTGTTCTAAAACCATTGCCGTTTTCATTAATTTATCTACGCCTACTTCATAATTATTAGAATCTATTAAAGAGCGCATAGCACCCATTTTCCCTCGAATGTCGGCATTAACTGGCAAAAGGTTAATTTCAAATCCATCATTTGCTTTTAAGCGATTTAACGCACGAGCAACTTTTCTTTTCGTTTTTAATTTCTTTTCAACATCAGTCAACATTACCGTTTCAGAACGAACACGATAGTAAGCCATCGCTGTTTTTTCTTGTGTTAAAACAATATTTCCTTTCATATGATTCGTTAATGGATATTCTAATTGCATATTTTTTCCTTTCTTGTTGATTTTATTTTAGTAATTAACATTAAAAATGATTTTTCAGAAATTTCTATATATTATTGGACAACTTTTTTTCATTCAGTTATTATAAAATAAAGCTATATTTAATATAGCTTTTAAATAATAATTGGAAAGAAGGAAAGTGTATGAAGAAAAAGTTTTTTTAGCTTTAACTATTTTCGAAATGGTAACACCTTTTATTTTTAGTTCAGAAGCTAGTGCCAGAGAAGCTGAATTTGGTAGCTCTTGCCCTGGTGGTTTTTATTTTAAAAAAGGTGGTTGGTCTACAGGTGGAAAAAATATGAGCGGTGGTTATTGTGTTCCTTTAGGAAATATGGGAAACATGAATAACAAAATTTGGTAATTAAAATGAGAAAAGAAAATGTTATCAAATCCTTTTTATACATTTTAACTCCTATAATCATAGGTACCATTATTTCACTTTTCACCAACGCTCCTATTTTCCTTATAGCGGGAATTATATATATTATTTTATTACTGTTTTTACTTCCTACTTTAGACTTTGGAATTACTGATTTTAACGCAAAACAAATTAATCCTAGCTATAGACCTGAAAGAAAAATAAATAAAAATGAAAGTATTGTTACTGTGCTAATTTTAGTCATCGGAATAATAGTCTGTGCAGTCATGCTTTATTTAAAATATAAAAATTCATAATTTAGACATAAAAAATAAGGAGCTAATGCTATACGCTCCTTGTTTTTTTTATTCATAGATATAGTGCGCTTTTTGTACTAACGTTTAAATGAAAACTCTTCTATTTCTTTTACTCGTTCGAAAGCTACAATTGGTCTACTATCTAACACATAATTTTTCACATAGACAAAACCATCTTTTAAAAAACCAAAGCCTGTTTTTCCTTCGAATTCCTTTTCGGAATACCAACGAGCAACTTTATTCGGCACCAACACCATGATTAACAAATTTAAGTTAATTCCTAAAATTTGTGGTAATGGTACTTCTTTCCAAAACAAGCCAGTTAACACAATCCCTAAGAATAGAATTAGGAGATAGGATAGACTAACAGGTTGTGCAAATACCCACACCACTTGTCCTTTAGGCGACTTAATAACTTGCATTGAATAAGGGGCTTTTAAGCCCCTTGAATAATCGTAATATTTCATATACTCACCTACATCTTAATTCCAACTAAACTTAATACCCATTTAACAACTGCAAAAATATTTTTTCCTTGATTCGTCGCAAAGTCCTGTAAAATTAAGGCAATGACAATTACTGAACCAATTTTTGCCCATTCGGCACCTTTCCAATGTTTTAAAATCAAGATAATCGCACCAGCCGCTAAAATTGTAATAAAACCTGTACTTAAAAAACTACTCAAATTGCCTGTATTCATTAGTCATTTCCTTCTTTCTCTGTAAAGTAATGTTTCATCGTATTAATAAAATAAGAATTCTCCGTTTTAGATAACCAAAGCGAAAAATCCTCAGTATGCGTTAATTTTGTTGTTTTATCTGAAAAAGTGACCGATACTTGAACCCCTGTTACACCTTTCTGCTTTGTATCAAAAAATTTCATATCACCAAAATCTATTGAAACAAATGAGTCTTGACCTGCTGTCGTTGTTGGATTTTTCATTAACAACATTAATTCTTGTTTGTTCCCAACTGAATATTTTGTAAAAAACATCTTTAAAAATTTCTCTATAGATTGTTTTTCTTTCCCATCAACATCTATTGAATTTTCTGTCTGTTTTAGAGGTACTGTTTTTCCTTGTGGTAAACTACTTGCTACAAAATAAGGACGTCCTACAATTGAAAACAAATTGTCTTTTACTTGAATTGGTAAAACCATATTCTGTGTCACATTTTCAGTCTTTTTATCTTTCTCCCATTCATAACTCACATTTAGATAAACCAAATAACAATCTTCCATTTTCTCTATACGTGATAGAGACGTATTTTTAAACGTACGCAAGACATTCCCTTGTAGGTTTTCTGTTTCATCAACATCTTTTACATCTAGTGATAAATATTTAGATAATCGATCAATACGAGCCTTTTTCGCTTCATCACTTGCTTTCGAATTATAGTTCAAATACTCTTTCGCAAAATTTTCGGTATAAAAAGAGAGGGCTGAATAATCAAGCTCCTCTCTATCAACTTTATTCTTTTTTGATTGTTCGCTTAACGTATCCACTTTTGAATACAAATTGTCTACATTACTTGCCATCACATTGGCCCGAATCGCACCAACTCCTGACATCACCAGTAAAACACTAGCGCCAATTAACACAACCTGATTCGCTTTCTTTTGAGAAAAAGTTTTAACCTTTGGTATTTTTTCTTTCTTCTCTTTCTTTTTAATTTTCTTTAAATTCATATTCCCCTCCTACTCTTAATAAGCCCAAACAACTTTCAAACGTTTTTAAAAAAGTAGATTTAATCGCCTTTTCAACATAAACTCTCTCTCTAACATGCCCCTTATGTGTTTGAAAGCCTTCTTTATACAAATAAAAATAATACGAATTGTACATTTTATCCCCGTTAGGCTTTCTCAAATATTGACCTTCTGCCATCAAACTAGTTATACCGCCATGAAAAACGTATTGCGCAACAAATTCCTTCTTAAAAGGTACTTCATCAATAATAATCCCCATTTTAAGTAAAGAATTTTTATATTCTTCCATATAAACAATATCTGCTTCATCAATTGGCATTTCATCAACTATGAATCCATGCAAGCGAAGCATTTCAGGAACTGGTACATTTGAATACCTTTGGTAAAATTTACTATGCTCTCTAAAAATTGGCATAATATGTTGATTCATAAAATACAACTCCTTTCCATTTTTCTGTAATATTTATGGTATCTTTCCATAAATTCTCCCCTTAACTCTTCCAAGCCTTGGGTAACTGCTTGTTTAGAACGACTTATCATTAGTTCTTCATAACCCATAGGAAAATCATCATGTGCGATAAAATAATTAATAGCTATCTTCTTTTCTCGTCCTAAAATATAAGATAAATCATCGGATCGATACTTTTCTAATGGCATTTGCTGTTTGACCATTTGTACGTGTAGACCACAAAATTTTTCTTCACTAATCACATCATATTCCACTCGAAATAACTTTAAACGGTCAAGGAAATTTCTTTGAACAATCCTACCCAGTTCTTTTTCATCAGGCGGATACCCCTTCATTCGTTTATATGTTTCATAAAATAATACAGCGATTTTCTTTTCACATTCCAAGAGTTTTTCTTGTTTAGCTGTTATTTTTTCAGGATTATTGGATTTGAAAATTAATGACTTAAAATCAAACATGTACTGATTGACAAATTCTTCTTTTGACAATTCCCTTATTTTTTCAACCAACTTTTTCCCTCCTCTAAACTAATTCCGCAATCACAATAATTCTTCCTGTTGTTTTTGTGGCTTGGTCACAAGTTATTAAAGTTAATGTTGGCTTTCTTGTTAGATTCAACATAGTTGTATCAGTCATATCAACATGCTTTTGTTCTTTTACCTTATATGTGAACGAATGTCCTTCACGATCATTAAGTTTGACCAAATCTCCTACAGAAACTTTATTTAACGAGGTAAAAAGTAATCCTTCATATCCAGCATTGTGAGAAGCTAAAGCATAATTTCCTTTTCCCATCGTTTGTTTTGATAAAACAGTACACGCTCCATAAAGCATATTGTCAAAACTATCACCCATTAAAATAGGCAATGTTAATTGAATAGAATCAATTTCAATAGACCCCAAAACAGAATCCGACACTTCATTAAAATTTACTTGGGCACTTTGAATCGTTTTAACAGACGGACGTTCGCCTTCGGTTAAAGAAATCACTGTTGGAATAGGTGTTTCTTCTTGTACTTCCGTACCAGTAATAACATCTACTTGATTACTTTGAACAGTTTCACTAGATTTTGTCTCTACATGTTTTTTTGGCTTTTCTGCTTCCTCTAAGCCACTTGATACCATTGTATTTATAGCTTCTTTCACTTCTTCTTTTTGTTGGTTTTGAAAAAGAAGGAATGAAAAAAGAGCAATGAGAATAACTCCAATTGCTCCAACAAAATATTTGTTTTTTTCAATCCATTTTTTCATTAATTAGCCCTCTTTGCTATCTTTTTGTCGTTTCACTGCTACGACCACACCAATTAATGAAATTGCAATCATTGTAGCTACACCTGCACTTGTTCCAAAATCCATATTAGTATTTGGCAATACTTTTGGTTTTTCTTGTGGAGTTGTAACATTCACTTTGTTAGAATCTGTCGGTTCATCATTAATCACCAATTGTGCCAAGTTTGGAATCATAATATCCCCTTTATCATCGACATATTGCGAAAAGTCTGCGTCTTTCAATTTCCCTTTAATGTACACAAATAATTGTTTTTCTTTTAATTTGTTTGGTTCATTGGCAGTCCAAGAAACTTTTTGTGTTTTTTCATCAACACTAATTTTCCCCTGATCCGTAATATCTGTCCCATCTGAAAGAGTGACTTTCACTTCTTTATTCGCTTCCAATACATCTTCTAAATCATCTTGAATCACTAAAGATGTCATATCTTTGGTGTTTGGCACTTGTACATCTAATTTGAATGTCACTTCATCGCCCAATTTGGCACTGGTCAAATCCACTTCTTTATCGCCTTCAAGGATTTTCTTAGCGATAGACGGGTCTTTTGGTGTGACAGTTGTATGTGTTTCATCAGTTGGCACTTCTTTGTTGTTTTGGATAATTTTTGCTTTATTTGGAATTTGTAGTTTGCCATCGACAAGGTACTTATCTAAGCTAACACCTTCACGGATTTTTGTTTGAAAATTGAACTTGTATTCATGATTGTAGAAATCCGCTGTTTTTAATACGTCTGCTTTTGCGACCATACGTACTAAATTACCTTCATGCTTCGCTTCAAATTTATTGGTAACGTCCTTTCCTGCTTCGTCCGTGACTTTCACATCAGACACACGTTCTAATTCAGGAACCAGCTCGTCTTGCATTTCGTAATTACTGTAGTAGAATTCTTTCATTTCATCAGGAACTTTATGTGTAATCGTATAGCTATATACTTCGCCTAACCCTTCTAAGATATTCTTATCAACATTTGTTTCATCACTATCTGTCACTGTTTTAGTAGGAATCATTGGCGCTGTTCGAACTGGTTTTTTAGCACTATAACCAAAATAACTATACTGGTTATTATTTTTTGGCGGTAAAGGATACCCTAAATTCTTTTCACGTGTCGCGAAGTCCTCACTATATGTGAAGTCGAATCGAGAACGATTAGAATACAAAAACGTAAAATCACCACGGTTATCGCCATCATCTAAGGGAATGTCATCAGAATCATAAAAAGTTTTTCCACCGTCTTTTTCTTCTTTATATTTAACAATTGTATCTTTCGTTGGTACGTACAATTTATCGATTGCTTTGTACGAATCTTTGTCAATCGTCATTCCTTGTAAATTATCAATATCAATCCATGAATAGTAGCCTGAAACTGGCTTTTCTTTGTCTGTGCCATGTTCTAGGTACGTCCATGTTTGTTTCACCCATGAGAAACCACCTTGGTAGGTTGCAATTGCGGATACATTGTTAAAAGCAACAATATTATTTGACACCATATTTTGTGCATTTTTATATTGTTCCCAATCTTGAATGGTAATTTTTAAATCAATTGGTGTCCCATCATCAGCTGTACCTACGTTGTTGTAACGAATCCACGATTGCCCTTTCTTCGTTTTCGTTACATCAAGACCGATTTTCCCGTCCCATTTTTGAGGAGGCATATTAACGTAAACATCATTCGTCCACCCACCACCACCTGTTTCAACCGTAGTGACACCTTTAATAAACTTTGCAATAAAACTATACTTTGAACCAGCTTCATCATCTGGTGTTACCACAGAAGCATTCGGCGCATTAATGATTGAGTTAGAGCTTACATTTGCACGTTGAAAAAAATCTGCTCTCACTGTTTGTGGAACTTGTCCGCCTTCTTGCCCTTGAACCATCATTGGCATTGCCATGACTGATAAAATGATTGTTGTTGCTAATCCTTGAATAATCGTTGTTTTCTTCAAAATATTTCCTCTTTTCATTATTATTTTTTTGTATAAAAAATAGCCACAGAATAATTTCTATCGCTTCATCACAGATTCATTCAATTAAATATATTAAGGTGCACGTTCTGTTTTCAACAAAACACCTAGCATTTGAAAAATTTAAAGCATCTCTTTTACTTTACCTTCCACAATTTCTCCTTCAAACCATTCTGCAAAGTCTTGTTTAAATCCATCTACACTATACACTTCTTGTAAACCAACTTCTTCTCCATCCGTTGGATCTAAATAAGTTGGTTTATCCTTTGGTCTAGCGTAAACCCCAATCCATCTTTCAAAATCACCTTCAAATGGACTGTCAACAATATACCCTTTCTTTTCTAACAATACTCGAGCTTGTTGTTTTAATTCTTCACTGTTTTTAGGTTCAAAATATTTATATTTCTCTTTAAAACTAGAAAATTCTGAAAGCTCTTTATCATATATTTTTTTTACACTAAAAAATTCTTCCCAAATTGCTTTCTCTTTAACCGTCATTAATTCTTCATAAGCTACATAAGTATAACTATATCTTGAAATTTCTTTTAAAAGCTCTTCATTAGATTCTAAAAGCTTTTCAAAGACTATTTTTAAATAAGGAATAATCAATTCTCCTTGTTTATCTAATTGAATTATTTTTTCTTTTGTTTTTTGTATGTCATTTCTAGTTTGTTTCATTTTCCCAGTAATAGTAATTGCTACTTTAGTGTTTTGTTTAATACATTCTCTGCCCATATACATAAACTCCTTTCAACTACAATATTATCTATTAATAAAGAATCAGCATCAGAACGTTTTCTAAATTCTTCATCAACATTATTTAGCTTTTTTCTCTTTCTCATCGAATAGAGTGAAAAAATAAATATCTCAAAATTAAGTACTACTAAAACAAAAGTAATTAGCAATAAATCAATTGTATCCATATATCCCCCCTTAATCTTTAAAATGGATATGCTTCTTCTAAATCAAATTCTTGTTCCATATAAGACCGAACACTATTATTTTGATTAGTATTAAACAATAAATCTTTCGCATCAACACACACCATTTCAATAATTTCCTCGTGTTTCTCCTTTAGTTCTGCTAAATCGATACGTTCCATCAGCTCATTTGTTCCTAACAGATTATCAATCTCTTTAATCATCTTTAATGAAGGGGCTAAATAATTTGATAACCACCGAAGTGTTTTTTCAATAGACGGTTTTTCACCTTGAATAGATAATTTTAAGCCTTCCAATTTATCAACAACATCATACCAAGATTTACAATAGACCTTCATATCATCTTCAATGTCATATACAGTCAAAGATTGATTAATAATTTCTTTCACTAACCAGTCTAACGACTCACCGCTTGATAGAAAATATTCTACAAACAAAAACGCCTTTTCATCTGAAAGGCGAATTTCATATCGATTTTTAATTTCATATTTTTCTCTTGCTTCCTCAACACTTACACTTTCTTTTCTTGCTAACTCGTAATCTTTTTGGTAAAAGTTAAAATATAATGGCGATTGACGACTGCCAAAATAAAGAGACAAACCTTTATTTACCATTTTTTTATTTTCATAAGCAAAGCCCCCACTAAAATCAAAATTCTTAAATGTAGTATCTACAAGCCCTTGCTCCATTTTTTCTTTCAAAACATATAAATCAAAATTTTCTTGTCCTTTCACAATCAATTCATCAAGAGCAATATCAATTCGTGTAATTTTTGTATCTACCAAAATACCTTGACCGAAAATATCGTCATCATAAAGAGAGCGAAAAAATTCTGTCCACGATCTATTGTTATCCTCTTCAAAAATTTCTTCTAGTTGCCGACAACCTTCACCAGACAAGTCCAACATAATTCCCATATTAACGTTTTCTGGATTCCGAAAAATCCGAATAGAGCTATATGAAAATGTTTCTGTATAATGATAAAACCCTCTAGGTTCATAAGTAAACCAGTTCATATCCATGTGCAACAACTTCTCAATAACTGTCCGAACATCTAATGTTTTAAATCGTATTCTTAAAAAGTCAATTTTTGCTTCTACCGAAGCGTGCCCACCATCTAAGTTCAACACATCAATAATCTTTTGTTCTAACTCTTTAGAAATAACACGTTTTCCAGATTCTATTTTTGAAATTAACGAACGCTCAATTCCTAATTTACTTGCCAATTCTTGCTGTTTTAATTTTAGCTCTTTTCTATACCGCTTTAAATCAACACCTCTCACTGCTTTAAACCTACTTCCAAAAAATGTGACAACTTTAGTCGAAAAATGTGACAAAATTATAATCGCTCAATCCCTTGTGGGACATAGCGTTTAAGTAACTTTTTTATATGGTATATTAAATTCTACCCCCATGTTATAAAACGGGGGTAGAAAATTTCGAAGTGGGTCAAGCCCACCTCACGACTAGAAGTATTTGGGATATACGTTGCTACTTTTGTTAACGATAGAATAGGGGCGGGCGCCTTGGGGCGCCACCCCTATTCTATCTACAAAGCACGCAACAATCCCTAGCAACTTCTAGTCTACTCTCCTACCATTCCTTACTTCATTTCTAAAACTTTCAAGCGTTTTTTTATCTCTGCATTATCTGATAGTACGTCCTTTACTAAATCGATTAGCTCTTTCACTGTTGCTTGATTTTCTCGAAACTCTGCTTTTGTTATTGAAATAGTTTCCTTCTTCTTTTTCTCTTCTTCTGACATAAAAACATCCGAAATAGCTATATCCAAAGGAATATTTTTACTTCTTAGATCAATTAATTTAAAAAAGGATTCAACATCATTAGAACTGAAAACTTTAAACGAATAGGTATAACCTTTAGAATTTTTCGCATATTTCCTTTCAAATTTTTTATCTGTTAATCTCTCTATTTTATTCGCCCAGTTTTTTAATGTTTTTAGTGCAATTTTATTTTCAAGTTGTAAAATCACTTCCTCAAACGAAAACATACTTAACACCTACTTACCAAACATTTCTTTCCAAGCAGAATCCATATGCTCCTTAAATATTGTTTCTAAATACTTATCAACTTCTTGTGATGTTGAGAATTTCTTTTCCTCAACTGGTCTATCTTCATCATAAAAAGCTTCTGCATCTAAAATAGAAGTCACTAAAGACTTATAATCAAGCAATCTATTATTATCTAAAACTCCTTCTTTTTCTGCTCTTCGGTCAATTTCTTTAATTATTTTTTGTTCCTTCTCTTTTACATAACTTAGCATTTGTCCTTGCGATTTAAATTTCACTTTCTTTTTCCTCCTTTTTATTCAAAGCAAAGATTACTTCTTCAACAATTTTAGTTCCCTTATTTTCTATAAATTTTTCAAACTCAACAGGATCAGTTAATTTTTTTATTCGCTTTCCATTAGAAAATCGAACTAATTTTGCATAGCTTTCTGATTGTTCATAGAGAATGTCACGAATACGTGTATCTAAATCAGGCTTTTTATATCGTTTCTTGACTTCAACATATACTCGTTCTCTAATGTGTTTGATTATTTCATTAGAATCCAATAAAAAGCTCCTTTCTTATTATCCAAATTTTTCACTTAACTTAGCTAACTTTGCTTGCCCTGCTTCTAACTCTTCATCAATTTCAGCAAGGGCTTCTTTATCCACATGTTTTGATATTTTTTGAGATACTTCTTCTTGAACTTCTTTTGAAATTTCTTCATATCCTAGTTCTTTAGAAATCTTGATAAATTCCTGAATGAAGTCAAAATCTTGTGGTACTTGCGGGCTATAAAATTCTCTTGCTACTGAACCTCCTTGTGCAACATAACCACGACCATAGACTTTTTGACCGTCAACTTTTTCAACATATTTAAAGTTTTTATTTTTATTTTCATCACCAAAAATCATCAAAATACCTGTTTCTGAAAGACGGCCAACTGACATTCGAAACATAAAATTATCACGTAAAGCCGTTTTGATAAATTCACCATCTGGACGTTGCATTGCAACGATAAAGAAAATCCCTGCTTGACGAGCTTTTAAAATAAGTTGGGTTAAATATTCATCTACATCGCCATCAATCGCATAGTCATTCGCTAATTCTGCTTTAAATGCTGCAAATTCATCAATCACAATAAACTTAGGCTTTAAACCATAGTACGCATAATTTTTACCCATTTTGTAATCAGGGCTATTATTCATCATTTCAAAACGTGCATTCATTAATTCAACTGCATTTTTCAAGCAATTAACAATATCTATTTTTCCTGTATGCACTTTTCCTGCAAACATTGGTAACTTACCTAGTGCCATCAAGTCAGAATTTTTTGGATCACAAATTTCCATTTCACCCACACGGCAAAGTGCATAAATTAGAGATAAAATGGTAAAAGTTTTACCTCCACCAGTTCCACCACCTAATAATAAATGTGGGTCTTTATCAAAGTACCAATACAACCCTTTCATTAATTGAACCTTTCCTTTATCAGCTTGCATATCCTTTATCCAAATACGCTTATTGTAAACATCAGAAGCTAGTTCATAGGTAATAAAGCCTTTTTCATCAATTTTATTTAAATTGTCCGCATGAAACGCTGTTTCCAAAAAACCACCAATGGTTTCAAATTTTTTCTGAAATTTATTACCTGCTGTTTCAAATGAAACGAAAATACTATTTTTTGCAGACTTATAATAAATTTTTGGGAACTTTATTTTTTCTTTTGTTTTACCATCACTACCTTTAACTTGCTTCTTCGTATAATAGCCATTGTCGATAATCATACGAGCTAACACTTGACGTTGTTCTACTTTAGAAAAATAGCCCGAATTGATAATTGAAGCCTTAACAAGCAATGTAATTAGCACGATTGAGCCTATCGAGACACCTATAATGATTAACGCTGGTACAATATATATTTTCCAATCAGTTGGATTTGAAAGATATAAAGGATACATCCATTTATAGCCCACAAAATAGCCTAAACAAGCAAAAATTGGCATAAAAAATAACACTCTATAGAGTGCCAACAAATTTCTTGAAGAATAACGAATTCTTCTACCTCTATATCTAAATAATTTTTTTACCATTTACCTACCTTCTTTTTTTAACCGTGCTAATTCTTGTCTACAAAATTCTTTATACACTGGAATATATTCTGTAGCCATTCGAAAAATCTGACGTTCATTCATTGTGCTATACGAATGTGCAAACATATTCCTCATATTCCTAAGTCTTTTCCAATCAACTTTACCACTATTTTTCTCTTTAAATTCTTCTGAAAAGACACTGTTCCCAACAGTATATTCACCAATTTGCATTAAACACATACTGATTGCATTAAAAAACACTCTATCATGATAGAAGGTTTCATAATCCCTTCCAAAACGATTGAGTGTCTGTTCTATATCTTCAATGTAGATCAGCGTTCCTCTTAACAAACGTAAATCCTTTGCTGTACTATCTCTCAAATACCTTTACACCTTCCTTTAAAATGGTAGCTAACAATTCTCTTCTTTCAGGTTTATCTTGTGTATCAACAAGAGTTTCTAGCTCCACTAAATCAATATCATGCGCTACAGCTTCTTTTAATTCTTCAAAGAAATCTCCATATAAATTCCAATAGGCTTCTTCTGATTGTCCTGTAATATCTACAGCAAAATCAATATCACTGGTTTCTTTCGCTTCATTACGTGCATAAGAACCAAAGACATAAACGACTGGTACATTGTGTTTTTCTGCTACAGGTTTCACACGCTCTTTAATTTCATTCATTGTCATCACCATTTTTCTCACCTCTTCTAACGTCTATTCTAAAGCCATTATAAAGCATTCAAATTTCACAATCAATTCACTTTACTTGTGTATTCCTCAAAGAAAACACCCTTATCAAAATCTTCATGCAGTTTATTATTATATGCTTTAACTAATTGTTCTAAAAAATTATCTAACAAGTTTAAAATAGCTTCATCACATTCAAAAAATAAATCATCTAACAATAAAAACTGGATAAGATACTCACTAGTTTCGTTATAAAGTTTTAAATACAATGTACTATAATAACTAAAACTTTGCCACATACGATAGACTCTAATTTTTCTCTCTAAAAACCTCCTATATTTTTCTTGTTTTACACCCATTCTTTCCGCCAAGTCTAACACTACTTCTCCGCCACCCCTTTCAATAATAAATTTCCTTCAAATTACCACTTTCTTTATGAAGAAAAATCACACTACTCTTCAACCGTCTTTCTACTAACCAATTTTTTGGATTCAATCGGCAACTTTTCAACAACTCTTTTTCTTTCCTAACTAGGCGTTTCCCTTGTTTCATTTAACCTCTCCTTTTCTTTATTATTAATGTCTATTAACAAATCTTGTTAACACAAATTAATAGTAAAAAGGGCACTCGTTAGAATGCCCTTTTTAGCTGTTAAACGGTGCTACCGATTCGTCTGAATATGATATTTACTTTCGTTTCAATTCCCACATCCAATTAATTTTTTCAGAAATTTCTGGTTCAGTGGTAAAATATTAACAAAAGGAGGTGTCCTATAATAATGCTAAAAACAATTGAAAAAGCATGTGAAATAGACATGCAATCCGTAACAATTATTCTTACCAACAATCAAAAACTCAAAATTGAAAAATTCCAATCAATTATTGATGATAAAATTTTAGAGTTTATCAGTTCTAATATTCAATACTACATCCCTGAAAAAAGTATTCTCTATTTTACAACGTCTTAAGAGATACCATTGTTCGTTTCATTTCATAATCTATTTTAATTGAAAGATAATCTAGCGTTACTTTTGCTTGTTCAAAGGTAACGTTTTTTTGTGCCAAAACTTCATACAATTCATCACCTATTTTTTTTAATTCTTCTCTTTTGCTCATTTAATCTACCTCAATCTAATATTTATTTTTGCTCATTTGCTTGATTCTTATTTTCTTTTTGTAGTGTAGGTTGAGCTGGTTTAACAGCTCCTACTTTTTTTATACCCACTGCACGGACTTTAAACGCTTGTTCTGTTTGTACATTGTCATTAAAACCTTTGTAAGCATTAAGCCATCCACGAGCTGTTACATTTCCAGTCAACTCGATTTCATCATCATAATTGATATCACTAACGTCATAGCCTGGATCAATCGCAATTTCTACTTGGTCATTTAATTTGCTAGAATAAACCGTTACTCGTTGTTCACGAACATCGTCAGTCACATTTCCTTCACCATCACGTTCATTAATTGCAACTACTTCTAAGAAATTCATCGTACCAAATGTTCCTACTACATCAAAATTTTCAATCGTGTTATTTTCAAATGATAATCCCATTATTTATTACCTCCAACTACTTCTAAACGTTTTGCATAAACTACCATGTCAATTGAGCGACTATTTCCAATGTTATTCCGTTTTACATTGATTCGTGCTACTGGATCAATTAATTTTACTTCTTCACGGCCATTCAACATTTGTGAATTTCGTAAATGAGGAACAAAAATCTCAAAATCACGTTGCTTTTCGCTTGAAGCGGTGAACACACGACCACGAACAGGTGATCCATTTACATAAATATCACGTTCTGTTTTATAAACAGCTTTAATTTTACTTCCTAAATTTTTATCACTTAATGCAATTTCTTGAATTCTATTTGCCAAAATAATTTCCTTCTTTCACTAATTTTTATACAAAAACAAACAGTCAACCATTGACTGCCTTTCTCTCTTTATGCAATTCTTCTTATTAACTAAAAAACACAACTTGACAAGGTTTATGATAACCTGTCATTTTATATGTTCGTTGTAAAATCTGATTTTTTAATAATCGACTTTCAATTGTTAAGCGTTCCATGTTTGTTAACTTAACCGCACTCTTACCTAACTTCTTACGTTCTAAGTTATAGCTCTTTTCTATATCCGAAATAGAAAAAGTTTTTTTCTGTCGTTTCATACGTTCAACAAACTTCTCAACAAAAAGTAATAGCTCTTCTTTCATTTTTATCCTCCTTATTCACTTAATAACAAATTCTGTTCTTTCATTTAAAATAAAAAAGTACAACTAAAATAATACAGTTGTGCTTACTAAAGTTAATATTGAATATTCTTTTAGAAAAAATCTTTTCCACGCTTAAAAATAACAACTTTAATTGTATTTCAATTTTAGATTCTTACGTTCATCACAATACATAGAATCATCTTCAATGGCTAGTGACTCTTACATTCCATCACATCACGGCACATTAGATAGTACTGTAATATACGGTGTACAGCTCTCCTCCTTTTATTGAGCTTGCATAGATTTTTTTATTCAATCTAGTTCAGCAACTATTTCCAACGTGTCTCACGACATGGTTATTGAAAATAATCTGACAGCTCTGCATTAATCTGTCATCAATATGGCTCTAGTTAAAGATACTACTGCCACCTTGCGTCCCATTCAACGGCTGGTACGCACCACCTCAACAAGACTTACAACATTTAATGAAAACTTCACCCTTGTTTTATCTCGTCAAATACCGTACAATAAAAGTGTCTAAGTTTTATTTTACGGCGTTTACGAAATGGAGATTCATTTTCTTCTCGTGAACGCTTTTTTGTTTATCCAATCGAAAAGTTAAACATTTTGTTTAACTTGTGTTAAGAATATACCTTTTAAAATAAATTGTCAACACTTTTTGTTTAACTTTCTCAATTTTGTACACAAAAAGTTTATAATGTACTTATAAGAGGAGGTAAAACCAGTGCAACCATTAGCAAAAAGACTACAGCTTTTAAGAGAAGAAAAAGAATGGACAAAAACATATGTTGCAAAACAACTAGGCTTAAATAACTTAGGAACCTATGCAAACTGGGAATATGGAACACGTGAACCAGATTCGGAAATGCTATCAAAAATTGCTTCCTTATATGATGTATCTACCGATTTTTTACTAGGTAGAACAGAGGAAAGAATACATCTAAACGACAAGGAAAAAATTGGAAAAAATATCATTTCTCATTTTCGTTTAAATACTTCTGATATGGACATAGAAGATATAGAAGAATTAGAAGAGGAATTAATCGACTTTCAAGATTTTCTTATAAAAAAAGCAAAAGAAAAAAAGGAACGTAACAAAAAAGATTGATTGGACTGTTGTTGGTGGATTTTATTAGTAAAGAACTCTATTTTGAAGCATTTAATTTTTCGAACGAATTAATAAAAGAAGTATCTTACTACTCTTCCAAAAATATTGAACAAGTTAAATGCTTTGATATTGAAAAATATGTAAAAGAAGTTGAAGATGTTGAATTTGTTGAATACACGTTTCAAAAACAACTTAAAAGACGGATGCTTGGTTCAATCTCTAAAGTAGACGATGAAGTTATTATAACAACAAACAAAGAATTAATGTTAGAACGAAAAAATTTCACTAAAATGCATGAGGTTATGCATTACTACATAGATATACCTAAAATTAATAATGCAACTCATACTTTTTCTGATATTCTTTTAAAAAATGGTTACTTGATGGAAGATTTTCCAAAAGAATATCGTGCTAATGTCGGTGCTAGCATGTTAATGGCAAATGACCAAGCCTTGTTTTACGCATTTAAAAAATTTTATTCATTCGAAGAAATTGCACAATACTTTTTTATGAGCAAATCTGCATTAAGAAATAGACTCATCGAACATCTTATGTATGTAAATAACTGTACTTTTACACACGCTAATACACTTTTTAACAATTATTACTTTCATAAAGAAACTGACATCTACAGATTTATTTTCAATTAGTTTTTATTTTAATAATTCATAAAAGGAGTGTTACATAATGGATAAAAACGTAGAAAAAAAATGCCCTGTAGAGGCTTTATCTAATATACTTGGAAAAAAGTGGATCCCCCAAATAATAGAATCCCTAAACGGAAGATCTATGCGCTTTGGAGAAATTTGCCGAATGCTTCCGAATAGTTCTCCAAAAATGATCAAACAACAACTAAAACTTTTGGAAGACAATGAGATTGTTAAGAATGAAAAAGAAGTTTTCAATAATACTACTTCGTCCACTTATTATTTGTCTGAAAAGGGAAAAGATTTAGCAACTATTGTTTTACAAATGAAACTATGGGGTCAAAGAGAATTAGATTGTACAAATCTAAAAAATTGAAGTTCATTTCTATGGCTATGAAATGAACTTCAATTTTTTATTTTAGTAAATCATTTAAAGATTCCGACATAGTAGGATGGGTATACACTCTATCACGTAATACTTTATAGTCCATATTAAAATCCATTGCCAACGAAATAAGATTTATTAATTCATGAGATTCTGCACCATATAAAGAAGCTCCCAAAATCTTTTCAGTTTCTGCATCTATTATTACTTTAAAAATTCCTACTGTCTGATCAATAATATGGGCTTTAGGTATAGCTTTTACAGGTAAACTAAAAACTTTATAGTTTACTTTGCTTTTTTCTAGCTCTTTTTCTTTTATTCCAACACTTGAAAAAGGTGGTGTTATAAATACACTGTACGGTATATTACCTCTATTCATAGTATTTCTCTTTTTGTCACCATAAAGATAATCCACTATTATTCTATAATCATCTAAAGAAATATAGGTAAATTGTAGGCCCCCTTTTACATCGCCTATTGCCCAAATATTTTCCACAGATGTTTTTAAAAATTCATCTACAACAATAGCCCCATGACTATCCGTTTTTATATTTGTGTTTTCTAATCCTAAGGCATCTGTATTAGGTTTTCTACCTGTAGCTACAAGCAATTTAGACACTTCTACTTTCTTTATTTTACCAGCTTGAGTATATATTACTTCAGTATAATTATCCTTATCTATGATATGGTTTATAGATACGCCTAACTGAATATCAATTCCCTTATCTAAAAAATCTTTATATATTAATGTTGAGATATCTTCATCTTCTCTAGGTAAAAATTCAGATCTAGCATCTAAAATACTAACTTTGCTTCCATAAGAATTAAACATTGATGCAAATTCTAACCCAATATAACCAGCACCTATAATAACTATTTTTTCTGGTGCTATTACTTGTTCCATAGCAGTTGTAGAATCTAAAACATTTTTACTTTTATTTACCCCATCTATAGGTAATTTGATAGCTTTTGAGCCCGTATTAATAAAAATACGTTCACCTTCAACTTGGATTTTCGTATTATCTGTCTTAGTGATTTGTATGATTTTATCTGATAAAAATTTAGCTTTTCCATTTAAAATAGTTATATTCTCTTCTTCAAAAAGGTTATTGTAATTTTTTTCTCTCAACTTACTTGTCAAACTATTTTTTATTGAATGCGCCGTTGACATATCTACATGTTTTTCTCCATTAATTATTAAAGATTTTGATGGTATACATCCTACATTAATACATGTCCCTCCATACATTAGTTCAGATTCTTCAATCATCAATACCTCTTCACCACGCATAGCAATTTCTTTTGCTAGTGTTTTCCCTCCCTTTCCAAAACCAATAATTATATTTTTATATTTGTTCATAACAATCACTTCCTTTCTAAAATAATTTTATAAGGTTTTATTATAGCTAGCAATTAGTTACTTTAAAGTAACCATACAGACCTATCTTTTTTAACTCCTTTAATCCACATTAATTTCAGTGTCTAGCATTCTATTCATAAACCATTCCACTTGCTGTGGTGCGTCATGATCAAAGAAAGCAGATTCTTTCATGTCTAAATTCGCTATCTTTTCAATGTCTCCTTTTGAAAGCTCAAAATCAAAAATATCAATGTTTTCAGCCATTCGTTCAGGATGGACTGATTTTGCTAAAGCTACAATCCCTCTTTGCATTAGCCAGCGAAGCACAACTTGACCAATTGACTTGCCATATTGCTCACCGATTTCTTCTAATACTGGATTTTTGAATAGTTCATGGCGACCTTCTGCAAATGGTGCCCAAGCTTCTATTTGTACTTCATATTTTTCGTGCCATTCCTGATCTTCAATTCGCTGATTCCATGGATTCACTTCAATTTGATTAATTTGAGGTTTTACTTCATTCAATCCAACAAACTCAATCATTTTAGCTGACTTGAAATTTGAAATTCCTATTGCACGCAATTTCCCTGCTTTTTGAGTAGCAACCATTGACCGCCATGCACCATAAATATCTCCATATGGTTGATGAATAAGATAAAGATCAAGATAATCCAATCCCATTACTTTAAGAGAATGTTCAATCGTTTCCTTAGCTTTGCCCTCTGATGCTTGAAGAATAAACAATTTAGAGGTAATAAAAAGTTCATCTCTAGTGACCAGATCTTCATTGATGGCACGTTTGATTCCCTCACCTGTTTCTTTTTCATTTCCGTAAATAGAAGCTGTATCGATCAAACGGTATCCTGCTTTAATGGCTTGATAGACTGCTTCAGCTGTTTCTTCTAATGGAATTTGATACACACCAAATCCCAATTGAGGCATTTCTACACCATTATTCAAAGTAATTGTTTGCATATTGTTTTCCTCCTCTAATTTCTTTACATGTTCTATCCTAAATCTTAGAGTTAAATACATAAAAAGAAAAAAATTTATTTTTTTCGTTCCCATAGTTTTTCGACTTTATCAGGATCCAATTCACCAGCTTTAAATTTTGCAATATGATCCTCATATGTTTCTATCTTGTACACAAGTAATTCTCTTGTTTGTTGCATTTCCTCTAGCTTTTTATCTAATTCTACTAACTGTTCTTTTAAAATATGCTTCTGCGCATCTTCTACATTTTGTTTATCTCTAAGTTGTGCTAAAGTTGAAAATTCAATCAAAGATTCTATAGATAAGCCTGCATTACGAAGATTTTTTACTAAATAAACCCAATTTAAATCTTTAGTTTTATAGTCTCTATATCCACTACTGTTTCTTGATACAGGAGGTATTATTCCCACTCGTTCATAATATCTTAACGTATCTACTGTTAAATTAAACATTTCTGCTGCCTGTTTTATATTCATTATTGTCTTTACCTCCTTACTCTAAATGTGAAAAATCATGATTAATAATCTCTTCTAAGTAAAACTGATCATTCTCAAAACAAAATTTCATAATACTACAGTTACCAATAGGAGCTTGCGGTGTAATATCACTTAAATGCGCCCACTCTCTTATAAATTGCCTACAAGCTGCTCCATGTGAGACTACTAAAATAGTTTTACCTTGTTCTTTCTGCATAATATTTACTAAGCATTTTGTTACTCTTTTTCTAAACTCTATTTCTTCTTCACCACCATATTGTACAAAAAAATCTCTATAAGGTAATGGTGGATTTAAATATTCATGCTCCGCTTCTAATCTGCCAAAATTCCATTCTTTTAAGCCTTTATGCCTCTCATAGTTTATTTCTGTAATTAATTCTAATGTATCTGAAGCTCGTTCAAGAGTAGAAGTGTGTGCACCATCAAATACAATACCGTTTTTTTCAAAAAATTCTTTAGCTATCTTAGCTTGTTCAATTCCTTGTTTTGTTAAAGGAGAATCGCACCATCCTTGAATTTTTTTTTGTTGATTGAACAATGTTTGACCATGTCTCATTAAATAAAGTGTCTTTTTCATCTATCTAACTCCCTACTATCTATTTTTCATCATTATAAACCTTGAAGTTAACTTCAAGGCAACTGATTATGTTTTAAAATATATATCTATAATTTTTCACACAATATTAGCTAAAATAGAAAGTCTATTAATAAAATTTTATTAGATATTTCCGTTGAAATTATCTATAAATTTAATTTATACTATAGATAAATTAAAAATTCTATTCGGAGAACAAAATTATGAAAAAAAATCCACAATTACCTATTTGTGATGTAGAAACAACAGTTAAACTAGTTAATAGTAAATGGAAGGTCTTGATTATCCGGGATTTAATGACTGGTTCCAAAAGAAATAGTGAGTTAAAAAGATCATTGAGTGGAATTTCACAAAAAGTTTTGACAGCTAGTTTAAAGTCAATGATTAAAGATGGCCTTGTTGAACGTATTGATTTTAAAAAAAATCCACCCCATGTCGAATATAAATTAACTAAACTAGGAAATACATTATTACCTGTAATTGAATCTATGAGAGAGTGGGGAGAATTTTACAAAACACAAGTTAACATATAGTTACATTTTTGTACCTACTTCTCATTCTAAAAAAAATAAGCTATCCTTATATTATAGAAAATTAGGGAGCGTGAAAACATGGATATAGAAATGTTTGATTTTGAGCAAGTAAATGTAAATGCCAAACTTACTACTTTAAAAAAAGACATTGTTTTAAGAGTTGTAAAATCAAATAAAATAATGGAATTTGATGAAAATACCTACGCTAAAGTAACTAATTTTTCTTTTCATAATGGTATAATTGAAGTAAAAATGTTAAGTAGGTTATTGTCGAATGCTCCAAGCTTTGCTCGAGGTTTTATTGGTATTGCATTCAGGATAAATGATGATGATTCTAAATTTGAATCTTTTTATATACGCCCTACCAATGGTCATAGCGAAGATCCTACAAGAAAGAATAGAGCAGTACAATATTTTTCATACCCCAACTATACCTTTGAATATTTTAGAAATCTTAATATAGCGGATTATGAAGGTTCAGCTGATATTAAGCTTAACGAATGGATTACTTTAAAAGCCATAATTCAAGAATCTAGAGGTGAATTTTATATAAACAATAATGAAACTCCTTCTTTGGTTGTAGAGAACATGAAACTTGGGGAGGCTGCTTCTGGTAGTATAGGATTGTTCGTTGATATCGGTACAGAAGCGTTTTTTAAAGATTTAAAAATTATAAAATTCGATTAAATAATAACAATTGCATGCAATAAAAAAGTCTGAAAAGCATTAACAATAATGTTCTCAGACTTTTTTTATAAACAGTTCAAAATATTCATTACATTGATTATTAACATTTAAATTACTTTAATGTTCTTACATTTTATGCTCTCTTTCAGGATTTTTTACTAAGTTAGCTCCTAATAATCCAAATAGGGAAGTAATAATTAAGCCAACGACCATTGCAACAAATCCCCAAATAGATGCTTTAGCTGTCGTGTTTGATGCATCCTCTGCCGCTTGTCTTGCTTCATCGATTGATTCTTTCAAATCATCTTTAGCTTTATCTAAATTAGTACGTGCAGTGTCAATTTGTTTTTGCGCTTCATCACTAGCTGTTTTTAATTCATTGTAAATATTATCTGTTGCTTGTTGAGCTTCTTCTTGAGATAAGTCGCTATTTTTCGCTACAGCATTCGCAATCGCGTTTTTATCTACGGAATCGCCAATTTTTTTCGCTTGGTCTTGTAAAGAATCCGCTGTAGAATCAAAAACCTTATCTGCATTTTCAGGATTTTTTATAATTTCTTTACCAGCATCTTTGATTTTATCAGTCGCTTCACTCATTTGATCTTTTAAATAATCTGGTTGAAGTTCTGGAACATCCGTATCTTTTAAATATTTATTTACATTATTTTGTAGTTCTTGTGTATTGACCGTGCCAATTTCATCAGTTACTTTATCAAAACCTTTTGAGATCGCATCGCCAGTAGTAGAAGCAACTGCCCCAACACTATCCCCTACACCAGAAGCAACATTTCCTAAAAGGGAACCGATTGCTGAAAATGTACTAACAGCTGTATAACTCACTAAAAGCATTACTACAATCATACTTGTTGCCCATGTTAAGAAACCGTGCAATAAACCAATTCTTTTAGCCGCTACACCAGATACAAATCCTGCAGCCATCAGAGATAACACAATAGTAATAATCGACCAAATAATGAGTCCAGTCCCAACTCCATCTAAAGGGTTACTTGATGTCGGTTTTAAAGTACCGAACCCAATCGCTGATCCAATAAGTCCAAGAGTCATAAAAATAGATAGAAATGTAATTACTCCAGCAAAAACTGATCCCCAAGAAATGTTTGTCCCCGCTTCATCGTCTGTAAAATAAGTTCTGAATCTTGTATTGCTTTTTTTCATTTTATATATCCTCCTAATTTTTATTCACAATAAAATTTTATAGGATGTTATTTATTTATACAAATATTTTGATTTTCTATAATTATAAAGAGTTATTAAAAACAATCTATAAAGAAATCTTTACAATTATTCAGCAAAAGAGATCAATAAATTAAAAGATGTGTCTCTATTAATATTCTATAAAAATTTTTCTATAGCAACTTTTTAATTTTACTTAAAAATGTTAAACGTATAATGAATTTGAACACTGTATAATAATATTTTGTATATTTTTTATCCTTAATTTAATATTTATTTAGAACTCGTACTAACAATGATATTGCTGGAACTATCATTGCTAATTTAACAATATATAAAAAATTCACTAAACTATTTTCCCAGCTAATTGGAATGACAATACCTAGAATATTCAAAAAAATGATTACTAAAAAATCACCTGCTAACGCAATAAAAATTTCAATCACATCTGATGTTCCTTTATAATCAAAAATTCTTTTCCAATAGTTAAGATATAGTTTAAACATATCATCATCTCCAATTTTAATTCCATAATAATTAGTACAAAAAAAAATATGAACTTTTATTCCTATTTATTGTGTATATAAATTATGCCTAGAATAATCTCAAGCTTATCTTCTTCACTAAACATACAATTGTGAACTCGCTTTTTTAATTATATAGATAGATGTAATTCTCAGATAAATTTATTTATATAAAAATCATTTTATTAAATCATTTTTTTGTAAAATTAGAATAGGTACTCAAATACTATGTTAATGCATCTTCTTTAATGAAAGTATTGTAGAAGGTACTATCAATATTATAGGTATAAGGATTTCAATCATAGAACTATCTTGTTTGACCAAAGAAATATTGCATGTAAAAACTTGAGAAAATGAGCCAAAAAAATTGAAGCTAGCGTGTAATAATATAATTGTAAAAATATTGTTTCTCTTAGAATAAATTGTTCCTAAAATCATACCTAAACAAAACGTATAAAAAACTTGAGTTAGCGTTCCTTTAATTAACCATGGTTGATCTATCAAATTTAATAGATGTACTATACCAAAAAAAATAGACGATATTGTTACACTTACTCTAGGAGAATAAATACTAGATAGACGTGTTAAAACAATTCCTCTAAATAGTAATTCTTCAAAAACACCTGTAAAAAAGCATGTTAAAAGAAAAAAGAAAACATTTCTAATTTGAAAACCATCTAATTTATCACTAGAAATAGAACCTAAATTTATTAGAAAAAAAATTACCATTATCAAAATTAAGTAGCGTCCATCCCTAAAAAAAGATTTTAGAGTATTTTTTAAATTTTTATAACCAATTTTTACACTCAAAATACGAATACTAAAAAAAATAATAATTAATGGTAACGTATAAGTTAGTGCACCTTTAATTGTTAGTTCATTATTTTTTCCAAATAAAAAAGCACTTAATTGCAAACTTAATAAATTGATAACTATAACAGTCAATAACTCTATATTTAATTTAATTTTTTTATATTTATACACATAATACACCTTCTTATTAAAGTTTAATTTTCTCCATCTACACTTATACGTAGATTTCTTTATCGAACTTTAAGATATATATAATTGATATCGCTAATTAAGAATCCCAACTATTTACTTTTACCTTCAGATTTTAATATAAGGGAGGGTATTTATATTGTATTAAATCTCACAAATCTTCTAAAATTCAATCACTAAATAGAGAAATGTAAAACTATGCTAATTTAACACATACATCTTTCAATATACTTCTGTCTAGAAATTAGCTATTTGTCAAACACTATTTTTAACTTATAATTTTATATCGATGCCTAATATATAATAATTAGGAACTTCTTTAATTTAAGAATTATAAAAATGTTATTCTTTTTGTGTAAATGTTATTTTTCCAGCATTATTGTTCTGAGAGCCCCATTTATTTACCATATCTTTTATATAAAAATTTCTCCCTAATATTTATAAAATAAAAATTATTGATTTTTTTAGCTAAGGCGTATCTACGTCTATATGAATTTATTCATATTTTAAATTAATCAAACCTCCCTATTTCAAGAAAGGTTTGATTAACTTTGAATATAAATTAATATTTATCTATTCTAACTATTCACTTCTAAAAACAAACTGTTAAACCCATTAAAAATCCTATTAATTTCATGTTTTTGTACAACACTAATATTTTTTTATTAGTAATGAAATTTTTTTTATTGATCCACCATTTCTAACAACTCATTAGCAGCAAGAATCCCCAAATTATTAGCAGCAAGTGGACTATCTCCTGTTAATAGATTACGATCTTTATGAACTTGTCCTGTAATATCTTCATTGAGAACTTTTACTCCATTTTCTTCCAGTGTTTCTTGTAAACGCCATTTCAATAGTCCTGGCATATATCCAATTTCTTGATTAGCACCTTCATCCAAACTATCTGGAAAGACAGTCATTTCGTAACCATCAAAAAGAAAATCTCCGTCATTAAGAGTTGCAGCTAGCAATGCAGCAGGTCCATGACAAAGAGTCACTACTTTCTTATCATTGGTCATAGCCCAATTGAGAATGTCTTTGACTTCTTCACTTTCAGGAAGATTTAGCAATGCTCCATGACCACCAGGGAAGAAAACTGCCACATAAGGAGAATTATCGGCCATTACTTGAGGTAAAATTTCACTTAGCTTCAAAGGGTTCTCAAACTTAGGAAGGTAATCATGGTAAAAGTCCATCACAGCCTCGTCTTCTTTTGGCATAGCCCACATTTCTAACTTGATGGAGTTACCAGAAAGAGTAGCAACATCAATGTCGAACCCCGCTGCAGCCATGTGCATCATAGGTAGCAAAGTCTCTACAGGATGATTACCTGTAGAAAACAATTTCCCGTTTTGCACTTGGACATAGCGCTCATCTGATCCAATCATTAAAATCTTTAATTCTCCTCCAGAATAAGCCTTATTAAACTTATAGCCATCAAAAGGTGTAACTGGACTTGTATAAACACTCAATGAGTACTCTGATGGGAAATAAGCATTATGTTCTGCATAATCACGTACGGGCTTTTTACTTAATTCTGTCATTATTTTTCCTCTTTCCTATAAATAATCTAGCGAAAGTTTTATTTTTGTTAACTTAAAAATTTCTATAATTTTTTAATATACTCAGCATCTTACAAAAACGACTTTCACCATATACTATATTCCCAAAATCTCTTATTCGATTTTAGGTGGAAATATTTTACCATCTATTTTTTATCTATGACAACCATAATGCTCAATATGGTTTTAAAATAGAAAATCTAGAAATCAGCTTAAAATTATTGTAATATTTAAAACTATTTTTATTGTTCAATTCACTATTTTAAAAATTTTATAAAATTCCATAGTTTATTTTTTATAAATATAAACTACTAGCACACTCATATTTAACGAATTCATGGCGTTAAAATCTTTAACTATTTTAACCATCAGGAGAAACAGATATTGAAGTTATGATTTTTTTACTTGATTTATGGTTATTTATTTACTGGGTTGTTGATAATAAATAGAATATATTTATTATTCCTTAAAATAAACTAAAAAAAGTGTACAAAAAACAGTTCTTCTGTACACTTTCAAATACATTCGATAAAAAAATTTCTTTTATTTCTATAATTTGATAAGTAATAGATCTTAATAAATCGCAACCGCAAAGTTTCTTTCATTATATACACTTTCAAATGTATTCTTATCGATCCAATATTTACCAGAAATCGGATCCGATACGTGAAGTTTTTCTTTTTTTGAATCATAACCATCTAAAGTTACTGCATGATTATTATTTACTGCTCTACCAAAATTCCATATTCCCCATCGTGCCGGTTGAAATTTTATCGTTACCCAAGCAACAATTGGATTATTATTTTTCACTTCATTTAGTAATTCATCTAAAGAATGACCTGACATATCTTTTACATCACCATATGCTTGCCCCCATTTTACTAAAGGAATAGGATAGATAGCGGAATAAGTCCATGAGTTTTCAACAAAAGGACTACCTACAAATCCATCATAAGGATTTCCACTAGAAGAGATAGGGATTGTCTTCAAAAACTTGATTAAGTCCCAATCTGGAATTTTCCCTTTATACTGTAATCCTTGTAATAGTGAAGCTCCCTCACACCCACTAGGTGCTCCTAATGCATACTGATCATAATTTTTTACTCCAAGTAAATTATAATCTTCAGAAGCAAAAGCATTGGTACTCAGCATAAAGAATACTCCAACAACAGGCAAAATAAATGTTTTTTTCAGTATATTGACTATATCTTTATTTATACTCATTCACCTCTTTAAAATTTATTAAATGCGTAATCGTGCTGTTATTTTTTAAATTTAAAATGGATTAGACTGTGAAATACCAATTTGCAAGCGATCTAACGGTTCTCCAAAAATTCCTGCATAACTATCTAATCCCGGAATAGAACCATTATCTGCACTTACTTTTAACCATCCTGATCGTTTCGTAGTTTGTGAGCGATAGTATGCTTGTGATAATTTTTCTCCCTTAGAAGTTATATAGTTTAACTGAACACCATCAATTGCTTGTCCTTGAATACCTGCTACGCCATTCACTGTATCATTTTTATTTCCTTTATTTACCCAAGCTAACCAGCCACTTTGAGCTGTATGAACACGATACTTCAATTCCCCTTTATCTACCTTAATATAAAGCATATCATGTTGCCGATTAGGATAACCTGCAAAACCATCATTAGTATTGTTAAAGTTTGTTACTTCCCCCAACCAAGATCCCCCAAGGACGTGTAAACCATAATGTACATTTGTTGTGAAATTTGTTGGTCCTGGATTTGGAGGTGTAGGCGTAGACCCTCCTTGAAGTATAGGAATTGGGTTAAACCAAGTGCCATCATCTTTATTCCAAGAAGAATGAGCAGCGCGCCATTCTTTCTTTGTCATTCCTAAATGTAAATGACTAGAAGTAAAGTTCCCTATAAGCTGTCCTTTTTTAACAGTTTGTCCCGTGCTAACTTTAATGTCCCCAACATTTCGGCTAAATTCTTGATAGATCACATTTGTATCTCCTGCTTGTAATACAATAAATGCGCCTAATGAACCTCCACCTACAGGATCCCAACCAGCATATAAAATTTTACCATCATGCACAGCATACACACTACCATTTCCATAGATAGCAGAGCCGAAGTCAAACCCATCATGGAAATAAGTGCCTCCTCGATCAAATGCGGTATTCCCAAATTGTTGTCCTTCTTCATATCTTCCCGCATATGGTTTGCCTAGTGGCCAAGACCAATCATTAGAAGCTGCATTGACAGAATAAGAAGAAAATGCCATAGAAACAACGATAGATAAAACCCCTAGAACAGAAATTAAAGTTTTTTTCACAGAAAACCCTCCTAATTAATATTAGTTACAAAACTAATGTACTGCTAGGTACGATATATTTCAAATAATTATACTAACACGATAACATTTTACAGAGCTCTAGAAGATATATCAAAACCAATATGCTGTTATTTATAAAAAAAGAAAAATATTTAAAATTCAAAAAGCATACATAAAAAGTAAACAGGTCAAAAGTTTTTTTAACTTCCGATCTGTTTACTTTTTTAAACTAAATTAGAAAAATCATGATTTATCGCTTGTAGAAATACAAAACTATTATTTTTATACCCAAACTCTAAAATACAACAATTTGAAAAGTTTATCTTTGAAACTTTTTCATACGCTAGCCATTTTTGTATAAATAGATACATAGACCCCCCATGACTAACTGCCAAAACGTTCTGGTTATTTTCTTGTTCCATAATTTTAGTAAGTCCTTTGTTTATTCTTTCCTGCACCACTTTTGAAGACTCCCCGCCATAAGGCACAAAAGAATCACCATATGAAGTTTCCCCAATAGGTCTTTTAGGGTTTAAATATTCTCTTTCTCCTTCAAATATACCAAAATTCCATTCTTTTAGTTCCCTTATACGCTTATATTTTTTATTTCCTATAATTATTTCTAGTGTATCTGATGCACGCTCTTGTGTAGAGGAATAATAAGCATCTAATTTAATATTATGATTTTGGAAGTACTCTTTTGCAATTCTTGCTTGTTTTATTCCTACTTCAGTCAAAGGTGAGTCACTTGCTCCTTGAATTTTCCCTAATTTATTAAATAGCGTTTCACCATGTCGCATAAGATAAAGTTTCTTCATATTATCAGTCTCATCTGCTTTTGAATTTGTTGTTTTATCAATCATCTACCATTCTCTTCCTTATCTATTGATTTTAGCACACGAGCGGGAACGCCACCTACTACAGTGTAGGGTGGAACATCTTTTGTGACGACCGCACCTGCTGCAACTACTGACCACTCACCAATCGTTACACCTGAAGTAATCGTAGCATTTGAACCAATCCATACGTTATTTTTTAACACAATTGGCGCATAATGATTTTTACGTTTATTCTTTGGAAATAGGTCGTGATTAATTGTAGCAAGTACTACATTATGTCCTATAAATACACCATCACCAATCACAATCCCACCTTGGTCTTGGAAATGTGTCCCTGAGTTTATAAAGACATTTTTGCCAAGTGTAATGTTTTTACCAAAGTCCGTATAAAAAGGTGGAAATATACGAAAAGTTTCATCTACTTTTTTTCCAATCAAGTAACTCATAATTTCTCGTAATTCCTCTTCTGAATGATACTTGGTATTCATTTCTATTCCAATTTTTATCGCTTCTTGATAAAGCTCCTCAGCATACGCATCTCGCTCTAAATCAACAGGAGCATCACTTCTGTACCCATTAATAACATCTTCAATACTTACTTTCATTATTAACACTCCTTTAGACTATCATAAAATTCATTTTTAACAGGCTCTAGCCATTCGTTTGATGTTTCTACCCCAGGCACTTCAATCGCTAAGTGGCTAAACCACCGATCTTTCTTTGCACCGTGCCAATGCTTTACATTGGCAGGTATTGTAATGGTATCCCCTGGCTTCAGGCTTTGTGCTTCTTTTCCTTCTTCTTGATACCAACCTTCACCATCTACGCATATCAAGATTTGGCCTCCTCCTGATTTCGCATGATGAATATGCCAATTATTACGGCAAGCTGGTTCAAACGTGACATTGGCAATAAACACTGTTTCTTTTGGATCAGTCAATGGTTTCAAATAACTTTGACCAATAAAGTATTCTGAATAAGCTGTGTTTAATTCCCCTTGACCAAACAATCCCCCATGTTCTTCTTTGTTATGGTCCTCCACATACACTTCTTTCGCCAATCGAAACGCTGCCCAAGCATTCGGCCATCCTGCATAAAATGAAAGATGTGTTAATAATTCAGCCATTTCTGTCTTAGTTACACCATTTTTCCGAGCAGTTTCCAGATGATAGTTCAAAGATGTATCGATAACTCCCTTTGAAATGAGCGCCGTTATTGTCACAATAGAACGCATTTTCAAAGAAAGTTTATCTTCTCTTGCCCATACTTGACCAAACAACACATCATCATTCAGCTCAGCAAATTTGGGTGCAAATTCACCTAAAAAATCTCTTCCAGCAGTTTGTTTCTCAATCATTTACAAATTCCTCCTATCTTACTTCCAAATTTTGATAAAAAAATTCGGTCATTTTATCAAATGGAATGATGTCTATTTTGTCGTAGAGATCAGTGTGTGTTGCTTTAGGAATAATTAGCAACTCCTTGTTATCTCCTTGCAACTTCTTAAAAGCGTCTTCTGCGAAATATCGAGAATGAGCTTTTTCACCATGAATAATTAACACCGCACTAAAAATCTCATCACTATAAGACAGAAATTTAGTATTTAACAATGAAAGAGCAGACGTCATATTCCAACCTTCATTTGAGTTCAACGATCGCTTATGATAGCCGCGGTCTGTTTTGTAATAATCGAAATAATCTTTAATATAATAAGGCGCACTTTCTGACAAACTATCTGGAACACCACCCGAACGAGCATAATCCCCATTTTTGAAATCTTCAATACGTTGTGCATTGAGTTGTTGACGCATTTCATATCGACCATCCACATCAATAGAATCAAAATAACCATTAGCTGTTACACGAGACATATCATACATAGTCGAAACAACGGTTGCTTTTACTCTTGTATCAATTGCAGCTGCATTTAGTGCCATGCCGCCCCAACCGCAAATACCAATAATTCCAATTTTATCCTGAGCAACATTTTTTTGGACCGACAAGAAATCAACAGCCGCTTGGAAATCCTCAGTGTTAATATCGCCAGAAGCAACATTACGTGGGATCCCTCCACTTTCTCCAGTAAATGACGGATCAAAAGCTATCGTCAAAAAGCCCCGTTCTGCCATTGTTTGAGCATAAAGTCCTGATGATTGTTCTTTAACTGCCCCGAACGGACCGCACACAGCAATTGCAGGAAACTCTTCCGCTTGTCTTTTTGGTTCATATAAATCAGCAACTAGAGCTATTCCAAATCGATTAGTAAAAGTCACATTACGATGATTAACCTTATCGCTTTTTTGGAATACCTTATCCCATTTTTGAATCATTGTAGTATCTTCTAGCATCCTTGCTTTCCCTCCTATAGTTGACATTTAATTTTTTTAATAATACAATCTTACTACCTAAACTTAACTTTAGGTCAAGTCTGATTATAAAAATTTTTCAGGAGGAGCTATGACAGCATATTCAATCGGCGAAATATCAAAAATGTTTAACATTCCAGTTTCAACTCTCCGCTATTATGATAAAGAAGGATTATTTCCTGAAATAACGCGTGTTTCCGGTATTCGAAAATTTTCTAATAACGAAATTGAAGCTTTAAGAGTGATTGAGTGTTTGAAGAAATCTGGATTAGAAATTAAAGATATTAAACAATTTATGAAATGGACAAAATTAGGGTCAGAAACTTTCAAAATTCGAAAAGAACTATTTGAACGACAAAAAGTAAGCGTAGAAAAAGAATTGCGACAAATGGAAAAAGTTCTTGATATGATTAAATTTAAATGCTGGTACTACGATGAAGTCCTTAAGCAAGGGAACGAGGTGGCTGTTAAATCAAAAATTCCAAATAACTTACCAAAAGAGATAAAACTTTATTACGAAAACTCTCATTAATTTGAAACGATTGTACATTTAATGAGTTAATCTAAACAAAAAACAAACGTTATTTAAATTAGTAGAGTAGATTTGTCACTAGCACTTTAATTTTCATAGACTACACTATTTAACTAAGTTCAAAAAGCAACAACTGCTAGCAGCAGAGCTAACAATCGTTGCTTTTTGAACTTAGTTACTATACAAACAAAAACATTAAAAACCAGTATTATCTATACTTTCCAAAAAAACTACTATACAAAAACATAATTATTTTATATTTACTATAATTTAAACTACAGTCTGAGCTTATTATAATTCATTCTTTTATCGTACAACATTAAATATTCTAAAATAATGACACTACTTCTTACAGTTATATTTCAAAAACCTTGCTAACTGATTTTAATACTACTTCATCTTCTTCATGAGTAGTTAAAATAATACCCTTATCTTCTGATATCTTAATATCTATAATCTTATATAACATTTTTTTTCTTTTCTTATCTACAAAAGCAAACGGTTCATCTAAAATATACCATTCTCTTTCTAAAGACATCAAAATAAGAGCATAAAGGAACTTTTTTTCCCCTCCTGAAAGCATTCCCCATTGTTTTTTAAGCAACTTATCAATATCTTCACGCTTAAGAATTTTATCGCTTAATTGATAAAAAGATTGAATACTTTTTTTTCCGTCCAAACCATAACTAAATTTCAGAAAGTCCATTCCTGATAAACGATCAGAAAAATATATGTTTTGATTAATATATATGATACTTTCATTCCCCTTAATTACAGTTCTTTTTGCCTTTTTTACTCCTGAAATGTAATCTAATAGTAAGGTTTTTCCGTTACCATTATCACCAGTAAATAAATTATACTCTTTTAAAATATTCATACTTATTTTTTTATCTACATAAGGAATATTTAAATCCTTTATTTCTATCATAGCTTTACCTTCTTTCATTTGAAATCGGTTCAAATTTAACTATAGAATACATACTAATAAAAACTAAAAATATTGAAAAAGTAACATATTTGAAGACATCCATATTTTTATGTTCAATTAAAACATTAGATAAAATTGACAGAGGGTTATATTTATTTAACTCTATATTCGTATTTAACAATATAAATAAACCAAAAATTAGCATTGTAAATATTGAATTTATAGTATTAGCATGCACTTTTTTTATTAGAGTTAAATTGTAACTAAAAAATGCAACTGGTAAACACGCTATAATAGTAATAAAGCTATATAAAAAAAGACGGAGAAACGATAATGGTAGTAAAATAACCACAATTAAATTAAGTAAGTTTACACTGATAAAGCTAAACATAATTTGCGTCAATAGATTGCCTAAAAAAAATGCCCAAGGTGAATTATTTATTGAAAAAATTGTTTTTAAGCTTCCATATTCCTTTAATTGTAATGCGTAAACTCCTACTCCATAAACATAGGAACAAACAACAATATATACCCACCAATATGCCAATTCCCATTCATTTGTTACACTTCTATAATTCATAAAAAAAGTAATTACAGGTAAGGCTATTGACCACAATAAAGGGATTTTATCTTTCAGTAACATTTTAATATTAAACAATGCATATGATTTAACTGAGATAAACATTTTCACTCCTCCTTACGGAAATGGTAACAGTTCTGAAAAATTTTTTCTTTTTAATTTTAATATATTCTCTATATTTAATATTATTTCTTTCGAAAAATTTCTTGGTGCCATGTTGGGAAACCACTTTGGGTCAAATACCTTCACTACTTTCACATTCTTAGCATGATTATTTTCAAACATTGTAATATACGGAGACATATTAAGAGAATTGCTTATATTTTTGATAGTAAATGTATGACTTACTTTTTCTGTTTTCTCTTCATTATTCAGAATAACAAATTCACTACCTTCAAGATATGCATATAAATCTTTAACTTCTTTCGAGCTCAATCTATCAAAATAGTCATGATAAATGTCCTTATTGTCAATTACTAATCCAGAGCCTTGACTAACTTTTCCTTCTTTATATTTTGAATGCGATGTAGCAAAATATTGTAATATTTCTTTTTGTGATTTTATTACTGCTTTTCTTGCTGATTGACTAGTTCCCAAACCCACTGCTTTGTATTTTTCACCATATCCAACGGCAAGTACTACGTAAAGGTTCTTACTTAAAGATATATTATAATATTTGACATTGTCTAAATAATTAGTCAAATATCGGTCTATTTTTTTTATTTCTTCTATCTTATCTATATTTAATTGCTGAGCCTTAGTATGAAACAAGAAGTTAGTAATATAGCTCTGTCTTTCAAAGAATTCTTTATACGCTGTCCATATCAATGGCTTTGATTTTTTATGCGAGGCCATACCAGAAGAATCAACAAAACTATTCTTAAACAAAATCATATCAAGATTAACTTGTTTAATGCTTCCATCAATTAAATTCGTAGCAATAACCGTATGCTCTTTTGGTGAATTTTCGTTGATGAGTGTTTCTCGCTCCAAATACTCTCCTAAAGTTGAAAGAATATGCTGCCTTTTATTCTTTAAATCAACCTCATAGGCTTTGATAGGTCTTTTAGAATATTTTTCTATATATACGTTATAGTGATGTGACATAAATAAATCCTCATTTAAAACAAAATTCACCTTATTTCTTAAAAAACCTTTCAAAAGTATTCTCCTTTCTATCATTGGATAGGACAATCAATAGAATAATCAATTAAATATCTCTTAATAATCTCTTTATCTTTTTGTCTTTCAATGTTTATCTTAATTGGTACAGAATTTAGTAACTGTTTGGATATACATTTTATTGTTTTAACTCCTCTATTTATGTCATCTCCAATTACGGATATCTCAACATGGTTAATCCAATCAGAAGTTTCAATGTATTTCGTAGCTTGTATAGAATCTTTTGTAATAACTTTGTATGTTTCATCCATAAACTTTACTTTTTTTAAAATTTGTTTATGCAATTTATCAGAAAATTTATTTGCTTTTGCTAAGGGATTATTAAAAGTTTGCCACTCTATTCCCTTAGCTTCTTTCAAGGCCAAAATTAGAGATTGTTCCATAGTAATACTACAACATACACCTGAGGTTAGTAATTTCCCTTCTAAAAACCCCATCACGATCACTGTTGAATAATTACTAAGTTCACGAACTACATAAATTTTAAACATATTTGAAATAAAATTATAATCATTAATTAAGTCATGAATTTCTTTATCTTGTTTTAACTTTTCCCCTTTCAAACCATACCAAAAACAAAATACTTCATTTTTCTCAATCAATTCTGTTAGTGCCTTTGGGATTATTACTTCTGAAAGTTTTCCAGATGAAGTTCCTGTCGTATCATTAAATCCGAACTCATGATTTCCATATCCAAATTCTGAATATTTTCTACTACTTACAATATTTTTTTCTAAATTTACAGAAGAAATAGTTTTATTTGTACTTAATGGTATCCCTAAGAAAAGTCTTTCTAAATATTCATTATAACTTTTAATAAGTGATAACTGTTTATTTTCGTCAACTGAGAAAGCACTACCTGCTGTCGTTCCTTGCTTAATCTTGACACGTGAAAAATTCACATATCCAATATTTATATTTGATAAAAACATATCACTTTTCACACCATAGGAACTTTTATTCGTGAATATCATTAGTTAACACCTCTAAAATTAAAGTTTCCATTAACAAACATTTTCTCAAGTTTATACCTAATCCATTTGTCAGTTGTTGCTCTGGTACTAGCATTTCGTTTATTATTATGTTTTTTTCTTTACTAATCGCTAATTGACTGCTTTTAGAAACATAACCAATTTCTTTTATACCATTTGTGTACGCCTTTTTTTTATATAAACAAATTGCATCCTCTATGTTTAAAAAAAAAGCTAACACCAGTTTATCATTTACTATTTCTCTAATCTTAGTTACATCAGTTTCATATAGAATCAAAAAATTATTTTTAAAATCAAAAGAATAACAACCAGTATTTACATTCCCTATTTTTTTTGTTATGGCTAGTATTGGCATACTAACTTTATATATAAAGGAAGCATAATTTTTTTGTAAATCACTAACTAACGTTTTTATAAAGACAGGTAACTCATCAAAAGGATATACCGCTAACCTAATATCCGAGTATTTCACATTATAAAGACCTAAAATATCGCTCAATTCATCTAAATTATTTTCTTCTACTTGTTTATTCACTACCCTTTGTTGATATTTTAACGTATCAATCAAATATGCTTCATCTAATAGTACATTCTTATATTCATTCCAATAATAATCACTCATAGCAATCACAATACCCCCAATGATAAGCAATATCTTTTGAAACTAAATGATTATTTAAATCAATAGATAAAACTTCATCTAAGTCACATTTCATTAAATCGCTATCCAAATTCCTCATTATGGTATAAACTATCGTAAAATAATCATCCTTTTGCAACGGGTATTCTATAGCAAAATTTTGTGATTTTGTATAAAGTAAATCTATAATTGTCTGAAAATTAGCTGTATCAGAAGTTATTTCTCCTCTTAATTGGCTTTCTAGTTCAGAAAAAAAACATATTGGACATGGATTGTACCATTCTCTTTTATAGAAATTCGAAAAATAAATATGATGATTATAGCTAAAAATTATTTTAATGACTACATTCTTTTCCTTGGCTATATTTACAATATTTTCATATTCTTTAAAATTGAAAGCCTTTAAAAATACTATAAGCAATTTACCATCCATATTTTTAGATTCTAAGTGGGAAATACTGCTCTGATGACTAATTGTAAATTTTTCGGAAAACACGTAATCGAATAATTCAGAAAATTCAGAATCATCGGTATATACCAAAACCTCATTAACCTTATTATTTTCTATATCTAGCTTTTTAATTAATTTATTTTCTTCTAAAAAGACCAGTACATTATTAATCATGTTGCTCCTAAAATAATTGGATAATAGAGATTCCTCAAAATTTATTACTTCATTTTTTTCTAAATCTTTTAACATTCTAACTAAATTTTTATTAGTAATAATTATCGAAGATAGTTTTGTTTGAAAGAATGTTTCTTTTTCACTAAGATCATGCCATATAAAAGGGTTTACTTTATACATTTTTTCACTCCTTTTTACTTGATTATGTAAAGAGGTAAGTGCGTCCACTTACCTTATGAAGTTTCTATTCTTCTAATCCTGTGGCACCCCCACAACAACAGCAGCAACAACAACAGCAGCCACCGCCACCGCCGCCTCCACCACCGCCTCCACCTTTAGAGACAGTAATGTTCTCAACGACAGAACCATACCCAAACCCATATAATTCAGTCTCTTCATTAATTGCATTTGGGGTTTTTTGCGACACTAAAACTTCTTCAACATTCATTTTAACACACCTCCGTTATAATTTTATCAATATTGATGAAATTATTTTACCACTATCCAATCATTTTTCAAGCAAAAACTCATCTTATTCTAATTAAAAAACGTATTTTTATACTGAAAAATCTAAAAATCTTTGATTAGACAACAGAAACAAAAAAATTAATAACAAAACAATTATCATTAATTTTTCTATTTTTATATTAATGAAAATTCTAACAAAAATAATTTTTAAAATATTTATTTTATCACAATAAAATTATAATATACAATGCATATTCACATATTTTTGGATTTTACTTCATTAATAACAATTTTGAATACCTAGTTTTATGAATTGATACTTACTATAAGGAAAGCATATTGTTTAATAACAAAACATATTTAAAAAGCAACAACCGCTAACACAAGTGCTAACAGTCATTGCTTTTTGAACTTATTTACTATGTAAACAAAGACATTAAAACCCAATATTCTCAATACATTTCAGCAGAAACTACTACCTAAAACCATAATTCTCCAATTGCTATAAATAACCAAATTATATTAATAATAATGCCAGTAAAAAGATAACCTCTTATGAACTTCTATTTGTATACAAAAAATAGCGTAGAAATCATCATCAGTTTTAATTAGAATACTTGCCTATTTAAGTAATAGTGAATCTTAAGTTAAATAACCCTTTATTTTGTAAACTATAATGAATTTACGATGTTTATTAAAGCGTATTATTGTATTTAGATTGGAGGCGATAAGTTGAAAAATAAAATTGTTAGCGAAAACATTGGTAGGTTGATACGAGATAGAAATTTTACTCAAAAAGAGCTATCTAGTAAAGCAAATATTTCAAGGAATACTATAAATAAACTTTCATCCACAAAAAGAGAGAACAATCCTAAATTATCGACTCTTATAGAAATCTCTAAAGTATTAGATGTTGACTTTCCACAATTATTTAGCCGAAATATTAATATGAAAAGCACCTACGATAGAGACATGAACTTAGAAAGCTATTTGAACATTTTTATTCAAAACATTGAGATTAAACTTCGTGGATCCAAACAGAAATTTTTAAGTAGTGATCCTGGAATTAGAGAGTCGACAGTAAGTGAGCTATTAAATAGTAAGAATGCAGATCCTAGATTATCGACTCTTATTGCTATATCTGAACAAATTGATACACGATTAGAATTACTATTTAGGCGAGGAGAAGATGTTTAATGATCTTTGAACCTTACAAAGATGAATTAGAAATTATTAATAATATTCATAAGTACAATGATTCTGAATATGTAGTCATTAGATTAACAAAAACTATGATTGAAAAGAATAATATTGATGCCAATGCACTACTAAGAGATTTGTTGAAAAATAATGAGTTAGTGGATTTTGACTTATTAGAACATGGCGGAATAAACGGTAAAAAATTTCAAGCTGAATTTTTATTCAATAATGAGTTACAAAAAATAAAAATGAATTTTTATCGAGTTAATAATAAACGGGGTGATCGACGATTTTCGATATATGGTATAAAAAAACTTTTTCAACAAGGTTTAATTAATGAAGGAGACTTGTTATATGTATCTGTTAATACACAAAAACCACTTCCTACAATTACAGTTATGAACATTACAAACAATATTCCAAGCAACCGAATATTGTTACAGTTTTTTGGTGATGATAGAGTAAATTATTCATTATCTAGATTAATTCCAATGATTAGGAATGTAGCACAGAAAGGGTATCATCCAAATTCAAAAGGAATAGGGAAAATTTCACCTAAAGATGCAGGTGACACTCTGGAGTCCTTATTAGGTATACAAACAAACAATTCGCAAGAAGCTGACTTTGAAGGCATAATTGAGCTCAAAGCAAAAACGGGTAGAACAATGGATACTTTATTTACACTGAGGCCACAATTTGATGGGACTCCTGTGGCAGAATTCGAGCCTAATGATAGAAGTAGAGTTTCTGCCTTTACTCGTTTGTATGGATATGATTCTGAAAAACACGTTGGCTATAAAAGTCTATATATCACTATTGGTTCTGATATGGCTCCGCAAAATTCTCTTGGATTTTTTCTTCACGTAAATGAGGAGGAGAGAAAAATAGAGCTAAGAAAACAACTTAATGAAAAAAAAGATTTTTTAACAGCTTATTGGTATTTTGATGATTTAGAAGAAGAGTTACACAAAAAGCATCCAGCCACTTTATGGGTAAAAGCCGAAACAAGAATGATTAATGAGGTTGGAGAATTTAAATATGTTGAAGCAGAGCTTTCGAGGTCACCACAATTTACAACATTTTTATCATTAGTAAAGACTGGTGGAATTACTTACGACTGGAGAGGATATACTACTCCTCACGGGGCGTATAGTGGCAAAAATCATGGTAACGCTTGGCGCATAAAAAATAAACAGCGATCTTTACTTTTTGGGAGTATGGAAACAATCAACCTACAATAAATAACGAAGACTATCTTTAGCCTTCGTTATTTTCAATATTATCTATTATCTGTATGCTGTGTAGCATTGAACACTTCTTCTGCTATGGCTCTTGCTAATAATGGAGGAACTGCATTGCCAACTTGAGTATATTGTGGCGTTTCAAGAGCTCGCTGAGAGCCACCAGTTGTTCGTTTTCCTAAAAACTCAAAGCTATCATCAAATGATTGTAATCTAGCCATTTCCCTCACTGTAAGAATTCTATTAAAATAAGGATGAATGAAATCATCAGGCAAAGTTACCATTGTTGGAGATACATTTTCTACATCCAGGCGTGTACGAATTCCTTTTTTTGTAAAAATTGCTTCAGCCATATCATCACTAATTTCACCGTTCAAAAGCTCATTGTGGTAAGTTATTTCATCAATTTCTTTATTTAGCCTTTTATTAATTTTATTCCAGAATATTTTAGTGGTTTCTAGGTTAGTGTTTAACCGAGAAGATAAAGATAGAATAGTTCGTTTAAAGCTTATATCATCGTGTAAGTCATGAAATTGCTTTAATAAAGACAATTGCCTATTGGTAAAATGTAGCCATTTATCATTAATATTTACATTCGCTAGAAGATTTAGTTTTTCCAATGTCTTTTTTATCAATACAGCATTTGTTTTACTATTTAATTGAAATAGGCTTTCATAAAAAAGACTTGGTGCAGCCGTTCTAAGATTTATTCCAGTATTTTTAAGGCGATTAACTGCTTTTCTCCTATTCTCACCCTGTCTATACAATGAAAAACGCTCCTGAACTATAGTTTCATGCTTAGAAGTCTCCATATTTGTGATATACTCTCTAGGTATAGGGCGGCCAGTTATAACATTTGGTGTACGACCTTCCAAACTGTTAAAGGAATACTGAGTATCATATTGAAAATCAGTATTAGGATAAAGACTTCCAAAAGCATCATAAACCGTTGTTCTATCATTATTAATTACTGGATAAGTAACTGGGACAACATCGTTACGATAAGCAAGAAAAACTACCCTATTTCTTTGTTGTGGAACTCCAAAATGGGCTGCGTTTAAAACTTGAACATCTAACACAGTGTAACCTAAACCGATTAATTCTGAATTAAGAATATCTTGTACTAACGTTTGTCCAGCATAATAATTATTACTTAAAACACTTGGAAAATCAAGCATACGCATGTCTAATATTCCTGTTACATTTTCCATTACTACATATCTTGGTTGAATATCTTTTATGATTCTTAGATATTCATGAAACAACATATTTCTTGGATCCTTGGTATCCCTTTTACCAAGACGGCTAAAGCCTTGACATGGTGGCCCACCGAAAATAGCATCAATTGAACCGGGCTCAAAAATATTCCCATATTTCAAATTATTTATACTTTTAAAGATTAGCTCAGTAGTAAGGTCTTTTATATCTGCTAATTCAAAATGAGTGTCCACCCCCTCAACTAATCCAAGTTGTTTATGACGATTAGTATAGGTTTCTTCGACCATAGGGCTTTTATCACTAGAAAAGACAATATTAAATCCAGCTTGAATAATTCCTTCACTAAAACCACCTGCACCACAAAACAAATCTATTGCATAAGGCATTTCTTCACCACCTTCATTATTAATAATAACTTAGTTATTATAGCAGAAATGAGAAGATAAGTCCAGGGTTAAATTTAACAATAGCTATATATGAAAAATCCTACTAAGTAAAAGTTTTCAACGTAATTTCATCATCTAAAAGAAATAAATAAAAAAAGCAACAACCGCTAACACAAAAGCTAACAATCATTGCTTTTTGAACTTATTTACTATGCAAACAAAGACATTAAAAACCAGTATTCTCAATACACTTCAACAGAAACTAATATCTAAAACCATAATTTCTGTATATTTCACTCAATTAATTCCTCTCTGTTCCTGTATCTTCACAGGTCAATGTCTTTGCAAATTATACATCAAATAAGGGGCGTTTTTCTAGTGCTTAGTCGAAAAAAATAGTTGATTCATAAGTTCATTGTCTTATGAATCAACTATTTGATAACTTTCTCTCTTGCTTATTGCGCATTCAGGATCCACATGAATCCGACAAAAACAAAGAACAAGCCATACATAATTGGCGAAACTTCTTTCCCGCGTTTTGCCGCAATCATTGTAATTGGATAGAAGATAAAGCCTAAGGCAATCCCATCTGAAATGCTGTATGTCAATGGCATTCCTAACAAGATTAAGAAGGAAGGAATCGCAATTTCCATCTCATTCCATTTAATTTTGCTTAAGGATTGTGCCATCAAAACACCAACAATAATCAACGCTGGTGCTGTAACTTGCGAAGTGACAACTGCTAACAAAGGAGAAAATAGCAAACTGAAAATAAATAAAATCCCGGTTGTAATAGCTGTGATTCCTGAACGACCACCCACAGCAATCCCCGCAGATGATTCAACATATGCACCAACTGGCGATGTCCCTAGTAGAGAACCAGCTAACATCGCTGTTGAATCAGCGGCTAAAGCTTTCCCCACACGCGGCATTTTATTGTCCTTCATAAAACCTGCTTGATTGGCTAAGCCCACCAACGTACCAGCCGTATCAAAGAATGTTACTAATAGAAACGTTAAAACCACGACCCACATTTGAATCGTATTGATATCTTTCACATGTCCTAACGCCACTAAAAATGTTGGTTCTAAACTTGGCGCGCTTGAAATAATCTTATCAGGCATTGGAATAACGCCTGTCGCTAAACCAACAATCGTTGAAATCGCCATCCCAATAAAAATACCACCAGGCACTCGACGAACTAACAAAATTGCAGTTACGACTAAGCCGACAATGGTAACCCACGTTGAACCAACATTCAAAGGTCCTAAGCCAACGAGTGTCGCATCATTAGCCACAATTAAGCCACCTTGGCTTAAACCAAGAAAAGCAATAAACAACCCGATCCCACCTGAAATGGCAAATTTCAAGTCTGCAGGAATTGCATCAATAATTAACTCGCGTAATTTAAAAATTGTAATTAAAATAAATATCAATGAAGCCACAAAAACGCCCGCTAATGTCGTTTGCCAAGGAATCCCCATACCAACAGAGACTGAATAAGCAAAGAATGCATTAATTCCTAAAGCTGGTGCTGTCGCAATCGGATATTTCGCCAACACACCCATTAAAATACAACCTAAGGCACTCGCTAAAGCGGTGGCAGTAAAAACAGCGCCTTCGTCCATGCCAGAAGCACCAAGTACGGTTGGATTAACGAACAAAATATACGCCATTGAGATAAACGTGGTGAAACCAGCTAACATTTCTCGTTTCATATTCGTATTCAATTGTTCAAGTTCAAAATATGAACTTATTTTTTCTTTCATGTTCCGTCCTCCTAAAATCTAAATATTTTACAATGTTCGTAAAATATTCAATTTATTAATGAAACAACGTGTTTAATCATATAATAAACCAACAAATAAGTAAATATCAAATTCTAAATTCTGTAAAAAACGAACAATCACGATTAAAAAAAGTATTCCTTTCTAGGAATACTTTTTAAATTAAATCGTTTGTGTGGTCGGGCGAACAACCATTTCACTGATTGACATACGATCTGGCGTGTCTATGGCAAAGACCACTGCTTGCGCAATGTCTTCCGCCTTTAAGCCCCAACTTAACTGTTCTAGATGTAACGTTTCAGGTACTACTCGATTAGAAATTGTTTGATAAAGTTCTGTTTGTACAGCACCTGGTGAAATAATCGTTGATTTAATGTTATTCTCTCTTTGTTCTTGTCGCAATCCTTCCATAATTGCTCGAACAGCAAACTTTGTTCCACAGTAGACAGCCGAATCTGGATAAACGACATGTCCTGCCACAGAATCAGTAGCAATAATCTGCCCTGATTTTTGTTCAACCATAATTGGAAGAACTGCCGCAATGCCATTTAAAACACCCATAATATTAATATCTAGCATTTGACGCCATTCTTCTTTTGGTGCTTCAATAAGAGGCGCCGTTGGCATAACTCCTGCATTGTTAAAAAGAACATCAATTCGTCCATATTTTTCCATTGTAAGCTTGATTACACGCTGAACTTCCTCTTCTTTCGTTACATCTGCTTGTTGCACGAGAATCGTTGCTTCAGGAAGTTCTTTTTTTATAGCAATTAAACGTTCTTGTCGACGTGCTGCAATGACTAACTTCGCTCCTTTTCTGGCAAGTAAACGGGCTGTTGCCTCACCGATTCCACTGGAAGCGCCCATGATAACAATAACTTTTTCTGATAATGATTTCATTATATTTCCTCCTTATCTTCCTGAATCCAACGAATAATTTTAGCTGGTGTTCCTGCAACAATAGCGTTAGCTGGCACATCTTTAGTTACAGTCGCATTAGCTGCTACGATAGCATTTTCACCAATCGTAATACCTGGTAAAACAGTAACACCCGCGCCTAACCACGCAAATTTTTTAATGGTAATTGGTGCTAGCAATACGCCTCGCCGTTTCATTGGCAGTTCCGGATGATTGACACTTAAGAGATTAACGCGCGGACCAATTAAAACATTGTCTTCAATTATAATGCCCCCTAAATCAACAAACATAGCTGCCCGATTAATAAAAATATTTTTACCAAAATGTATATTGCGTCCAAAATCTGTATAAAAAGGCAATAAAATCGTAACGGTTTCGTCAATTTTGTCTTGGATAATCGTGGCAAGAAGATTCCTTACTTCATTATGTGTATAGGCTTGTTGATTTAATTCTATTAAATAGCGACTATTTTCCTCTTGAATCTGATGAATAAGTTGAAATAGTGGTTCATCTTTATCAATGCTACCTGTTGCAATTAGTTCTTGGAGATTTTTTGTAAGCATTCCTAATCGCCTCCTTTTGCTAAATTTATCGTAATACGTGACAACTCCTCTGTCTAATACTTATAATAAATAGATAAGTATGCGTTTTAGTTATAGGAGGGAAAGTAATGGAATTACGAGTGATTCACTATTTCTTAGCAGTGGTCCAAGAAAAAACGATTAGTGGCGCAGCCAAACAATTGCATGTATCACAACCAACATTATCTAAGCAATTAAAAGAATTAGAGGAAGAATTAGGCGTGACATTATTTATACGCGGAAATCGACAAATACAATTAACACCTGAAGGAGAATATTTAGCTAAACAAGGGCAAGATATTTTAAGCTTAGCGAATAAAACAGTCACCAACTTGTCGCAAAATGAATTCATTAATGGCGAAATCACGATTGGTGGCGGCGAAACAAAAGCTATGTCTTTTTTAGCGAATGCACTACAACAAATAACAAGCCAGCACTCAGCTGATATTCACCTTCATTTATACAGCGGGAATGCAGATGATGTAATAGAACGGCTAGACAAAGGATTATTAGATTTTGGTTTAATTATTGAGCCTGCACCTAAACAAAAATATAGCTATTTAACATTACCAGTTGTAGATACATGGGGCTTAATCACTGTAAAGGACCATCCCTTAGCCACTAAAAATGTTATTACTGCAGCCGATTTAAAAGAAGAACCTTTATTTATTTCTCGACAAGCACAAGTTCCGAGCCAACTCTCTGATTGGCTCGAAGCAAGTCTAGATCAGTTCCGAATCGTTGGGACCTACAACTTACTTTACAACGCTTCACTGATGGTAGAAGCTGGGCTAGGTAGCGCCCTAAGCATTGATGGTATTCTAGAAACAAAGCAAACAAATTTACGTTTTATCCCGCTATATCCTGCTTTAACAGCCAAAATTAGTTTAATTTGGCGCAAAAATACGGTTCTTTCCACAGCTGCTGCATTATTTTTAGAACAAATAAAAAAAAGTATTCAACGCCCTGAATAATAGGTCGTTGAATACTTTTTTAAATCATCACTGTGATCGTAGCTGCAGCCAAAATCAAAACCAAGCCGATAATCGTTACGGTCATTTCCTTGGCTGTTTTCTTTTGACCTAAGAACCAAATACCTGTCAACGTTGCAAGCACAACTGATGTTTGGGATAGAATAAAGCCAGTTGCCAAGCCGTTCATATCTGGCTGCGCTGAAATTAAATAAGTTAACGCTGCAAAGGCGAAGAAAAAGCCTGAAAAAATTTGTTTGTAAGAAACAGCTTCTATAAATGGGGATGTTTCCCCACCCTTAATAGTGACAACTGCTGAGTAAATAACTGCCACAATTACCATGCCTATTGCTTGTGGTAAAAAGGCATGCATGCCATCAATTGCCGTTGCTTGGGGTGCTGCAGAGTACGCCCAATAGCCGATTTCACCAACGGCTAATAGAAGAACTGCTTTTTTCATAATCCCAGCACTCTCAGCGGACTCCGTTTCCGACCAGACCGTCATTTTGGCACCAATCATGATTAACACTAAGGCAAATGCGCCTAACAATTTGGCTGTCGCACCTGGCCAGTTTCCTAAGAAAAAGACACCCCAGAGAGAAGCACCTAAAAGTTGGAACGCGGTCGTTACTGGCATGGCACGTGATGAACCAATCATCGTGAAGCATTTAAACGTAATGATTTGCGCACAGGCCCAACCGACACCAGATAAAATTGAAAAGAATAAATCCATGCCCGTTGGAAAAGCTAAACCATTAATCATTGAAAAAATAGCGGCAAAAATTAATGTTCCTAAACTGGTACCAAGAATTTGATTCACTGGACGACCACCAATTTTGGAAGCGATTGTCGGGAAAAGCCCCCAACCTAGAAGCGGTCCTAAACCGATTAATAATGCAGTCGCATTCATCTCTATTTCCCCTCTCTCGTTTAAAAGACAACGTTACTTTCTAATAAAATATTTGCGTAAGGAGTCATTTCCCCTGTCCGAATAAATGCATGGCAGTTGTTTAATTCTTGTTTCATTTCTGTATGAGGAATAAAACTGATGGGAGTTTCTGGTAAACGAGTTTCAATTGCTGCCAACATGTCAGGATTTTCTGTTTTAATTTCTTCTGCTAAATAAATTCGTTGAACTGCCAATTCCTCAAGGACATTGTTTAAAACTTCCATAAAACTAGGGACGCCATTGGTAACTGCTAAATCAATTTTTTCTGTAGTCCGAGGCACTGGCATGCCTGCATCACCAATACTTAATTTATCAAAATGACCCATTTGTGCGATAACGCGGGAAATATCTGAATTAATAACTTTTGTTTTTTTCATGTCGCTCGCTCCTTTTTATTTGTCTGCCAATTCGTGTTGATAAGGAATCGAAGGTTGGGCTCCAAAACGTTGAACAGTCAACGAGGACGCCTTGTTTCCATAGCGAATAGCTTCTTCCAAATTGCTAAAATCTTTTTCTAATATACTACTTAATGCGCCAATAAAAGTATCGCCAGCAGCCGTTGTATCAACCGCTTTCACTTTAAAAGCAGGCACAATACCACTTCGTCCATTGACGTCATAAAAGGCGCCTTTACTACCTACTGTAATAATTACTGCTTCAATCCCTAATTGATGAAGTGCTTCTGCGGCTTTACGCATACTCTCTTCATCTGTGATTTTAATGCCTGTTAAAATTTCTGTTTCTGTTTCATTTGGTACAATCATATCTGTCACGTTTAGTAATTCTTCAGGAACTTGTTCTAACGCAGGTGCGGGATTTAAAATCGTTTTGACGCCTGCTTTTTTAGCAATTTTAAACGCTGCAATCGTACTATCAATCGCACTTTCAAATTGGGCAATCACAAAATCACTTTTTTCAATAATTTCTTGATGTTCCTGGACTTGTTTTGGCGTAAAGGCGTTATTGGCTCCTGCGTAAATCATAATGCTATTTTCACCAGCGTTATCTACCATAATAAAGGCTTGGCCAGTAGCTGTTTTTTCTAAAGTGGTGACCCCAGTTAAATTAATTTCATCTTGACTCATTAAATCAGTCATCATAGCTCCAGCGCCATCATTTCCCACAGCACCAATAAAATATGTTTCTGCGCCTGAACGTTTCGCTGCAACTGCTTGGTTTGCTCCTTTACCACCACCCGCTGTAAAATGTTCAATGGCGTGAATTGTTTCGCCTGGTTTTGGCATTTCTTTGACTCTTAATGTTGTGTCTAAATTGATACTTCCGATAATTGTAACCGCGTTCATTTTCATCCACCTCAATAAAATTTATTTTTTCATTCTAATTAAAACGTTTTAGTAAAACGTTTTAATTCCACAACAAAAATATAGCACACCTTGAAAGCTATTTCAAGGGTGCTGTCGAAAATCGTTCAATCAGTTGGACAGGCAAGGTTTGCTCCTCCCAATCTTTTGCAGGCTGATGGATTCTTTCCAATAATAGAGTCGCCGTAGTTTGCCCCAATTGAAAAACAGGTTGAGCAATTGTTGTTAGCGGCGGCGAAACATACTCGCACATATCAACATTGTCATAACCAATAATACTATAATCCTCAGGAATTTTTTTGCCCGCTTCTGCTAATCCTCGATATAAACCAAAAGCAATTTCATCATTGATAGCAAAAATTCCGGTGCTCTCTGTTTTTAAAATTTCGGGGACAGCTTGGTAGCCGCCAGTTTTTGATAATTCTGTTTCGATTAACTGGACCTTTTCCGTATAAACAGAACAAAAACCTTTTAACCGTTGCTGAATATTGACTGGCGCATGTGGTGGCATTACCACGACGACCTGTTCATGTCGTTGCTCTTGTAAATGTTTTGCTGCTAGTTGCCCACCTCTATAATCGTCTGTCAAAACAGCGTCGCTAAAGCCTTCTGCTTTTTTTTGGTCAAGTACAATAAATGGAATCTTTTTCGCACGTAGCGTTTCATTAATCGTTTGATTGGAAATTTCAGAACTTGCAATCACAAAGCCATCGACACTACGACGAATCAACTCTGTTAAATATTCATGTTCTCTTGTAACATCTTGTTCCGCATTACATAACATCAGTATAAAATTTTCTTTGTATAAAACACTTTCAATTCCTCGAATCAATTGCGCGAAAAATGGATTGGTAATATCAGGTACGATTACGCCAATCGTCTTACTTTTTTTCATCACCATACGTTGCGCAAAATAGTCGGGCTGATAGTTTAATCGCTCTTTTGCAGCCAATACTTTTTCGACCGTTTTCCCACTAAACCGTGCCCCATTCCCATTTAAAATTTGTGAAACGGTAGTAATGGAGACACCTGAGTCATTGGCAACATCTTTAATTGTAACCTTTTTATTTGTCATCCTACTTCTCTCCTTGCCGTGAACGCGCCCATTCACCGGACCTCTTAATCTCATTTAATTTACTACAATCATTTACTTTACGCAACCACAAATAAATACGTACATTCGTTTAAACCGTCCTTTCATCCCTTCAACAAATTTCGTTGTTCTACTTTTAAAATGTTATACTGTAGAAAAAATGATTTACTTTTTGCTGAATGGAGGGCCTTAATTGAAAAAGAAATCGATTGGTTTGTTGTTAGCTAGCGCATATTTGTTTCACATACGTTCTCGTCAAAAATCCTTAAAAGCCTGTCTTTTTGAAGATTCTTTACGTCTTTCCCAAATTGCTCGCCTTGAACGAAATCCGAAAGTCACCAAGGCTTTTTATCATTGGCAACGATCATTAAATGAACAAGTAACTTTGCCAAAACATTTACGTCATCTTTTTCCTCTTCAAGAAACGACTCAATTTCCTACGATGTATCGCATGTCAAACTCCGTTATTGCGCCTACCAAGAAAGCTGTACTGTACCTGCATGGTGGGGGCTTTACATTGAATCTCGCCTATAGCCAATTAGACTTTAGTTATAAACTAATTGAAGATCTCTCTTTTGCAACAGATTATTTTATCCCTGTATATCCATTAGCACCAAATAAGTCTTTTGCTGATATTTATAATCATTGCTATGCTGCTTACCAAGAAATTTTACAGCATTATGATCCCGAAGATGTTATTTTATTAGGTGATTCTGCTGGTGGTACATTGGTTTTAAACGTATTGCAGAATTTAGCCATCGATTTCCCTGAACGCTTACCCAAAGCTGCTGTTTTAATTTCTCCTTGGTTAGATGGACATTTAGACATTCCCGTTGCCAAAAGTTATCAAAAAAAGGACAAAATGATTGGCATGAACTATTTACAATTAATTGCCCAAGAGATTGACGACACGGCCAATCACTCCACGCTTTCTTTAAATTGCTTGTCCTTTGATTATCAAAAATTTCCGCCACTTTTTTTCGTGGGCGGCACACATGAAGTTTTTTGCCCTTCCTATCACCAATTTTTAAAACAATTAGGGCCACGACCACAAGATACTTGCCGATTGGTGCCTGGCATGCAACACGTTTTCGCAATGAAACAGTACTTGCCAGAAGGACGACAAGCGCGGAAACAAATTGCACAATTTATCCAAGAACAATGGTAAAAGGCAAATGGGACAGAAGTCAAAACGACTTCTGTCCCACTTGCCTTTTTAGAACAAAACACTTAGTTTTCTTCGGCGACTTTTTTCTCCCGCATAGTCAAAACAGCGCTAGCCAAAAGAACAACCACTACAAAAGCAATGATTCCTCCTACTAAAAGACTCGGACCTGCCTCACCTAATTTGCCTAAAAATAGGCCTGGGATTAAATAATCTGTATCCGCAAACGTTGAGGATGCTAACTGTAGATCACCCAAGACTGGTAAAATAAATAACGGTAACCAACTAATTAATAAGCCATTAAACGCAGCCCCTAAAATCGCTCCTCGACGTCCCCCTGTGGAATTTCCAAAAACGCCTGCCGCGGCACCACAGAAAAAGTGCCCGACAACGCCTGGTATAATCACGGTGGTATTCAGACCAACCATCGCTAACATTGAAATAGTTCCCACAATAAAGCTCACAAAGAACCCAATCAAGACAGCATTTGGCGCATAAGGAAAGATAATGGGAACATCAAGTGCTGGTTTAGAATTAGGCACTAATTTTTTAGCAATTCCTTGGAAAGCTGGCACAATTTCTCCTAAAACCATCCGCACACCCTGTAAAACCACTACGAAACCAGCCGTAAAGGTTCCTGCTTGAATTAATGAAAAGATAATCGCATTTTCGCCATTGCTTAACTCATGCTCGACATAGCCTGTCCCAGCCAGCAAAGCCAAAATCACATAGACAATCGACATCAAAATCATAATTGAGATGGTTGAGTCTCTTAAAAAACCAAAACTTTTAGGAATTTTAATATCTTCCGTTGACTTTTCTTTATTCCCAAAGACTTTTCCAATAAAGCCACTTGCCGCATAACCAATATTCCCTGTATGCCCCATTGCTACTTTATCATTTCCAGTAATTTGTTTCATAAAGGGCTGACAAAGAGCAGGTGTCACTGTTAATAAAGTTCCTTCAAATAAACCACCTAAAAGAATCATTGGTAAACTAACGCTAAAACCGGCCCCCACTAAAATAACGGCTGTCAAACACGAAACGTACATCATCGCTTGACCTGTCAAAAAGATATATTTAAAACGTGTAAAACGCGCCAACAGAATATTAACAACCATGCCCACCAACATAATCAGAGCAGTTGGTGTCCCATATTGTTGCAAGGCAATCGCTACAACTGCTTCATTACTAGGTACCACGCCTTGTGTATTTAATGCTGTTTGGAACATCTCCGCAAAGGGCGTTAATGAGTTCGCCAATAGCCCTGCGCCACCAATTAAAACTAAGAAGCCGACGAATGTTTTCAACGTTCCTTGAACAACATCAGAAAATTTCTTTTTCTGTAAAACTAATCCCAACAAAGCAATTAATGAAACCAGAATCGCTGGCTGGCTAACAATTGAAACAAATAAATTCAATAAAGTTTCCATGTTTTTCCTCCTTCTTATTGATGTGCAATGCCATTGTCATCTAAAACTTTCAAGACTTTCTCCTTCGTTTCATCGTAATCAATAATCGCATTTAAAGGAATGATTTTTTCATCAGGAATTGACCCTAAAGCATCTTGCAATGTTTTTTCGACAAAGAAGTAATCAGCCAGATCGCCACTGGCACTCCCGACATCTGTGTGATCAATTTGAAAACTATCTGTATCAACACCGACTTCCTCTAAAATTTGTTGGATATTCATTTGCACCATAAAACTTGTTCCTAAACCACTTTGACAAACTGTAAAAATCTTCATCTTATTTCTCTCCTTCTTGGATAATTGATAGTATTTCTGGGACGGTTTCAGCCGCCACTAAGCGATGTAATGATTCTTTTTTTGATAGAATTTTTGTCAGACTAGATAAGGCCCGTAAATGTGTTTCGTTATCTGAAGCAGCTAAACAAATAAAAAGGTGAATTTCATGCTTAGGATCTTCTAATAAATCGACACTTTTTTGGATTTTTAGTAATGACATGCCTAACTGATTAACGCCATCTTCTGGTCGCGCATGAGGCAATGCTACGTCTGGACAGATATGGATAAATGGCCCAAACGATTCGACTTTTTGAATCATTGCATCAATGTACTTTTCCGTAATACTGCCATTTTTTAATAACGGCTTGGCAGCTTCTGTAATTCCCGCTCGCCAGTCTGCAACTTCAGGCAGGACTTGGACTGTTTCTGTTGTTAATAATTCCGATAACATTGGACGCAGATCCTCCTCTTTTTCTAAAATTTTGTTCATTTTACGATGCAAGACACGATATAACTGCGCTTCTGTGACTCCTTTTTTTAAGGAAATGTAAGGTTTTAACGCATCTAAAATATCTTTAACATCTGGCATGGAAATACCTGGCAATAACCAATCTGATTGAACTTGGTGCATCAATTGATTTTTCTCCAAAGAGCTCATAATGGGCTTGGTAAGATAAACCTTTTTGGCTGTTTCAATAGGGACCGTTGAGAAAATGATGTCATAGCTTTTTTCAGATACATTCTCTATTTCCCTCACCGCATTCGTTTCCTTAAATTCAATCATTGGAAATAGCCGACGCAATTCCGATTGCAAAATCAACGAAGAACTGATACCACTGGGACAAACAATTAGCGCTTTTAGCTTTTCTTGCCGCTGTTCATTTTTTTGCCCGAAAATTTCTCCACCAAATAATATGGTAAAAAAACCGATTTCCTCTGACGGGATTGACCGTTTCGTTAATTTTTCTAAAGGAGCTAACGCTTGTTCACAAAGATGATAAAGCGACCGATACGATTGTCGAATATCCTTGATTAAAACATTCGGCAAGTAAAAGCCATAGTTAATCCGAAAATAGGCAGGAACCAGATGATAATACACATTCATGAGCAATTCACGAGGCTGTTCAAATTGAACAACGGCCAATAATTCCATTTTCCGAATAATTTCACCAGAAATATCTAATAAAAACTCTAACTTCGTATCTCGCAATTCTCCTTGCAAAGCTGTCATTAAACAAATCGTGAAAAAAAGACTCTCAGTTTCTATATTCGCCACAGGCCCAACTAAATCACTTAAAATACGACGACTGACGGGATAAGCGCGTAAGGACTGAATTAACTGGTTCTCAGGCCAGACGACTGTTCCATATTTGCCTAATCTTTTTTGAGAAAAAGCAAGAAAGTAACTAATTTCATCCAATCTGCTGGGTACCAGTTGAAGCTGCGCTTCCTGGACGGCTAATTGAATGCCGTCACGCATTTTTGCGTATTGGCTCATTTGATGCTGACTGAGCCAGCAAAATAAAGCAAAGGTGCCCGACTTTTGTTGTAAGAGGCGGGCAAGCCAATTTTTCCCGAAACGACGAATCCGAAATTCATCTCCTTCTAGGTAAAACCCTCGTTTTCGTTCGTAGGATAAAGCAATGTTTTCAGTTGCTAGTTGGTGTCGTACTTTTTTGATGTCCGCTAAAATAGTGCCTTTCGAAACGTCTAAAAAATTTTGGTAATGATACACCGATAGTTCTTCGATTTCTGAATAAGTGAGCAAAAAAATAAGTGCTTGTCTTTCTGTTTCGCTATAAATCACTTGACGTTGTTGAAAAAGTTGTTTTCCCCATTCATTTGCGGAAAGGTTTGGAATACTGACGGTATTCTGTTGAACTTCTCCGCCTATTGTCGAAAGTTGTGTCACTAATTCTCGTTGCGAAAGATCGGTTATTTGTTGAGCCAAAGAGAGCGCAATTTTTTGCCCTGCATACTCGTCAAGGAGATAACTTATTTTATAATTCACAGCTGTGTCCTCCTCCTGTAATCATCATATAATGATAGCGCTTTATTTTCTATCTAAGTTGGGTACAAATGTCTACTGTACTTTTTTGATAAATTGTACCGTTCTTTATTTTAAAGTTAACAAAAACCCGTTGCAAGTTTCTTAAAAACTTACAACGGGTTTTCTTTATGTTAATTGTGTTTGTAATGCGATATTCAGCAAAATAGCCACCGCTACCCAGCCGCCACACATCACCAGAAGCAGCCAACTAAACATTGATTGTTTTACTAAAGACTGCTTAGGCTTTGCCAGATGTACAAAATTCATGCTATTTACTAAGAACAGTAAAAATAAAGCAAAACAAAGGACGGCCAAGCCAGCACAAATCCAAATCCACATCGTAATCTCCATCTATATTCCTCCTTCTACAATTGACTCTGTTTATAAAAACAGCACATTATTTTTCCTTTTTCCTTTTTTTATTCAAATAATAGAAACTTGTTAGTACTACGAGTAAACATGCAATACCAAGGCTGTAAAGCCACGTGCTATTTCGTTCACCTGTCCTTGGTAATGACGTCTGTGCATTAGTCGGATTCGTTTTAGCAGTGGTTTTTCTGCTCACTTTTTCTTGTTGTTGTGACGTTTTTTTATCTTTATTAGTGACTGATTGTTCTGTTGACTTAGTGCCACCTTTCGTTTTTAGGGGTGCCTTCCCTCCATAAAACGTCACACCGATATTCGTTTGTCCCGCTTCTTCTGCAAAGCTCTCAGAAGAAGCGGTCAGAATCGCAATGCTAACGGTTAAAAGTATTCCCAATGTCACCAGAAGTGATCCTTTACTTTTCGCTGTCATCATCGCGCACTCCTTGTCTATTTTTCAAGGCTGCCTGTTTTTCTTGTTGTAAATAGGCTTGTTGTTTCAGTGTTGCTTTCTGTTGCGTAAAACGCCAAATAGCTAGAATTAGACTCACAATTGTTGCAGCTAACAAGCCATAAAAAGCTTGATTCCACCAAGTCGGTAGGACCAATTTCACTACTGCTTCTTTATTTAATTTTTTGGCTTCTTGACTACTGATGGTAAATTCTTGCTTAAACGGCCACACTTGTTGTTCATCTTCTTTCAAGACCGCTTTTCCTTCAAAAATATAGGTTCCTGGACGAACATCTTCTTTCCCGAAATCTAAATGGAAGTTCATCGTCGAATTTGGCGCAAAACGAACACTTGGTAAAATCCGTTTGGCATATTCTTTCGTTTCGCCTTTTTTCGTTACTTTTCCTTCTAAACGTACTTCAGGAAAAATAGCGGATGTCGGATTCTGAATAACCGCTTGGACCGATTTATTTCCTAAAGCAATGGTCGGAACTAATTTAACTAATTGAAGAGTCTCTGCTAGATACATCGGTGTATCTTCTGACATTCGTAAAGCAATTGCTACATTAAATCCATATCGACTGGTTAAACCCGTTGATTTTCCTTTTTCTTCCTTTTCATCTTCTGCAAGCGAAGCATAAACACCACCCAAAACTAATCCTTGGAAACCATTCGCTGGAATTTCGACAGTCATTTTGGCTGTTACGGTTTTCTTAGCGGGAACTTTTACATGTTCCTCAGGTAATTTAATTAATGTTGTCAAGGGTACTTTTAAACTTGAATCTGGTTTTTTCTCGAAATCATTGTACACAATTAAACCATTGTCATTCGTCACAGCATTCGCCAAATTTAAATCAATCGTCAATTCTTCATCTGTTTTATTAATTAATGATAATTCGACTTCTTGTTTCTGTCCTGGTTTTACAATGAGATCGTAGTAGGATTGCGTATTTTTCGCTTGATTCTCAGGAATATTGGGTTTAACTGTAAATTTTGTATTCATGTTGTCATCCGCTTCTTCTGCTTGTACAGCAGAAGGGATGCTTAATGCCATCACACAAATAAAAACTGTGACGATTAGCCAGCGCATTGTCTTCATTATTTGTTCCTCCTATGTATCGAAAAGGAGCCGTGCACCACTGCGCAGCTCCTTTTCTAGTAATGCAGTATTCTCGTTAGTAACTTTTTATGGCGCAGCCACTAATGTCCAAGTTACGTTACCTGTATACGCACCATTTGTAATTTGTGAACTAGGTGTTGTAATGTTTAATTTTACATTTGATAATTCAGAATCCCATGTACCTTGACCTTTACCAACTGCTGCTGTAGCAATTGATACAGCTGCTCCACCTACTGGAATAGTTGTTCCAGCAAATTCAGGACTTCCTGGATCTGCTGCAAAGGCAGCTACATCACGTGAGTATGTTTTTGCTGTTTCGTCGTATTTCGCTACTGCTCCTGTTTGTGCAAAGGTAATTGAGCCTTCTAAAGTAGCAGTGCCATTTTTCATTTCAGCAACGCCGGCAGTAACTGACCAACCCGCTTGTGTTCCACGAACATCCCCAACGGCATAACGTTTTGTTTGGGTACCTGTTGCATCTAACGAAATCGCTGATAAATCAGAACTAACTTCTGTTGAAGCAAATTTGAATTCTGTTGGAACATATAACAAATCAAAATTTGTATTCGAGCCTGGTTCTGGTTCTTGTGTGCTTCCGTCATCTCCATCACCCGTACCGCCTGGTAATGAACCACTTGTCATCTCTACGTTTGCTGGTGTTGTACCAGTTGTTGTTGCATGTGCTGCTGCAGGAGCGATGCTTGCCCCTAAAATTGCCGTTCCTGCAAATAAAGTTACCAATGTTTTTTTCTTCATTTTACTCTCTCCTTTATATCTTGGTTAATTAATGAATAAAAAAGTGAAAAACTTTTCTATCTCAGTAGAACGTAAACTAAGTATAGCGAAAAAAAGACTGCTTGTGATTTCAAATTTTAAACACCTCATGCAAAAAAAATGAATTTACTATAACAGCAAGGTTCCAACGACTTTTTGTGTCTTTGAAAACGTAATTTTCAAAAAAGATATCGTTTTTTTCCATATATAAAGTGGTGATTTTATAAAAAAACAGCGAGAAAACGTCAAAATATTAGTAACAAACACTAACATTTTGACGTTTTCTCGCATTTATTAAATCAAAATTTCCTCAATATTTTTAAAAAAAATAGTGAAAACTAAAATTATATCGTTTTCATAGACAAAACGTACATTTTTTCTTACGAAAATTGATAATCACTCGCTGACTATTCTCTAATCAAAGCTTGCGTTGTACAACGGAAAGAACCACCTAACATTCTAGAAACATGGTAATCAATTGCCTCAACTTTGATACCTTTTGCTTCTATTTGAGGAATTAAGGTTGTAAACGATTGGTCCGTTATATACGTTTCTTCGTTAAGCGGTAGACCATTTGTCACTAAATACGCTGCTTCTTGCAAAGTAACGTGAATTTTTTCCCAGTTGACTAATTGCGCAGGAAGTCCATCCAAAAAGGCCTCTTCACAAACAATCATCAAGCCTTCTCTCAACAAGCTTAACGCACAATCTAAGTGGAGAATATGCGGATGTAACCGAACCGGCACCACTTCATAACCAAAATGACCAATCATATTGGCTAACCACTGAATTCCTGCTAGGTTACTTGCCAAGCCAGAGTAGCCCACAAAAATTGTTTTTCCTAGAACTAAAACATCACCGCCTTCAATAAAGGGACCTGCTTCACTCAAAACGCCTTCAGAAGTGTCAGGTTGTGGCGCAGCAAAATAATAACCTTCTGCTTCTTGTGTCCACTGCTGAATAATCGGACGAATTGGTAAAATTTCTTGTCGACGGTGTTGGAATCTTAAGTTTCCTTCTATTAAAAGGTTGCCGATTGTAAAAAAGGGATCTCGTGAAAAGAAGTTACTATATCCTACGCCCAATTCCTTGCCATGTTCTTTTTCATAGGGTGTCAATAAACGTGGACGAAATACTTCTACGCCATAAGACTCTAATACTCCTTGCATGACTTCTTTTTCTTTTTCCCAACGCACTTGTTGTTCTGGTGCAAAGTCTGCTAAATCACGCCCTTCATTATTCTGTGTTAAACGGGCATTTTCCTCTGTTAAAAAAGTCGTATCCGCTTCATCAAATTTATCTGGTAAACAAAATTGCGATTGTGCTAAAACAACTGAACGCAACGGTGCAAATTCACTTTCAACATGCATTTTTTTCATTATTTGACCTCACTTTTATCTGGTTACCTTCATTATAACAGAGATAAATTTTTTATGCCTTCAATGAAGAAAAAGCAGAACTTCTATACGTTCTGCTTTTTCTTCATTTTGTTATTTGCCAATACCTTTATCTTTAATCTCAGCTTTTTGCCCGGTGCCATCTACTAAGCCAAAAATAATCTTCGCTTGGTCTGTATTATCAATTTGTCCTGAAAAAGCTTCTGCTTTTGGGCCATAAGCATAGACATTTACATCTTCTCCTGTGTGTCCGCCAGTAGTCCAACCAGTATTCGAACGTTCATCAAAAATCTTTCTTAATGCCTGAGCGATTTTTTCAACATCTTTTGACTCCGCCGCTGTTTTCACTGCTTTCAATTCAGCCTCACTTAATTGAAAATCAATATACTCAGTCACTATTTTTTCCACATTACCATTTTTAATAATTTCTTCTGCCATGAAATTAGGCGTGCGTTTTGCCGCATGTAAAGGCTCCGTCAACCAGTTGTATTGATCTCCTTTGCCTAAAGACAAGCCCCCTGTTGAATGATCTGCAGTTGTAACCACCAATGTTTCACCATCTTTTTTGGCAAAATCGATGGCCTTTTCAAACGCCGCTTCGAAGTCTTGCATTTCGCTCATCGCGCCAACAATATCATTGCTATGCCCGGCCCAATCAATTTGACTACCTTCAACCATTAAAAAGAAACCTTTTTCATTTTTATCTAAACGTTGAAGAGCCGCTTCTGTCATATCAGCTAATGAAGGGACTTCTTCCGTTCGGTCAATCATTTTAGGTAGCCCGCCTGGTGCAAACAAGCCTAAAATTTTGTCGTCTTGGTTCTCATTTAACGACTTTTTGTCTGTGACATGACCATAACCCGCTTGGGAAAATTCTTTGACTAAATCACGATCTTTCCGCGCAAAAAATTCGGAGCCGCCGCCAAGTAACACATCGACTTTGTGTTGTCCGTCGATTTGATCATCAAAATAGTCATCGGCGATTTCTGCCATATTTTTGCGTGAAACATTATGTGCGCCATATGCAGCAGGGGTTGCATGTGTTATTTCAGATGTTGCTACAAGCCCCGTTGATTTCCCCACTTTTTTCGCACGTTCGAGCACTGTTTCTGTTTTGGACTTGTCATTATCGAGTGCAATAGCATTATTGTAGGTTTTCACTCCAGCAGCCATCGCTGTCGCTGCGGACGCTGAATCAGTGACATTCTCTTCTTCATCTTCTGGATAAGTGGCTTGCTGTCCGACTAAATAGGTATCAAAAGCTGTTTGGGGAACACGCTTGTCTGAGTGATTGTCTTTAAAATAGCGATAGCCCGTTGTATACGGATTCCCCATGCCATCTCCAATCATAAAAATAACATTTTTTACTGGTGCTTTTTCGGATTCAGTTGCCTTCGCTTCAGCAACCTCTGTTTGTTTTTCACCACTTTTCTGTTCAGATAAATTTGTACAACCCGCTAATGTTGTGAATGTTAATAAGGTAACCCCTAGCAAAGCTCTTTTCTTCATTTCTTTGTTTCCTCCTTCATATCTACTCATACATTGACTATAACAAGTCTTAGTTGATTTCTGATAAATAACAAGTAAACAAAGTGTTAAGTTGTTGTATTGCTTCTGTTAAGTTCCTTATTTGTCGCGTCTTGCTGCTCTTTTTTCGGCTTCTTTGCGTAATTGTTTCTGCGCTTTTTTTGAGCCGCGTTCGATATCTTTGAGTTTCTTTCGTTCATGGAAATCTGTAAATAAACTTTCTAAATCATAGTCTTGCGGATATAGATCTTGTGCTTTCGCTTGTAATTTCAACCGTCTTCGTGGTACATTTTCAATTTTATCATTCACAAATACTTGGATTTCTTGTTCACCCTCATCTGTAAAAACCAACCCAATTTGTTGTGTTTCTGTCAATAGGACACGATCACCTTTTTGATAACGGTCTGTTTCTTCTACAAACGTGGTAAAGGTCGTTTCTTTTGCTTTCAGGGGTTTAAATAAACTTCGATTAGTAGGGTATTCTTTCCGCTGAATATAATGGGCCGCCTTTTCAATGAGCTGTGGCTCCATCTTCATTTTACGTGCAATCCAAAGCGCCTGACTATCGCCAACTTCACCAATTTTCAATTGGTATTTGGGCGTTAATGTTTCACGATCGAAGGCCATTGCGGCGGGCACAAAATCGTCATGCTCTTGGGCAAAACGTTTAATTTCACCATAATGGGTCGTTGCAACTACCAAGGCTCCCTTTTGATACATCGTTTCCATAATAGCAATCGCTAAGCCAGCTCCTTCGTTCGGCTCGGTGCCACTGCCAATTTCATCTAATAAAACAAGCGTGTGTCGCTTAACATTACGCAACATTTCCGCAATATTTTTCATGTGCCCAGAAAAAGTGCTTAACGCATTTTCCAGATTTTGCTGATCACCAATATCGACAAAAATTTCATCTAATACTGGAATCTCTGTGCCCGCTTGTGCTGGAATTTGCAACCCAAATTGTGTCATGACAGTCAATAAGCCAACTGTTTTCAAGACAACCGTTTTACCACCAGCATTGGCACCTGTAATGAAAAGTCCTCGATACTCTGCTCCTAAAGAAAACGTCAATGGTACTGCGTGTTCTAATAAAAGAGGGTGTTTTCCTTGAACAATGCGCAAGCGTTCTTCTTTGTTTACTTTTGGCGTAATCCCACCAATTTCGCGACTATACTTTCCTCGTGCAAAAATAATATCTAAGGTGGTCATTGTATCGACGGCTTGATCGACTAGTCGTTCTTGCTCATTGATTAACCCTGTTAGTTCTGCCAAAATTTGATATTCTTCCGCTGTTTCTTCCGCTTTTAAGAGTGTCAATTGTTCATTTAATTTACTAATTGCTACAGGTTCAATAAAGACCGTTTGTCCTTTATTGGATTGCTCAATGATTATGCCTGAAACCTTATTTTTATAGCTAGCTTTGATTGGTACCGTGTAATGTTCCCCTTTTTTCACCATCATATTTTCTTGAATATACAGTTGATTATTTTTATTGCGTAAAAATTTGGTGACTTTTGTTTCAATTTCTTGTTGGCATTCATTGATTTGACGCCGGATTTTCCGAAGTTGTCGAGAAGCATCGGTGGCAACTTTTTGATTATGGATTTTCGTATAAATTTGTTCTTCAATTGCTCTGAAATCAGCTAAGTGCTGACTGTAACTAAATAGGCGTGGTGTTTGGTATTGATTTTTTTCAAAAAACTTCTGGATTCGCTGACTACTTCTTAAAAAGTCAGCGACCTCAATCAATTCGTTTGGTGTAAGGATTAAGCCTTTTTTCACTTGTTGAAGCAAGCGGGTAATTTGGCTCAAGCCCATGAAAGGGACGTGTTGTCCGCTATCAATAATTAAGCGGGCCTCGGTTGTTTCCGTTAAGCGGGACTGCACTGTTTCTAAACGTGTTGCAGGGACCATTTTCGCCAACCGTTCTTTACTATACTCGCCAATCGCACGTGTTTGAACTTCTTTAAGAATTGTTGTAAATTGTAATTTTTGAATGGTTTCATGATTCATTTGTTTTTTCTTCCTTTCTATCACGAAAAGAATACCTGGCGCCTTTAAATAAAAACCAGTTTCTACAGAAAAAAGAGGACAGCGTTCTACCGCTGTCCTCTTTATCATTGGATAAAGGTTACTAAAGAAACCTCTTCTAAAGGAGGTATTTAGTAAATGAGATGACTGACAGGTATCACTTTCTAAGCACACCAAATAAACCTTGCTTGGTTCACTGGTTATTCAACTTATCAATTAGATACCTACGACACTCACCAAAATACCCCACATTCATTTGTTGGTTTTTATTTATTCTCCACTTGAGAGTAGCAAATCTGGCGAAGAAAGTCAAATAAATAAAAAAATATGTATAGATACAAAATACCGCTCATCAATATGGCATTTATAATTTATCCAAAGTTTGTTGTTGCTCTTTCAATACTTCTGTGATTTTTTTACAAAATTGTCCTTTTAAGGAACCTTCCAAGGTTTGCTCAGTTGAAGAGACTGTTTTTTTAGCACTTTCAATTGCGACTTTTCCTTCTTTTTGTGCCTTTTGCTGATTCGTATAAGCCTTTTGTGCGTTCACCCTTCCAATTGTTTGAACACGAATTTTTTCTAAACTTTTTTGTAATTCTTTAAACAATTTTTCTACTATTTCTTCCAAATCGAACGCTCCTTACTAATTTTTGAGATTGCGAAGATCTTGGCGATATTGCTGCTCTAATTCGTCTTGCTGCCGCATGAGTTGTTTTTTCTCTTTGGCAATTTCTTCATTATATTCATATTCTAGGTGCATAATCGCTTGTTTTGCCTGAGCAAACACTTCACTGTCAACTTCAGCTTTCTGAACGATTCGTTGTAGCTTTGATAACGTCTCCTCAATTAACTGCTCACCTTTACGTTGATAGTTTTTCAAATAATTCTCCGCATCTTCTAATTGCCAACGTTCTCGTTGATAAGCAGCGATAATTTGTTCTTCTTTCATTTTTTCTCCTTTTACGTCCCTAGTTGTCGGGCTAAGGCTCGATCTCTTTGGACCAATTCTTGAATTTTTTGTTTAATTTCTTGAGCTAACTGCTGAAATTTTTCAGCCATCATTCGAATCTGATTAATTTTTTCTTGGAAAAATTCCGTTGGTTCACCAACTATTTTTTGCTGCGTTGCACCTGCTGTGGCTAAACACTCTCTCATCTCACCATCGGAGAGAATCGCTGTTTGGCTGTAGGCTTCTTTCAAGGTATTCTGCCATAATTCCTCGGCTTCTTGAATGGCTCGTTGGTAAATATTCATCACATTGGTCATGGCATTTTGAAACGCTGTACGTCCTGTGTCCACCGCTAATAGAGCCTGCTGGTCTTCTAAATAAATTCGCTCATTAACAGAAAGGCCGCCACCGCTGGCTGTTAAGCGACTTTTTAATTGAGTTAATCTTGTAACTTGTGCCGTGTAGTGTCGCATGATTTGCGCCCCTTGCTGACGCATATAGCCTTCTAAATTCCCAGATTTTTCTGGAATTTTCAGCTGACCTGTTTTTTCATCAAACGACCAGCTATCTAATGCATGGCTTTTGCCTTCGACCCAAATAATCGTGCCAAAATCATCGCTATTACCCCAGTGTGAATTAAAGTCATTCCACTTTGTCACATCATCATTCTTTTGTCGATAATTCAAAAACAAATGCGGATTTTCTTCCATAAAATTCGCTTCAGCTTTGGTTAAAGAACCATATTGAAACCAACCGCTAAAAACCGTTGTAGCAATTTGAAAATGAGCGCCAACTTTCAGCATATATGCAGATTGTGAGTAACCAGTCAACTGCGTAATTGTCCAGTCTGGATGCGTTTCAAGCAAAGTTCCAATGTACTCAAGTGCTTCATCTGCTTGTGGCGAACCATTTGGCGCCAGGCCTTTAGCAGCAGCTTTCAAGTCGTTCTCATCAGAAGGGTAAGTTCCTGCTGCGACAACTGTCACTTGCGAAACGTCCGGTTGCCCCTTCACAATTGGTGCAACAGCCATGGCTTGGAAACTATGGGTGCCGTTTTTGATGGAGAGGACTTTGAAATTTTGACCGTTTTTTGTCTTAAATTCATTTCGTTCAGATTTTTTCAAATCTTCCATCTTTTTATCTGTATATTTAAATTTAGTTTGTGTATCTTTATAATTTGAGTCAACTCGATAAACTTCATTATTCAAGTCTCTTAATTCTTCTTCTGTTATCATTATAAGCTCCTTTCTGTTTTATCAGAGAAAATAACGTTCACTTCGTTTTCTGTTTTTCCTTCCTTTAATTCTGGCAATGGAGCCGTTCCTAAGTATGATTGACTATTATTATCATTAAGCGACATACTTACTCCGATTTCAGAAGTCACTCCGTAACTTGTAGCTATTGTTACATCAACTAGAGTGTAACCAGTCAACGTATTTCTTCCATATTTTTCCGAAAACTCAATCTCCGTTACATCCGCAAAAGTATTCTTAATCTGCTTCGCCGTCATCGTTTCCATTTGAATTAACTCTCGTTCTTTTCTCCGTTCCACACTTTCTTGATAACCAAACACACTCACTCCTCCTATTAGCAAGATGATTCCACTTACAATTAGCCACCATTTTTTCTTCAACGCTTCACCTCTTTTTCGCTATCTTCATAACTTCCTTTCTGTTCTATCAGAGAAAATAACCCTTACTTCATTTTCAGTTTTTCCTTCTTTAAATTCAGCACCTCCCGCATAAGACTCTAATAGATTACCTTTGTTATACAATGACATACTTACTCCAATCTCAGAAGAAATACCATCACTCGTTGAAATTAAAACATCTATGCTTGTAAAGTCAGCCAAAGAATTTTCTACATAGTCTTCCGAAAACTCAATCTCAACTACATTCGCAAAAGTATTCTTAATTTGCTTCGCCGTCATCGTTTCCATTTGAATTAACTCTCGTTCTTTTCTCCGTTCCACACTTTCTCGATAACCAAAAACGCTCACTCCTCCTATTAGCAAGATGATTCCACTTACAATTAGCCACCATTTTTTCTTCAACACTTCACCTCTTTTTCGCTATCTTCATAAATTCCTCTCTGTTTTATCAGAAAAAATCACCTTCACTTCGTTTTCAGTTACTCCTTCTAAAAGTTTAGGATCTACTGGATAAGAACTTAATTTTTTGTCTTTATTGTTTAAAGACATGCTAGCATCTATATCTGTAGTCACACCCTAACTAGTATATACAGTAATATCTACTCCTGTATAACCAGTCAATTTATTTTTTCTATATTTTTCCGAAAATTCAATCTCCGTTACATTCGCAAAAGTATTCTTAATCTGCTTCGCCGTCATCGTTTCCATTTGAATTAACTCTCGTTCTTCTCTCCGTTCTACACTTTCTCGATAACCAAACACGCTCACTCCCCCTACCAGAAAAATAATTCCGCTTACAATCATCCGCCATTTTTTTCAACACTTCACCTCTTCTTATTCTGTTCCTTAATAATAGCTTATCATAGATTATAAAAAAATATGAAGACGAGCTAAATATTTTTTAGTTTTTATAATTGTTTAGCGCATTGATTGTATAAATAAAAAAAATCAAGTCTTTAACCAAAAGATTAAAGACTTGATTTTTATTCTCCGTATTGTACAAGTTGTGTATTTTCACAATGAAAGTCCAAGAAATCTTGGATTTTTTTACCATTGAAGTAGTTATCAATGACTCGCATAACCGCATTGTGGCAAACAAATAGGTAAGTTTCCTCTGAAGCCAAGGCTTCCTCAATCAAAGGATAAATTCGACCCGCGACATCTAGGACTGATTCCCCTTCTGGAAACGGCAAGGAAATCTCAGAACGATTTTCTTGGAAAGCCGTTGTTTCAATCGGTTCACCATCATAAATACCAAAATTCATCTCAATTAAACGAGGTTCTGTTTCAATCGTCAATTGATTTCGTTCCGCAATTTTACGTGCTGTTTCTTGCGCCCGTGTTAAAGGGGACGCCAGTAAACGGTCGATTTGAATTCCTTGTTTGGCAATTTTTTCAGCTACCAATTCCGCTTGTTGATAGCCTTTTTCGGTCAATTGCGCTTCCGCATGACCACAAATTCTACGGGCCACATTATAATCTGTTTCACCATGTCTCACTACGTACAGCATTTTTCCACCTCAGTTTTTTGTCTTGTGTCTATTTTATCTGAAATTTGGTCACAATAACACCCTATTTAGCGGTAACTTTCTGGTAATTTAAATTTGCCTTCTTGCTCAAACTGTTCGCCTACTTGGAATAAGAGATCTTCACGTCCACGAGCAGCCAGTAATTGAATGCCTAAGGGTAACCCCGTTGCCGTCACATGTGTGGGCAAGCTGATGGCTGGTTGTCCTGTCAAGTTCGCTAGTTGAGTATACGGTGTTAGCTGTAAACTTTTATCAAAATAATCATAGATTAATTCAGCTAGCTCTGCTTCTGTTAATTCTGCTGCTTGCGCCATTCGTTGACGAATGTGCTCACTTTGCAAATCTTCGTTAATTTTTGGTGCTGAAAAAGCCGTTGTTGGTGATAAAAACAGATCAAATTTTTGGAAAAGTTCTTCCATCGTTACTGCTGCTTGATCCCACAACTGTAATGAATGAACATAGGTGGCTGCTGGAATCTTTTGGCCAAATTGATGCATGGTCCATGAAAAAGGTTCGATTTCTTCTTTACGAATTGGGCGCCCGAGCCCCTGTTGAATGCTGTTCATCATCGCTGTAGTTTCTGCGCCGTTCATTTGATAATAGGAGCGAATCAGCGCTGCACCATCGACTGGATAAGAAATCTCAATGATTTCATGGCCAGCGGCTGCCAGAAAATCAGCCGCTTGTTTCGCCGCTTGTGTTGCTTCTGGCGAAATCATTGAGCCGATAGGCGAAGCGGTACACAGAGCAATTTTTAGCCGTTGTTTTTTAGGGTGTGTTTGCCATTCTGCCAAGGGCGCTTGGTAAGGGGCGCCACTGTGGCTACCACGTAGGCCATAAAATAACGCTTTGGTGTCTCTCATAGAAATAGTCAACGCAAAGTCAATCGAGGCACCTTGCCAGCCTCGCCAGCCTTCAGGGCCGACAGGCATGGAGCCACGGCTAGGTTTTAAGCCAATTAAGCCACTAAAAGAGGCGGGAATTCGGATGGAGCCACCGCCATCGCTAGCGCCGGCTATAGGAACAATCCCGCTAGCGACAACTGCGGCAGCGCCGCCACTGGAACCGCCTGGCGAATGTTCCAGGTTCCAAGGATTGCGGGCTGGCCCGTAAAGCGCAGGATCCGTAATATTTTTAAAGCCAAACTCTGGAGCGTTGGTTTGTCCTAAGGGCATCAAACCAATCGTTTCTGCTTGTTTGACAAAGTTAGAGGTCGTTGTTGCAGTACTATTTTTAAAAAGTTGCGAGCCGGCCGTTGCCGACCACCCCGCTTTTTCTTGGCCTAACATTTTCAAAGGAAATGGCAAACCAGCAAATAGTGTGTCCTGCTGTTTATTTTTTTGATAAGTTGCTTCTGCTTTTTGGCTGTCAAAGGTTACAAAGCCATTGATCTTTGGATTTAACTTTTGGACTTTTTTCTCAATATCCTTTAAGAGTTCTGTGTGACTTACTTTCTGTTCTTTTAATTGTTGTACCCAATATAGTCCGTCTTTCATACAGACCCACCTCCTATACTATTCCTTATTAGTATAGCATGGTTTTTAGGGGGCATCCTGTGATGGTGATTTTCATTCGTCAAGTGCTTCTCTATTTTAAGTAAATAATTCGCCAATGTAAGGAAGCAACTGCGGATGCAGTTTGTAGCCTTTATACCGTGTATTTTGGATACCTTGTTTTTTAAAGCCCCCTACTTGAATTTTTTTATTTAATTTTGTCAGCTGTTTGGTCATTTTTTTTCGATTATTGGCTGTTTCTTCTGTGTCATATATTAATTTACAAAGGCGCTCCATTGGTAAGTGTTCTTTTGGCGTACTATACAAGACAGCCAGTAGTGCACGTTCTGCGGCTGTTAGCTTTATCCCCTCTACATCTAACTTTTCATCTTCTCGTTGGATGGGTTTATTTAATTCTGCCAAAAGGAGATTTTCTCTTAACGTATCCAAAGTCGCATCCAATCGTAACCAATTGAGAATGCCATATTGATAGCTAATGCTCAATTCTTCCGAGGTAGGAATGTCTTCCGAGCGAAGAAACAACGGCGTTTTAACTCTGGCTAATTCCTTTAGATATAAATATTGTTCTTTGCGAGGAATCGTTTCGCTGAGAATGATGGCATCAAATTTTCGATAAAACAAATGACTTTCCTTAATTTCACCAATCAGACACGTCGTACAAAAAACTTGGTGATCTAAATGCTGTAAGCGGTTTTGAAAAGCAGTTTCTGATAAAATATTTTTTGTGATGACCATTATTTTCATTCTTGATTCCTCCTTAATTCTTTTTTAGTTCAAAATTTTCTCAATTTTCGTGTTTTGTTTTGATATATTTAGTATACTGGAAATTTTTCGAATTAAAATTTAGAAATTTACAAGCAAATCAGTCATTAACAGTCATTCCTGTAATCCCAGATTTATAAAGGATTTCCAATAGTCTTATTTAAAAAATGTTTGTTATTTAATTCTCAACGTGCTATTTTTTTAATTTTTTTCTTTTTTATTTAGCTAACAAACGTCAAAAGGTTGGTAGCTAATATCAACCTTTTGACGTTTGTTAGCTACTTTCTCTTGAAATCTTTGGATTTTTTTCTACTTTCACTAAAAAAAACAGCCAAAAATGGCTGTTTCTTTGCTATTTATATTTATTTCATAATATCGATTAAGTCTTTTTTTGAAGCTGCCGAGGCAGGGAAATAGCTAAATACAACCCCGATAAAGACAGAAATCCCGATGGCTAATGAAACCGTCATTAAATCTGGACGAACAGAAAACGGTAGTGCCATTGATGCTAAGTAGGCAATAATCATTCCTAAAAGATAACCAGTAATTCCGCCGATTAAGGTCAAGGCAATCCCTTCTGTTAAGAATTGCTTTTTAATATCACTGGCTGTCCCGCCCAATGCACGTCGGATACCAATTTCCTTAATCCGTTCTGAGACCGAAATGTACATCATATTCATAACGCCGACCCCAGCAATTACCAGTGAAATGGCCGCAATTGCGGAAATAAACAAGGTTAAATTATTTAATAAAGAGCCCATTTCTTTGATGGTATCTTTAACATTATATTCTTGATACGTCCCGCTGTTTTTCATGGTTCCTTGTTGAGAGAGAGTTTTTATTGTTTCTTTCAATACTTGATCTGGTTGATAGCCAGGTGCTACTGTTAGCTTCAACGTAGATGTATCTTTTAGCTTGCCGAAATAATGTTCATAGGTCTTTTTGGGAAAATAAAGTAATGAGTCATCATTACCTGGACCAATGGCACCGCTGGTATTGGTTGTCACGCCAACAATGGTAAAAAGTTGCTCTTTATATGGAAAAGTTCGATTAACTGCTGCAGTCGGGTCTTGGTAGAGTTCTTTGGCAACCAGTTCATCCACCACCACTGTTTTATCCAGTTTTGCATTGTCTCCATCATTCAGTTGGCGTCCCACCAACAATTCTTTGGTGGTTTTGTCGGCAAGTTCATAGGTTACGGAAAGATTTTTCGGTCCTGCTTGAAAATTCAGTGTACCTTTTTGGGCGCCATCAACTTCTCTTTGATCAAAATCAATTTTTTCTACGCCAGGAACCATGCGCACGACCCCTAAATCATTGTCGGTAAACATCGCTTGGTCACTAAACATATCCGAAGTGTTGTAGGCCGAAAAAGAAATCTTTTTCACATTTTCTTTTTGTTTTTCAGCAGATAATTTATCGACCATGTCTTCTTTAAAGCCGTTACCGATAGCCACGATGGTAATCACCGAAGCGATCCCGATGACAATCCCTAGCATCGTTAACAAGCTGCGTCGCTTATTTTTCAAAATGGAACGGAAGGCGGTTTTCCAAATAATTGAACGTTTCATGTCAGCACCTCCTCTAAAATCTTTCCATCACGAACTTTAATCAAACGATTGCAGTATTCAATTGTTTCTTCATCATGTGTCACTAAAATAATGGTGACACCTTCATTGTTTAATTGCTGAAAGAGCGTTAAAATTTCTTCCGATGTTTTACTATCTAAAGCCCCAGTTGGTTCATCTGCAATAATAAAACTTGGCCGATTGACAATCGCACGCGCAATGGCCACACGTTGTTGTTGTCCGCCCGAAAGTTGTTTTGGATGCTTCTTGCCTTTATCTGGCAAGCCGACTTTTGTCAGAACTTCGTGGACACGATCTTTGGCTTCTTTTGGGGTTAACCCACTATATAAAAGAGGTAATTCAATGTTTTCTTCAACTGTTAGTGTTTCAATTAAACTAAAATTCTGAAAGACAAAGCCGACTGCTTCATTTCTAATTCGGGATAGTTCCTTATCAGAAAAGTCGCCAATTTCACGGTCTTCAAATAAATACGTTCCTTCAAACTTTTTATCAATAAAGCCTAGCAAATTAATCAAAGTCGATTTCCCAGAACCAGAAGGACCCATAATTGCTAAAAATTCTCCAGCATCTACTTGGAGGTTAATATCATCTAACACATGCAGTGTTTCTTCTTCGGAATAATAATATTTATGAATATGGGATAGCTTAATCATTGGCAGCTACCTGAACATCTTGATTATCTTTTAATTCTTTATTGGGATTGGCAATCACTTGGTCTTTCCAGTTCAAGCCACTTTTGACAACTTTACGACCTAAATTTGTTTCTGTTTCAATCGGTGTTTTTTTCGCTTTGCCCGCTTTGTAAACATAGACAAATTCTTTTTGGCCTTCTTTTTGGATTGCTGCTGTCGGTATAATCATTTGCTTTTGTGGCACAGCGATGCTAGTAGACAAGCCTTCTGCCCAAGGAAAATCACCTTCTACTGTAAATTGATAACTCACTACTGGATTGCCTTCATTTTTAGCTATTGGGGTTTGCGCAATGGAAACAATTTTGCCTGGTGCTGATTTACCTGAACCAACGGTCGTCACTGTTACTTCTTCCCCTGTCTGTAATTTATCGTAATCATATTCGGTTACTTTTCCTTGAATATTTTTCTTTTGTGTTGCAATTTTAATGACTGGTTTGTCGGTACTACTCATGGCACTAGCATCAACAGTGACTTGGCCATCAATTGGTGCTGTAACGACTGTGTTGACTTTGCCACGTGTTTGTTCAAGCGTGTTTGCTGCTCCGACGGCATCACTGTTGGCTAATTGAAGGGCTTGGTTAGCTTGGGCGACTTCACTATTCGCAGCACTAACGGCTTCATTCAATTGCTGAATTTCCGCATTTAGTGTTTCTTTCTCTTCAGCCTCTTTTGCGGTGTTTAATTTTTGCTTGGCTGCAGCAACTTTGTTTAAGGCTTCATTGTATTTTTGAGTGGCTAAGTTAACGTTCTCTTGTGCTTGTTGGACTTGAAGATTGTTCCGATTAACGGCATTCGCTTGTTCTGTTTCTGTGGCTTGGATGTCTGAGTTATTGTACGTTAACAATGGACTATCTTTCTTGACTTCTTTACCATTTTCAACATTTATTTCGGCAATTTTTCCTAAAGAAGGATCAAAGAAAATATCCCGAGTATCTAGAAAACTCACTTGACCATCTAATTTTAATGAGGCCATTTCTGTAATGGTATACGTTGTGTATTCAGGTTCAACTTCTTTTGAAGAAAAAACTGTTTTTGCTCCGATAAATCCGACGACGACCACTGCGGCACCAATACCGAACCACACTTTTTTATTTCGCTTCTTCTGGCCTGACTTTTTCATTTATTTGTTCCTCCTTGATTTCTGTTGACGAGTTTGTCATTTTATTTAGTATATAATGAATAAAAAAACTGGTCCCTTCATCTTCCTATCATTCTTCTTACAGTTTTGACACATCTTTATTTAACAAAAAAACGTTTATCCTGTGTAAAAGGATAAACGTTTTTTGTTATTTTATTGTTCTAATTGACCCAACCAGCCAGATGTACCACCTAGAACATTGGTTACTTGATACCCTTGTTGACTGAGAAACGCACACGCTTGTGCGGAGCGCGAGCCCATTTGACAAATCAGATAATAGGGTTGGTTTTTATCTAATTGCTGATAATTTTCGGTTAAAGTACTTAAAGGTAAGTTGATGGCCTGAGGGACATGCCCCAGTTGGTATTCCATTTCTTCTCGTACATCAATAATCGGTAATTTTTTTCGTTTTGCTTCCTGATAAAATTCAGGCATGCCAATCGTGTTATACATTTTCTAGTTCCTCCGGTTTTACCATTCGATATAGCGCAAAAGCACCATCTAAATTTTTGGCTGAGATGCCTGCTTGTTTTAGCATCCGTTCTGCAATATAACTACGCAAACCGCTGTGACAACTAACAATGTACTCCGTTGACTTGTCTAATTCCTCCAAACGCTCTCTTAACTCATTTAAAGGAATAGACACAGCATTTTTAAATTGACCATTGGCTCGTTCGGCGGGATTACGGACATCTAATAAAACAGCTCCATTAGCTAATTCGTTGGATAACTCATACCATTGAACGTTTTCACTCAATCCTTCTACAAGGTTCATCGCTGCATAGCCTAACATGTTCACAGGATCTTTCGCTGAACCAAACGGCGGCGCATAGGTAAACTCTAATTCAGGCAAATCAAAAATAGTTAACTGTCCTTTAATAGCGGTCGCAAGAATATCAATCCGCTTATCTACGCCCTTTGCCCCAATTCCTTGTGCGCCATAAATTTCCCCTGTCGTAGGATGGAAAACTAATTTTAACTGAAGATCTGTTGCGCCAGGATAATACCCCGCATGGTCTTTTCCACTGATATGCACAACAGCTGTTGTTAGTCCAGCAGCTTTAGCAGCTCGTTCGCTTAAACCAGTTGAAGCGGCGGTTAAATCAAAGACTCGCACAATAGCGGTCCCAATGCTCCCTTGATTTTTTCTCTCTAACCCAGCAATCACATCCGCTACTTGACGTCCTTGGCGATTGGCGGGAGAAGCTAAAGAAATCAGCGCATCTTCTTGAGTGATTTGTTGTTTCACTACAATAGCATCCCCAACCGCATAAATATCGGGTTGATTCGTTTGATAGTGTTCATCAACAACGATACCGCCACGTAAACCAGTTGCTACACCTGCTTCAACTGCTAAGGTATTTTCTGGTTGGACACCCACCGACAAAATGGTTAAATCAGAAGCTAATGTTTGACCGTCTTCTAAGCGAATCACTTGCCCTTCTTCTTCAAAAGCAACCGCAGATTGTCCCGTAATTACTTGAACATTGTTTTTGCTTAATTCAGCTTTGACAAAAGCGGCCATTTCTTCGTCTAATGGCGGTAAAACATGGGGTGCCTTTTCCACGAGAGTGACTTCTAATCCGCGTTTTTGTAAGTTTTCTGCCATTTCCAAGCCAATGAAGCCTGCGCCAATCACGACGGCTCGTTTTGTTTCTGGTGTCAAGGCTGTCATAATTTGATCTAAATCAGGAACATTTCTTAATGAAAAAACATTTTTGGCTTCTGCCAATCCTGTAATTGGTGGCACAAAAGGTTTCGCCCCTGGTGATAAAATTAATTTGTCATAGTGTTCTGTTAAAATTTCTGTTTCATGTTTCACTGTGATCACTTTTTCTATTGGATCAATCGCCACGACTTCATGGTGAGGACGAACATCTAAATTAAACCGTGCCTTTAACGCTTCGGGTGTTTGAACAAGCAGTTGCTCTCTTTCTGCGATTTCGCCAGAAACGTAGTAAGGCAAACCACAGTTTGCAAATGAAACAAAAGGGCCTTTTTCCATGACAACAATTTCAGCATCTTCCATTAAGCGACGTAAACGTGTCGCTGCTGACATACCACCAGCCACGCCTCCGATAATTACAATTTTCATTTATTTTCCTCCTTTAATTTGACCAGACCATTGGGACATCCCGCCACGAACGTTAATCACGTGATAGTTTTTTCTCGCTAAAATTTTGGCCGCATTTTTGCTGCGCATGCCGGACTGGCAAATCACATAGACTTCGTTAGCGGATTTGTTGTAGGCGGGAATTTTGTTAAGTGGGACATTAATCGCTTGTGGAATATGCCCTGTGCGGTATTCGCTAGGTGTTCGGACATCTAATAACGTTATCTCTTTAGATAAACGTGACTGCAATTCTTTTGTTGAAATACTTGGCGTTTTTTTAAACAATTGAAATAACATCTTTTTCTCCTTCTCCTATATACCTTATGGGGTATATTTAACATGAAAAAGTTAGACTTGTCAACTGAAGAGATTTCTGCCCTTTTTAGATTCAAAGAAAAGATAGTTGACAAAAATACCTCGTATAGGTATATTTTAAACCAATCACTACTCTTAAGGAGGGGCAAAATGACTGAAGAAAAAAAGAAAGTGCTGAATCGTTTACGCCGCACAGAAGGTCAAATTCGCGGGATTCAAAAAATGATTGATGAAGAAAAAGAATGTATCGATGTTATCACTCAGTTGAGTGCGGTCCGTTCTAGTATTGATCGCGTAATGGGAATGATAGTTGCGGAGAATCTAAAGCATTGCTTTGAAAATCCTGAAAAAGATCCTAAAGAACAAGAAGAGCGATTAGCACAAGCGATTAATATGATTGTCAAAAAGTAAAACAACGCAAACTTATTCAACGAAAGATAAGTTTGCGTTGTTTTTTTATTTATTAGACGAATCTGCCCCGCGTTTTTTTAAATTAACAAGCATAAAAAGAATCGTGCCAATTAGTAAAATCACGACGGCGATATAAAAGCCCATGACTTTCGAACCCGTTGTGTCAGAAATTTTCCCAGTTAAAGCTGGGGCAATCACAGATGACATCATGCCGAAAAAGTTAAACACGCCCAAAGTAGTGCCAATTCCAATTTTTGGTGCATTTTCACCTAGCCAAGAAATAATAATCGGTTCTACAGCTAATTTTCCTAAGAACCCATACATAATTAAAGCAATTAATAACAACGTTGCATTACTTACTTGTACAGTTAACAAGAGCATAGCTGTTGCTAAAAATTCTAAAACAACGATGAATTGAACTTTTTTATGCATGTACTTATCCGCCAACCGACTAAAAAATAACGCTCCTGGAATAGAGGCAAATGCGACCAGCGAAGAGGACAATCCAATTGCCGCTCCTTGGAAACCGCGTTCGGTACTTAAAAAATTAGGTAACCAAGTCACAATCATATAATATGCATAACAAGTGCCAAAATATAAAATATACGCAAATAGCATATGTGGCGCAAACAGTTTTTTAAAGGGCACTTTTTCTTTTACCGCTCCGTTATCTTTTTCATCAACAACGGTTGGCTGAATCAAGGCCATGTCTTCTTTATGATTGCGAATAATCACTTGAAAAGCCACTAACATACAAATAATCATAAAGGCGGAAATGTACATCATCACTTGCCAAGGTAATCCTTTTTGGGCAACTAAATAACTAGATAAAATCATCCCTAAACCTGAACCAACTGCTGAACCACTGTTGACAATAGCTGTTGCAAAACTTTTTTTGGCTTGAGGAATGTTTTGCGACGTCAACGAGTAAGCCGAGCCATAGAAAGAACCACATCCTAAGCCTGCCAATAAGCTACCTAAGTAAATTGTTCCAATCGTTTGGGCTTGGGCAATCAGTAATGCTGCCAGCGCAAACAAGATAAATCCTGGAATTAATACACGTTTTTTCCCAATCTTGTCTACCAAGAAGCCTGCAGGGATCTGCATGACTACGTAACCGAGAAAATAAAAGCTAGAAATGGACCCTAGTGCCGTATCGGAAGCGTTACCATTTAGAGACGCGCGAATTTGTGGATAAACGGGAGAAAGCGCGGAACGATAAATCCAGATTGTTACCCAGCCCATACATAGTAAAATAACGATTTTTTTCCAATAAGCCAACGAACTTTTTGTCTTGTCTGTCATTTTCTTTTCCTCCACCAATCATTTTTTTGGTTAACGTTTCACAAGGAACAAAAGCACTACGCTTTTTTTACGTAGTGACCTTTGTCCTACCTTCTTTTTTAGTTTAAATACTCAGCCAATGCATGAGTACTACCGCTACCGCCTTCAAATTGATAACCTTGGTGTTTCAATACAGTCTCAAAGGCACTTAAGAAATGCAACACATTGTCTTCGCGACTGCTGTAACCCATATTACCGACCCGCCAAATTTTTCCTTTTAAATCACCGAAGGAAGAGGCAATTTCAACTTTAAAATGATCCAGTAATAAGCTCCGCACTTTTTCACCATCAATTCCTTCTGGAATGACCACAGGAATGACTGTTGGTGTTTTTGTGTCTAACTTCCCGAAAATTTCTAAGCCCATTTTTTGCAGACTTTCAACTAAAATACGATCGTTTTTCCGATGGCGTGCGTAGACATTTTCCATGCCTTCTTGAAGTAACAAGCGCAGCCCTTCATGTAGCCCATAAATCATTGTAGTCGCTTCTGTATGGTGATTTAAGCGCTCTGGTCCCCAATATTTTTCTAATTGCGATAAATCCAAGTAGTTACTTTGAATGAACCGTTCATTCCGCGCATCCGCGCCAAGCCCTAACTCTTTTTGGTAACGGCCCGCCAGATAGTCGGCCACACGTTGGTTGTAAGTAATCAAAGAAAGGCCTGAAGGTACACTGACACATTTTTGAGTGCCTGCTACCGCAATATCAATCTTCCAATCATCGACCTTTGTTTCGACACCGCCGTAAGTCGCCACCATATCTACTACGAAGAAAATTTCATTTTCCCGACAAAAGGCGCCAATTTGATCCAGCGGTTGCATTTGTGCATTCGCCGTTTCGCCGTGGACCATCGCAACAATTTTTGGTTGATGTTCTTTAATCGCTTCAATCACCGTTGTTTGTTCAAACGGTGCGAGCCAGTCCTTTTCTAAATAAATGACTTCGGCCCGGGCGCGTTCGCAAATTTCACCTAATAAATAAGCAAACCGGCCATACGCAGGCACAAGCACTTTGTCACCTGGCTCAATCAATGCAAATAACCCCGCTTCTAAGCCTGAACGTGACGTGCCATCAATGGCAAAGGCTTGTTGATTCTTTGTGGCAAAAGGTACTTTAATCATTTCCCGAACTTCGTCCATAATCTGTAGAAATTCTGGATCAAATTGCCCTAAAATTGGTTGACCCATTTGACGAAGTACCGATGGATGGGCTTCGACTGGTCCCGGCGTCATGATTGTTCGCCGTACAAAATTTGGTTGTTGATACATAGTAATCCCTCACTTCATTTTTAATTCTTCTCTTTTATTATCTTTGGAAAAACCCAGAAATTCATTGTTCAATTTGCACTATTTTGACTTTGTTTTTTAGACATATTCAATAACTATCTTTTGTACTCCTTTTTATTCTTCGATATACTATAAAAAAAGGAGGTTGTTGTGATGAAAATATTAGCTGAGGTCTTGGCTTTACCAAGATTTTCTGACTTACAATTATTATCGTCTCACTCAAACTTAACACAGCCCTTGGAAAGTGTAGAAATCACGGAAACACCTGATGTGGCTGATTTTATCCCTAAAAATGTCATGATTTTAACAACGGCAATGATTTATAAAGATGATCAAGAAAAATTGAAACCTTTTATTGACTCGCTAAAACAAGCAGAGTGTACGGCTTTAGGAATCAAAGTTGGGCGGTTCCTTGACGAAATTTCACCAGAAATTGTTGCCTATGCCAGTGCCGTTGATTTGCCCCTGATTAAAATTCCTAGCACACAGCCACTAGGCGGGTTGTTGCATGAAATTGTAGGCTATCTTCGTGATAGCAAAACCGAACAGATGTCTGTAGCATTTGACATACAAAAGCGTTTTTCAACATTATTAATGCAAGATGTTGATGCTACGCGCTTCATCGCTGAATTTGCGAAAATTTTAAATGCGCCAATTATTTTATTAAGTCCTTGGCAACAGGTGATTGCCCACTCGAATTATTTTTATGGCAATCAAAAATCGGCGGAGTTTTTCATCGAACAATTATCAAAAGACCACTTTCAACAATTGGCACAAGAAAAGAAAATCTTTCGTTTACAGGATGAGCGACAAGAAAACATTCAAGTAGCTGGCTTTCCAATTCGTGTGAACGATTATTTTCCCTATTATTTATTGGTCTTATCTCCTGAACAGATTCCTTACCCTATTTCTGAATTTGCCATTGATCAGGCCATTTTAGTTTTGACTTTTATGTTATTTAAAAACCAGAAAATTGCTGAATCTTTTGAACATCTCAAAACAGACTTTTTGGACCGCTTGCTTGATACACATCAAGAAGCGCTGAGTAAACATCAAAATTGGTTGGAACTTTGGAAAAATTATCGTTTAATCAACAGTGATTATTATCAATTAGCGATTGTCTACGGCGTGACTAAACCAGAAAATGAAACCCATATTCGTTATCAGCAAGCAGAAGGGCAACTAATTTTCCAATGGCTCAAAGAACAATTGCCGGAAATCCTGCCAGATGTCGCCTTGTTTAAATTAAAAAATCAAAATAAAAGTATCTTGATTTTTCAATCAAAGAAAAATGACCATTTGATGATTTTGCAAAACCTCGCTGAACGTTTGCAACAGACTTTGCCTATTACCATTCGCTTTGCTTTAGGCAATGCTTATGAAAACCTAGAAGATTTGCCTAATTCTTATATTGAAGCTTCCTCGACATTAGAGGCTTCTTTACACGCTCAAAAACCAGCGACTGTGCAATTGTTCCATCCCAAAGGCCTAGCTGGACTTTTCGAAAAGATTGGCACTGAAGATGTTGAATACTTTTGCCAGCAACAATTGAAAGAGTTGGCCTATCCGACGGAACCGACGTTACAAGAATTACGAAAAACCTTGAAAGTTTTTTTAGATTTCAATTGCGAAATTACTAAAACGGCTAACGCTCTTTACCTTCACAGAAACACCATTAAATATCGCATGAATCAATGTGAAAAGTTATTAGGCACCTCTATTCAAGAGCCTGAGACGAGTTTACTCTTACGGGTAGCGCTGGAACTTTCAGAAAAATAATTAACAGGAAAATAGCCGAATAAAAGTAACGTCTACCAAGAAAAAGGACTCTACCGTTCACCACTGCGTGTTCAAATCCTATTGTTCCGAGGTCATTACTTTACATTCGGCTTTTCTTTATAATTCTGGTTCACGATTGGCATCTTTGGAATAAACGTACATTAGCGGTTCTTCACGACCAACCGCATAGGCTGCTTGTGGCACATAGGCACTCATGAAAATATAGTCCCCTTTTTCCACTGGATACCATTCGTTGTCCAAATTGTACATCCCTTGGCCACTAATTAAATACGCGCCATGCTCTTGGACATGCGTTTCAATGTAGGCATGACTAGCACCTGGTTCAAAAGATAAGATATGCATATTCATATCAAAGTCAAACTCTTTCGGCAATAAACTCCAAAGTAAAACGTCTGTCATTCCTTCATATTCTTCGGGTTGTTGGTCATGAATTGACCCAACCACTTTATAAGGTTGATGGCCTGCCAACGGCTGATAGCGTTTTTTATATAAGAAAACTTCTGTGTCCGCTTCCTGTGCGTTCGCTAAATACATTTTCATTTCAGGCGTAAAGTAGGCGTAGCCCCCGGCTTCAAGTTCATGAGTTTCTTGACCATCTGAAACGCGCAAACGACCGTCAATGACATAAACCAACGTTTGGATCCCGTCGCCACCAAAACCAGTTGTTTGTTGACCATTTTTATGAAACGTAGCAATGTAATCCACAAATGTCGCACCTAATTTAGGCGATCCCAAAATGGAAATATCGACATTTTCAAAACCAGGTACTGCATTTTGCACCAAACCATCATGGGGAATAATGGCGTAATTGTCTTTTTTTATCACAGCTCTTGATGTTAACAATTCTTTTTGGTAACCAACTCGATTATTTTTATAACCCATCACAATTCTTCCTTTTCTATCTTATTTATACGCTAATTCATATAAGGTATCTGCTAAAAGCTTGACACCTTCAACCAAATCTGGAAATGCCGTTGCTTCTGCTGGATTATGACTAATCCCACCAATACTTGGCACAAATATCATCGCTGTCGGGTAATGGGGCGCAATAATTTGCGAATCATGCCCAGCGCCACTATGCATCATACGATACTGATACTTGCCTTCTTTGGCTTTTTGTTCAATAACTTCTACAATTGCTTGATTCATCGGTACAGGGGCTTCATCCATCCAGCGGTCAATTGCAATCGTCAAGCCTAATTCTTGAGCAATTGTCTTCATCCGTTCTTCTAATTCACCTGTAAAATGTCGTAAAAAAGCAGCGTCGGTATGACGGCAGTCAATTGTAAATTCCACTTCTCCAGGCACCACATTGACTGTATTGGGTTTCGGAATGACTTTACCGAATGTTAAAACTAACGGATCCCCAATTTCGTTCGCACGATCAATGGCTTCTGCACAAATTTTAGCAAAGCCATATACCGCATCATGACGGTAACTCATTGGCGTAGTACCTGCATGATTGGCTTGCCCTTTTAAGTTAACCGTGTAGCGACGTTGCCCTACAATACTATGAACAACACCGACTTGGAGCTTTTCGTTCTCTAAAATATTGCCTTGTTCAATATGAATTTCGACAAATGCTTCAATGTCCTCACGTCTAGTTTGCTCTTGCCGAAAATCAAAGCCTTGGCGATGCATCTCATCAACAAACTTTTTGCCTTCGTTGTCAGAGATATCGACTACTTCTTCACGTTTGGCTTCACCAACGACATTTTTGCTTCCCCAGAAAACCGTTGGAAAACGACTCCCTTCTTCTTCAGCCATGGAAAGCACTTCTAAAGAACGCCGTGGTTTCCCATATTTGTCTAATAAATATTGAACAGCTGTCATGGAAGCAATAACACCATATTGACCATCTAAGGTCCCACCATTAACTACGGTGTCGATATGTGACCCAGTTAAAATCGTTTCCTGAGGAAATTCCGTTCCTGCCACTCGACAAAACAGATTCCCAACTTCGTCAAATTGCGTTTCCAGTCCAAACGCCTCAGTTTGGCTTTGCACATACTTTTGTGCTGCCAACCACGAATCTGTATAAAGTAAGCGTGTCATCCCTCCTGCAGGATTACTCCCAATTGCTGACAACTCTTCGATTCTTTGTTTTAAAACTTTTTCCAAGTCCATCACAAAACCTCCTGACTGATTACACTCTGATTGTAAACGTTTCCCTAGCTATCTTCATTGTACTTATCAAACAAAATTAAGCCTTTTTTTGTGCAAAATAGCCAATGAACATTCTCTAACTCGTGGACAGAGGTGCTAATTCAATCACGCTTCTGTCCCTTTACATTTCTAAAATAAGTGTTTAATTTTTGATAAATACGCCGTTAAACGCCTCGGTTACCCCAGTTTCTTGTGCGTAAATTGTTTCGCCTCTTAAAATTGTTTGAATCACTTGGGCCCCAATTTCACGACCAATGTAAGGACTAATTTTATTTCGATATTCTAAATCTTCTGCTTTTAAGATATACGGCGCATTAGGTTTAATTAGTACAAAATCGGCATCCTTACCAATGCTGATGCGGCCCTTTTGTGCTAAGTGATAACGGTCAGCTGGGTTTGCTGCAATCATATCCGCGAATTGTTTCAAGGATAAACCACGTTTTTGGACGGCTTCATCGAATAACACATCGACGTTATTTTGAACACCAGAAATGCCGCCCCAAGCTTCAAAAGCATTGGTTGTATCTTTTAAGTCTGGCGTACAAGGAGAATGGTCAGAGGTTACAAACGCGATGCCGCCTGTTTGCACGTGGTTCCATAATGCGGCTTGTTGGTCCGCGTCACGAATCGGCGGTGAACATTTGACAACTGGACCAATGGCATCAAGTTCATCCGTGGTAAAATATAAATAATGCGTACATGTTTCACAAGTCACATCTACCCCTTCTGCTTGGGCTTTTAAAACTTCTTCCACGCCTTCTTGACAAGCCACATGACAAATATGAATCCGACAACCTGTTTCTTTGGCAAATAAAATAGATTTTTGAATCGCTTCAACTTCGGTAAACACAGGACGTGTAGCTACATATGCTGCTAAAGTCGTTTCGCCATTTTGATAAGCTAACGCGCCTAATTTATCCGTAATTGGCGCATTTTCTGCATGGATTGCTAGCACTTTGCCAGTTTTGGCGACTTGTTTCATTCCTTCATATAGCGAATAATCGTCGACATTTTGAAAATCTCCTTCAATTGAACGATCGCCGCACGTTCCTAAAAAGCATTTATAGCCGGAAACGCCTCCTTCATCAAGTTCCTGAATCCCGCCAGCCAAGTTGGTCGGGACCACGCCGCCAAATGACCCTACATCTACTTTTAGTTTATTTTCTCCTGCCTTGTATTTGATCTCAAGAGAGGTCTTATCCACAGTTGCTGGAATCTGATTTAAAGGCATTTCCATAAAGGTCGTCACGCCCCCTTTGGCACAAGCGGCCGTTCCTGTGACATACCCTTCCCATTCATCGCGGTAACCACCACCAGGATCGGTAATATGAACATGAGCATCCACCATCCCAGGACTAACGACTAAACCCGTCGCATCAATCACACGTTCTCCTGACAAGTCTTGCCCAATCGCTACGATTTTTCCTCCTTGAACGGCGACATCCGTAATGACTTCTCCAGTTTCTAAAATAACTAACCCGTTTTTAATCACTAACTCTGCTTGCATTTATTTTCCCTCCTGATAAGCTGTTTCTTTCACTTTTTTTGAATCCCAAGTCCATTTTTTTAACACTAAGTACAGCACAAAACCTGTGGCAAAGCCCACAAACCACGAAATATCAGCAATGATTTTAACCTGCGGAATAAATTGACCACTTAAGGAAAGAACCAACGCTAGAATAGTAGCAACATATGCCGGCTTGTTTAATCCGTAAAAAGGATTGGCTTCCTCTTTTTTGTGTTTATCTACGTATAAAGCATTTAAATCAATTTGTTGCTTTTGAACAAAATAATAATTCGCAATCATCACACCAGCGACTGGTCCTAAAACAGCCCCAATTGCGTTCAGAAAAATAAAAATACTATCGGCGTTTTCCATCAGTTTCCAAGGCATAATAAGAAAGCTAATAACACTGGCAATCATGACGCCTTTTTTATATGTCATTTTTTTAGGAAATAGCGCCGCCAATTGATAACCTGCCGGAATGATGTTCCCCGTTGCATTCGTTGAAATAGTCGTTAATAAGAAAACCGACATGGCTAAGACCACCACTGCCACATTATCTAAACGATCAATAATGTTTAAAATATTCCATTCTTGAATCCCAAAATACAGCGAACCACCTAACAGAATAACCACACTGGAAAAAGCGAAAATCCCATAACCAACAACTAAACCTGCTGTTTGCCCCACAACCTGAGCACGTGTCGAGCGCGCATTCTTAGTAAAATCCGCCACACTCGCACCAGGCGCTGACCAAACGGCCACAACCGAGTTAAAAATAATCAGATACGCCACCAGTGGATTGACTGAACGAATCGCACCAGAAACTTGATAGGACAAAATTGGTGTTAAACCGCCCCCAGCTCGAATGGCCCAAATCGTTAATCCAATAATAACGACATAAATCAACGGACTTAAAATGGCGGTAAAACGGTTCAAAATTTTGCTACCACCGAAACCTATTGCCACATTTAAGAGCCAAAAAAGAGTAAACGCCATTAATTCAGGTAGCCTAAGACCAAAAAACTGGAATGATCCACCAATTTGTAAAAAGTTCGGCCAAAATTTCCCGAGAATAATTAATAAAGCCAGCGATCCTGTAAATGTTTGCAGACCAAACCAAGCAATCGCGGCCACACAACCTCTTAAGAACCCTGGCAGTTTTGCTCCGAGACTGCCGTAAGTAGACTGTAAGTGCATCGCAAAAGGAATCCCATATTTAGAGCCAGCCACGCCATTCAAATTCATGAAAGTTGCTACAATGAATGAGCTTAACACAACTGCCAGCATAACTTGCAGCGGCGATAAACCTAAGAAAATAAAGCCGCCCACTGCTGCATAATTCGGGATATTATGAATCGAACCCATCCATAATGTAAAAAAATTGCGCGCGCCCATCGTCCGTTGTTTCGGGCTACTTGGCAACAAATCCTCATTGTAGCCACGTGCTTTCAGCGCTGTTTCTTCTTGAGCTGTTACTTGAGACACATTTTTCTCCACGACAAACTCTCCTTTTTATTAAAAATTTTTTTCTATTAAAACACCCTGCCTTCTCTTTTTTGTCACTTTTGCACAAACATGCGTACTACTCTCATCACACGAATTGTAAGCGCTTTTTATAACAACAATCATTAGTTACCCCAACTAAATAACAAACGATTCTTTGTTCACTTTGAACGAAAAAATAGCAACCTTTTTTATATCGTCCTCTCACTCTAGAAAGTAAGAAACAAATCTTTTTATTCACATATTATGTACAACTTCTCTTTTCAAATGCTAAAATACGCTTATTATTAAAAATGACATAAATAAATTATACAGTTAAATGAAATCCAACACAACGTTTTTTAATCAAAAACACACAAAACAGATAAACTGAAGTGGATTTTCAGGAAGAGACCCATCCTGAAAAAAGACACTGACAAAAGAGTTTTCTCACAAGATCGACAACTTTTCACAGATTCAAAATCTTCTTTTTCAATTTTTACGTTTTTAAAAATAACATTTTGAAAATAAAAAATTGCTTAATTTTAATCAAAAAAATAAACAAAGATTTCTGATAAAATCAGAAATCTTTGTTTCTAAATTTTCTTGCTATAATTCCTTTAACAAAATAAAATCCGTCTGTTCATCGTCTCCCATAAAAAATGAATGTTGACTGTAATAGCGGTAGCCAATCGTTTTATAAAATGACCGCGCCGCATCATTGTGTTCCCAGACACCTAGCCACAGTGCGTTTTTACCAAATTCACGAGCTTTTTCTTCCGCCAGTTCTAACAATTGTGTTCCCAGCTTCTTTCCTTTAAACGCAGGCAAAATATACAATCGCTCAACCTCGAGCTTTTCTGGCCCCATCGGTTCCGTTTGTGCCTTCTCACGATTTAATTTCATGTAGCCAGCTAATTGATTATCGACAAAGATAAAATAAAAGTCAGAGTGGGGATTAGCCAATTCCTTTTGTAATTTTTCTAAATTGTAGGCTTCTACTAAATAGGCTTGCATATTTTCTGGGGTATTATATGGTCCGAAAGTATCTGTATAAGTTTCAATGCTGATTTCTTGTAACGCTGGTGCATCTTCTATTGTTAATTTTTTTATTTCTCCCATCAATCAGTCGTCCTTTCCTTAATAATTTCGAGTGTTCCCTTTTTTGACAAATTCCCAATCTTCGCTGACATTTTTACGCATCCGGACTAAGTAATCTGCCAATTGTGAAATTTCCACTTCTGACAAGCCTTGCAAAGCAACTTGATTCGAGTGTTGATTTTCGCGCACAATGATTGGATAAACGTTTTTCCCTTTTTCTGTGGCATAAATCCGCTTAATTTTTTTGTTGATTGCATCTTCTTGACGATAAATAAAGCCTTGTTCTTCCAAACGCTTAATCGCCCGCGCCGCTGTGGTTCGATCAACTTTAATCAGTTCGGCGATCTTTTCTTGGATAATTCCAGGATTTTCACAGACCCTGACCAAATAAAGATATTGTCCTCGTGTTAAAGATAATTCCTTAAATTCAATATTACTGATTGAATCTAAGGCCCGCGCAATCATGCCAATTTCTCTTAAAATATCTGTCACTAGGACACTTCCTTTCGCTAATATTTTATGATTGTCATTACTTTAACTTATTTTTGTTGCAAATGCAACAAAAATAAGTATAAAAACTACAGATTTAAACAATTTGAGCATTCGTGAAAATAAAATAATTATTTCTTTTGTTATATTAACAAGTAAGATAAAATTAGTTATAGCGTCTATAGGAGGAATAGTATGAAAAAATTATTTTGTGTTATTTTAGTTATTTTTTTAACAGGTTGTAGTTCTCAAAAAGCGAATGAACCTAAAAAACAAGAAAATTCTACCAATCATACAACATCAATGAAAAGCAGTGCTAATCATTACAGTTCTAGCACAGAAACAAGCTCTAATAATAAACTAAAAGAAACTTCAGAAAGTGCCAGTACCACTCAAGCTTCGGCAAAGTCTAAAAATGAAGTATCCACAAATGTCGAAGAAGCAAATTCTTTAGAAGCAACACCTTATGCTGTCGATCTTAGTAGCTTAAACAATCCACTAGTATTTAATTTTAAAGGAATGAATGTGCCAACTTCAATTACGTTAGAGAACTTAAATTCAACACCAACTGCTACCTTCCGAACTAAATTGTTTGGGGCTGGAAATGATCAAGTGAAAGAAGCCATTAATAAATATGAGCTATCTATAAATACAATTCCTACAAAAGAGATTAGAATATTTTCAGCGGCCGATAACAGTATTCGCACCGTTAAAGTAAATACAGAGTTAATTTTAGGAACTAATATTTCTTCAAACGATGAACAAAATAGATCGGGTACTTTATACTTATTCAACAATAAAAATGGTTCGATATCTTTAATCACTCCTAACTACGCAGGCAATGTTACGGATGATCAAAAAGACGTTATGCTAGAAGTAATTCAATAAATAACCTAAAAAAAATAATAAAGAGAAAACTTCATACTTAGAAGTTTTCTCTTCATTATTTTTTAGGAACTCATCTAGAAACTCGTTTTAGTCCCCACTTATTTTTCTTATTTCTTCACCCATTAAGCCCGCGATAGAAAATAGAACATTTCATTTGAAAATGAATTATTGTTCTGCAACATGCACCGTTTGTAAAAATTCTGCGACTGAGAAATGGTATTCTTTCTCTTGATTTCCTTGAATGGTTCGAATCATTTTTTCAACTTCTGGTTGCAGAGCGGCAAATTGAACTTGTTGTCCACGACCTTCTGCTGCGAGACAAAATTCTTCTAAAATATCTAGCGCCGTACTATCAATGCTAGGAACTCCTCGCATTGAAAATACTACACCACTTTTTGTTTCCAATTGCAGTAACGTTTGTTTCAATCGTTCAGAAGACATGAAAAATAACGGGCCACTCAAATAAACCACCACCCAATTTTCTGTACACTCGGTCGGTACTAGCCCCATTCTTGACCAATCAACTTCCTCGACATTAATCGTAATCACGGCACTTTTCGCAATGAAAAACAGGCAACCCGCTAAGACCCCTAAAACAATCGCTAAACTCAAGTCAAAAATAACGGTCGCTACCATCGTTAAAAAGAATAAACATAAGGCTGTGTGGAAACGTTTCTGGAAGAATTCTTTAATCACCGACCATTCATTCATTCGCCACGCTGTCACCACTAAAACACCAGCTAACGCAGGCATGGGAATTTTAGACATGACTGGCGATAAAAGCAACATCGATAACAATAAAAAGACTGCATGAAAAATACCCGCTAAACGTGTTTGCGCACCAGATTTAATCACTACGCTCGTGCGGGCAATCGCTGCCGTCGCAGGCACGCCACCGAAAAATGGCAAAATTAAGTTGCCAATTCCTTGTGCCACTAGTTCCTGATTACTGTCTAATGGCTTCCCTGTCATGCGACCAGCCGAAGCGCCACAAAGCAAACTTTCAATCATACCTAACATAGCAATGCTAATCGAAGGCACCAAAATATCCTGAAACGCACTTAATTGAAGCGAACCAAGTTCCAAACGTGTATCACTAAAAATACTTGTCGGAATTTTCCCTACAGTGGCCACTGGCAGTTGAAAAACCACTGTTGCTAAAGTAGCTAAAATAATCATCACCAATGAAGCTGGTATCATCGCATTCCACTTTTTCGGAAAGAATACTAATCCAAGCACCACTAAAATCGACATAACCGTCGTTGGTATACTTAAATCAAAGCCCAATGAACGATAACTGCTGATTTTCTCAATTAAATTGTGGCCTTCTGAACGAACCCCAAAGAAATTATCAAGCTGCCCCAACGCAATAATAATAGCAATTCCTGAAGTAAACCCGGTAATGACCGGTGACGGAATAAAAGAAGTCAAGCTCCCTAAGCGCAAAATCCCTGCCAAAAGCAAGAAAATTCCCGCCAAAAAGGTGGCCAACAAAATCCCTTGCATGCCATGCACTGCCGCAATTGACATTAAAATAGCTGCCATCGCACCTGTTGGTCCTGAAATTTGATAAAACCCACCTGAAAGGCTTCCAATCACAATTCCAGCGATAATTGCCGTGATCATGCCAGCTGCTGCAGTGGCGCCGCTAGAGACCCCAAACGCTAACGCTAACGGCAACGCGACGGCTGCGACAGTCAAACCTGCCAAGAAATCTTTTTTCAATTTTTTTTGATTATACCCTTTAAATTCATCCCTTATCATTTGTGTGTACTTTTTAAACATTCGCATCCTCTTTTCATGAAATTTCCATTCTAAAGATATCATATTTTCGGAAAGATAATAAGGTGTTTTGTGAAGGAAATCGCTAAAAAATTTTTTTCACCTCATTTAGACAAAATTGTCTAATATTTTAGGAATTTAGCCACCGCTGTTTCCTAGAGTATGATATGCTTAACTAGTAAACAGGCTTCACAAACTTACATTAATTGGGGGAAACTATTATGTGTACAGGCATCAAGATTATTTCCAAAACAAATGATATTTTTTATGGACGTACGATGGATTTTACGTTTGACTTTTTTGGCAACGAAGATCCAATTGCACCAAAAATCCCTACTCTAATTGCTCAATTTCCAAAAGGTACAGTTCTAAATAGCCAACTAAATCCTTGGACGGCAAAATATGCCTTTATGGGACTAGCAATGTCAGGCACAGATCAACCAGCGAACGATGGTAAAACCGTCAGCCTTGCTATCACAGATGGTATCAACGAAGCCGGCTTATCTGGTGATATTCAATATTTAATGGAATCTTCAACAGCACCTGCTGAAAGTTTAGCAGATCGTGGTTTAACACCTCATATTGCAGAAGAAGTACTTGCTTATATTTTGAGTAATTTTGAAAGCGTTGACGAAGTAAAAGTAGCTTTTGAAAAAATCGGCCTGTTAGATCAAAAATTCCAACTTGATTCATTGGGGGAAGTTCATTTCACCTTACACTGGACCATTAATGATAAAAATAATAATAGTATCGTTTTGCAACCAACAGATAACGGAGCGTTCGTCATTTATGATTCGATTGGCGTAGTCACAAACAGCCCAGAATACAATTATCATTTAACCAATGCACGAAACTATATCGGAATGCGCAACTACGCTATTAAAGAACCTTACACTTTAAAATCAGGCGCAACACTTGACCCAATTGAAGGTGGGACTTCTTACGGACTACTAGGAATCCCAGGAGACTTCACTTCGCCGTCACGCTTCATTCGTACGTTATACTATTCTGACAATCTCCAAGAATTTGATAGCTCTGAAGGGATTATGCAACTCTATCGCGCCTTCCAAACAGTGATGATTCCTCGGGGGATTGGCCATTTAGGTCAAAGTAATTCTCTGTCTGATTTCACACATTATTGGTCAGGATATGATGTGACTAATCTAACCATGTATGTCCAACCAGAAAGTACTACCTCATTTACAAAATACACTTTGGATCCAGCTTTAACAGAAGTTACTACTTTTGCTGTTTCTAACGAGCTACTACTAACAGATTTAAATCAATAAAAACACAAACAACGTCTCTGACTAGGTACTTGGTCAGAGACGTTGTTTCGTTCATTTTTCAGATAATGCGTTATACAACGGCGCTAATTCTTGAAGCGCCTGACAACTTTTTTCTTCAATCGTTTCAAGCTTTTCCGTCGCAAACCACAACTTACCGATCTGAAATGAGCGATTGCCTATCCGCTCTTCTAAAATTTTCCGTTGTTTTTCATCTGCTAAATAATCTTTTAAAGGCAAATGGTCCACTAGTTCATGCTCTTCCTGCGGCCAAATATAATAGCCTTCGCAGTCGATGGTTTGACTCCAAGCTTCTAAACGATTAAGCAATTGATTGTAAGCGACGACTGAGCCTGTCCGCTCCTCACTTTTGTAATGTTGAAACATCAAATATACTTGAAATTGCTTTTTATTTAATAACAACGCCAGACAAGCATTTTCCGCTTGGCGTTGCTCACTGCGATACGCAGCCCAGAAATGACTGCGTAAATTCCAGCCGTTGGTCCAGCTTTCGATTTTCGGCTTAGTGATGCCGAGTTCAGCTGGTAAACCTTGAGCGATTGCGAGGTTTAAGGCTTTCCACTTTTCCCAATGTTGCTTGTAGGTTTGCTTTAAGGCATCGATTTCTGCTGATTTTTGTTGCTCTTTGAGTTGTTTAAATGTGAAGATTTCTCGGTTGAATAGATTGAAGTCTTGATGGGTTAGGTTCATTTTATTCCCTCTTTTTAGTATCTTCTAGTTATTCTTAATAATTTTATTTTTCAATAGCCATTGTAAAAATAACACAAGGACTACAATTGGCCAAAGCGTGATTGGGAAAAAGAGCCCCACAAAAATACCCGGTACAAGAATCGTCCCTAAGATCTGGGTTGTTAAACTCGTAGCAAAAATTGCGACAACAAAAAGTGAGTCAATTGTTGGAAAAAATTGCGCGACCGCAAACCCGATTAAAATAGCTGAAAAAACGACGGGAAAAATATCGCCACCTATCCAACCTGTCTGTAAACAAACTTGTAGAAATACTAGTTTCATTATCGCAGCGATCACCAAGATATACCAAGCTTGTTGACTACCAAAACTAGGAACTAAATGCATAAAAGATTGTCCTGAAAATAGTAATCTTGGCATTAAAATAACAAAGAGAAAAATACAGGCTGCACCAAAGCTTACCAGTATGCTTTGCTTTTCTTCAAAAGGTTGGCATAGTTTAGCCAGAGCAGCTTGCAACCATTGATAGGCGTTACCAATCACAAAAGCAGTTAATAAAGCTGGTAAAATCAGCCATAACGAAGCCATTTCAATTTTTCCAGTTCCTAACTTCGTAATAAACGATGGGTGTCCCACCAATTTCATTAAAAAGGTAAACACCACCAACCCGTTCACAATAAATAACCCGTTCATCACTTGTTTCAGTTTCTTTTTATCCGCAGGAGCGAGCCTCGTATCGTAGCGCTGAACAAACTGTTGCGGATGTAGCAAGCGCTGAATTTTTGTCCAAAATACTTGCTGTTCTTGCTCGTCATAATGAAAATAAAGGTACCGTAACTTATCAGATTGCCAGACTGACAACGAAATAATTGCTCCCAACAATGCAGCTTCAGGACCGACACCAGCCCCGAAAATTAAAATTACCAAGGCGGCCAATAAATTTCTAAACACACCTGAATAATCGACCGATTGTTTCGCCTTCAATTCTGTCAGAGCCTCATGCGCCGTTTGTGGTACTTGCCCGAAGCGTTTCTTCAGATAACTCAATACCAACGCTCCTAGCACACACAAGACAAAATAATAGAGAATTGGCCATTTCATTTGCGCTGGCAACACCTCCCAGAGCAGAGTCGTTAGCTCTCCTTCAATGATTAAAAATGCTCCTGAAATTCCCGCGATGATACTACTTAAAAATAACCCACTGACGATAATTGTCCACATTTTTCTGTTACGCATACTTCCTCCAAATGATAGTTGTTTCTTTTATAGTAGCAGATAGTTAGTGGTTTGTGTTTGAAGATTTTGGGAAGGATTAGTTTTTTTGAAAAATTAAGGTTATGAAAAGATTCCATTTTTTATTGATTAAATTATTCTTCTTGTATAATCGTTTCTTTTAGCTATATATATATTCCATTAAATTAAAAACCGCCACTTATATTGCTTCTTAAGTTCCCACAAACAACGCCACTTCCAACGCCAACAAGTCCACTTCCTTATCAAAATCCAACAGCACTAGCTGTTCAATTTTCTCCAATCGTTGTAACAAAGTATTACGATGAATAAAGAGCTTTTTGGCTGTTTGAGACAAGTTTCGTTTTGATTGAAAATAGACATTCAGTGTATGGACAAAGTCTGTATGTTGCTGTTGATCACTTTTCAGCAATGGTTGAAGATATTTTTTTCTGAGGGTTGCTTGTCCTTCTGCTAAAAAATAACGTTGCAATGTCTGTCTAAGATGAAAATTCGCGTAGGAAGCAATCCTCATTTCAGGTTTTTCTGCAACGAATTGGCGTTGAAAGGCTAAAACGTCAATCGCTTGTTGATACGATTCATGAATCTGGGTCAGACCTTGAATCTTAGGTCCTATTGTTAGGAAAAGTTCCACATCTTCTTGTACTTTCATTAACTGATTTATACTACTTTGTGCTAGGCGTTGCATCATTTTCAGATAATCGCCTTCTTTTTCAGGTGGATTTTCAACTAATAAGACAAAGGAACTGTCAATTTCAATACAAACAATTTTTTGTTTGTCCCCTAAAATAACTTGGTTTAACTGGTTACCTAAAATAGACATTCTTTCTTGCCTTTGGCGTTCATTTAAAGTTAATGAAATTAGCAAAATCGCATAGGGCTTATCTATTGCCAAGCGATAATATTGTTGAAATTGTTGGAAAACAGCTTGGTCCCTCTTTTCATGCGCAATCAGCTTAAAAAATAATTCGTTTCGTTGTTGGTATTCTTCAAATTTCCGTGAGTATTCCAATTGCAATTGTAAAAGTAAGTAATGAGCTGTGATTTTAAAATGAGCCACGTCGACTGGTCGTAATGGGGCCAAGGTGTTCCAGACGAGCAAATAATATAAAATAACATTTTTCTTTTTAATTGGATAAATTTCAATTGGCACCACTTGGTTCTGGAGTTTCAACTGTAAATGAATCGGTTCTTGATAAAAGCGTAATAATGGATGACTTTGTTCCAGCAATTGTTTTTGGAACTCTGAGGTTTCTTGTCTATCTTCTAAAATGCTAGAAATACGAATTGGATTTTTAGGCAAGTCAAAAAAATTAACTCCTTCAAAGTGGTCATTCAATAACAAGACAGGATTTTGAATGGTTTCTGCTAGATCCTGCAGCAAATGAAAACTGCTACTTCCCGTTTCTAAGATTTGATAAATTTTATTATGCAATGCGGTTTCTTGCGCATTCATGTCAAATTGTTCTAACGTGACATGACTTTTCAACACGTCAGCAATTTGCGAAAAGGTATAATTGTAAGGAATTGCTAAAATAGGAACGTTCATTTCATCTGCTAATTTGATTAGGTCTGGTGGAACTTCTTCAAAATAACGTTGGGTTTTAAATCCCAAGGCAGCACAATGGTGTTTGGCTAGTTCTTTCAAAAAATTTTTCTGTAATTTCCGATCATCTTTAAATATGTACCCTGTCGTTAACAGCAGCTCACCTGCTGTTAGCCAATCTAAAATATCAGGATTTTCTAAAATATTGACTTTTAAAATCGGTTGGTCCTGATTTTTATGTCCTGCCACTAAGGTAATGCCAGGTAATTCTTCTAACGTTAATAAATCACTCACTTTTAACATCATTTATCCTCCCAATGTACAAATTGTCCATTCAAACTTGTAAATCAATGTCATTTTTAGCAATTGTTTAGCGTGCTGGATTCTTTTATTATGAAGTCGTGAAAGCGCTATTAAAAAGGAGGTCGTTGGAATGACAAAAATTTTAGCTTATGACCAAACGATTTTATCGAAACTCCCTCATCAAACATTGACTAGTTTGCAATGTTTTACGCACGCTATTAATTATGGTCATGTAGACACCCAAGAAATTCTCTTGACCATTTCAACGCATCCCGAACATATAGCACCTAACACGATTATACTCGATGAAAAAAACTTAGCCATTTCGCTGATTTACCTGTCCAAATTGAGCCCCTGTTTATCCGGTTAGGCCGACGACAATTAACCCTAGCCGATGCCCAAATTTGGCAACCAACGCCACTTTATTTAACACCCAGTAAAACAAAGATAGCTATTTTTTTAACGTATATTCAGCAAACTCGTTTCAATCCTTGGCAAGCGCTTTTTCCTGCTTCGCCGTCAACCTTTCTTTTTGATTCTTATAGTCGGACCCAGATTCAAAAAGAAATGATTCATTTTCAACAGGCTTGGGCGCAAAAATCTTTTAAAATAGCTCTTGATTGTTTAACGAAGATTTTGGGATTGGGGATTGGTTTAACTCCCACTGGCGATGATTTTATCACAGGATTACTTGCTAGTTTTTCTGCATTACAGCAACTTCCCTCGAATTTCCAACAGCTGGCTGTGCTAGCCAAGGAACGAACGAATGCGGTCAGTTATGCGGAAATCCATGAAGCAGTGAACGAGCGGTTTTCTCAACTAGTTCAGCGTGTTTTTTTATCGATTGAAAGCGGAAATACAAACGAAATGGCTCAAGCGGTTTCAGCTTTAGAGGAGGTGGGCTCAACTTCAGGAAGCGACATACTTTGCGGCATTATTTTTGGTTTAAAACTATTTTGTGAGGAGAATAATCATGACAATTCAAACAGTAATTAAAGAGAACGCCTATTTTGATTCAGTTACTTTAATGACCATTTCAACACGAGCCAATGAACTGGCTGGAGTTAAAACCGCAATGATTGGGATGGGAACCGACATGAATCTTGAAGTGATTCGGAATGTTGGTTTATATACACCCGCCTTGGATCATGTTACAACGGGCGATTTATTAATTGTTTTAGATCTTGATGACCAAGCGGACTCAGAAGAAATTTTACAGCAAGTCGACGAGTTATTTACGAAGAAAAAGAAAACCGCTTCTTCTGAAGTAACCTATAAGACGTTAGATTCAGCCCTTCATGAAGAGCCTGATGCCAACTTAGTTGTAATTTCTGTCAATGGAAAATTTGCTGCACGAGAAGCGCATAAAGCTTTAAATCAGCAAAAACACGTCATGCTCTTTAGTGATAACGTGACGGTTGACGAGGAATTAGCGTTAAAACAAAAAGCACACGAAAAAGAACTGTTTGTGATGGGCCCTGATTGTGGAACAGCGATTATTAATGGCGTTGGGTTATGTTTTGCTAACAAGGTACGTTCAGGAGATATTGGAATTGTCGGCGCTTCTGGTACAGGCAGCCAAGAAGTTAGTGTTCAAATCCATAAATATGGTTATGGGATTTCACAATTAATTGGTACTGGCGGCCGTGATTTGTCTGCTGAAATTGGTGGGCTGATGATGCTTGACGGGCTGGATGCTTTAATGGCTGACGAACAAACTAAGGCAATTTTACTTATTTCTAAACCGCCTGCTCCAGAAGTAACAGAGAAAATTTTAAAAAAATTAGCTGTTTCAACTAAACCAGTTGTTATTTATTTTATCGGCAGTGAACAAACGGAACGAAAAATAGACAACGTCACTTTTGCTACTTCTTCTCTGGATGCAGTTCAAAAGGTGATTCAATTTAGTCAAACACAGGAAGCGGAAACCAGCCTCTATCAAAATCCGACAGGCGCAACGTTAACAGCCATCCAACAGCAACAAGCCTCTTCTCAAAAATTTGTTCGTGGGTTGTTCTGTGGTGGCACTCTTTGTGATGAACTTTTATATGCTTTAACAGAAGTCTCTGATGATGTTTATAGTAATATTCATAAAATTCCTGAACGGCAATTAGCAAATCCTGACCACAGCCAAGCACATACATTGATTGATTTCGGTGATGATCGTTTCACAGAAGGCCGCCCACATCCAATGATCGATCCGACTTCTCGGATTACTCGCATTCTTCAAGAAGCCAAAGATCCTGAAGTGGCAGTTTTAGCGTTAGATTTTGAATTAGGTTATGGTTCTCACGAAAATCCTGTTGGCGTGTTAGCGGAGGCGTTAAAGGAAGCCAAAGCAATAGCGAAAGCAGATGGTCGTGAGTTAGCCACTATTGGCTATGTTTTAGGGACCGAAGAAGATCCACAAGATATTCATGAACAGCGGAAAATTTTAGAAGATTTAGAGGTTCTCGTTGTCGACAGCAGTCATCAACTTTGCGAAGCCACCAAAACTTTTGTAAAAGGAGCGAACGAACATGAGCAGAAATGATCTTTTTAAACAACCTTTAGATACGATCAATGTAGGCATTGACTTTATTCATGAAGATATGAAAAAACAAGGGATTCCTTCACATCAAGTAAATTGGGCACCGCCAGCCAATGGTGACCCAGAGCTATTAAAATTATTGGATCAATTAAAAAATCCAACACTTTATGAAAAAATCCAACAAGCCAACGAAGAAGCAGTTACCCGCATTATTCAATCAAAACCTATTTTAGTAGGATTTGATAAAGCAATTAATGTCATGCCCGATATGACTGAAACGACCATTTTACATGCTGGGCCACCCATTACTTATGAAAATATGTGCGGACCGATGAAAGGTGCCGTTCAAGGAGCGCTTGTTTTTGAAGGATTAGCAAAAGATCTAGCTGATGCCGATCGGGTTGCTCGTTCTGGCGCGATTACGTTTTCTCCTTGTCATGAACATGATGCCGTTGGTTCTATGGCTGGCGTGACTTCTCCGAATATGTACGTTCATATTATCAAAAATGAAACGTATGGCAATACAGCTTTTACTAATTTAAGTGAACAATTGGCGAAAGTTTTACGATTTGGCGCAAATGATCAATCCGTCGTGGATCGCCTGATTTGGATGCGCGATGTTTTAGGTCCATTACTTCATGATGCCATGACTTTTTGTCCAGAAGGCATTGATTTACGCTTAATGCTTTCGCAAGCCTTGCATATGGGCGATGAGTGTCATAATCGCAATGTAGCTGGAAGTACGTTGTTAGTCCAAGCATTAACGCCTTACATGGTTCAAACTGATTTTTCTCGTGAACAATTAAAAGAAGTATTTGAATTTCTTGGCAGTTCTGACTATTTTTCTGGTCCAACTTGGATGGGCGCCGCTAAATGTGCGTTAGATGCTGGGCATAATGTAGAGAATAGTACAATTGTCACCACCATGTGTCGCAATGGGGTCGAATTTGGAATTCGTGTCAGTGGGATTGGCGGAAATCACTGGTTTACGGGGCCTGCCCAACGGGTGATTGGTCCGATGTTTGCTGGTTACACACAAGAAGATGCTGGTTTGGATATGGGCGATAGTGCTATTACAGAAACGTATGGGGTTGGCGGATTTGCTCTGGCAGCTGCACCAGCAATTGTCCCATTAGTTGGCGGAACAGTGGCAGAAGCATTGAATTATTCAAAAGAAATGCTGGAAATTACTACGAAAGAAAATCCCAATGTCACGATTCCTGTTTTAGATTTTATGGGGATTCCTTCAGGCATCGATGTCTTAAAAGTCTTAGAAACAGGGATGCTGCCTATCATTAATACTGCTATTGCTCATAAGGAACCGGGGATTGGTATGATTGGCGCTGGATTGACTAATCCGCCAGCAAATGTCTTTAACGAGGCACTAAAAGCTTTAGTAGCTAAAATAAACTAATTTCAAAAACTTAGTAAAATGTCATTTTTTTGGAGCGATCATATGAAAAATAAATCGATCAATTACGAAGCCGTTTTAGCTCTTGTTGTAAAATTTTTTTTGGGAATGTTCCTGTATTGGATCATGAATGGCTTTCGACATGTGTCTAACTTTTTTCCTTACAATGACGTAGTTATCAAAGTAAATCAGCAGGGATTTTACAAATTTATCTATTTTGTTATGAACTTCACGGAAGGGGAATTTTACGGTGGACTTTTTACAACGCTTTTCTTACTAATCGGCGGTCTGATTGCTTGGCAACTTTATCGGAAAAATTCAAAATGGCAGGGATTTGCAATTGCTGGTGGCTCTGGTGCTTGGCCTCGGGTACTTGCTTCTCAGCTACTTTCCCTCTTTTTAACTATTTATGTTTTTGATTTTACACGCTTTTTTACAAAAGAAGTGTTGTGGTTACCAACGTTTATTGTGGTGGTCGGCACGCCGCCAGCTTTAACGCTTGTTTACGGACCTGGCTGGAAAAAATTAGGAACGATTTCTCTGTTGAGTGCACTTTTCACTTTTCCGTTTGCCAATTGGTTGAATGCGCAATTGATGCCCCTTTTAAATGTACCTGGGACAGTTTCCAACGTTACCACAATGGCTTTTGTTGGCTGGATTGTTTCAGCCATCTGTCATCAACTCCCTTGGATGGTTCCTTCTGTTGCACCAATCGCTCAGAAGCGGCAAAAACAACCTAAAATTGAAAATACGCAAACCTTTCAATGGTCAATACGACGCACTTTTGCTGACTTCTCCGAAGCTTGGTTTTATGGAAATGAGTTAGTTGGAGGTTTGGTAATTCTAGGCGTTTTGACAGATTGGTTTGTCAATATTAATCATATTACAAATGGTTCTGGCTTGGTTCCTGACATTTTAATGGGACAAATGATTGCTTCGGCTGTTGGTGTTTTTCTTTATCGAAAACATTTCGCTGAAGAAGGTTGGTATCCAACGTTTATGCCACTGGTCAGTATTGTTCCTGGTGTGATTTTAATGATGGGTGGTGGCTTTTGGCTTTCCCTGACCATCGCCGTTTTAGCAGGAATCAGTGCGGCCCCTGTCGGTAGCTATATTGCTAAACGATTACCTCCGTTTGTTCCTGGTGCTGTCGGCTTTGTATCAGGAATGGCTGTTGTAACCATTTTATTGTCAGCCGTTTTGCATACATTTGATATTTTTGTATAGTGAATAAAAAGAAGCGAATGACGATTCGCTTCTTTTTTTAATTGACCAATCCCCTTTTTATCCGTATTCTTAAGCAAAAGGAGGTTTTGCCATGTACTCCATGTTAAAACGTGTGATAACGGAAAAAGATTTGCTTCGGCAAATTCGTTTGTTGGAACAGTTGTTAAATGTTCCTCAGCTGACAGCCAAGCGTTTAGCCGCGCAAATCCAAACGACAGAGCGAACCGTTTTTTCGGATTTACAGTATATTCGCAGTCAATTACCCGCCGACTGGTCCATTGAAACCGATAGCAGTGGTATTCGGTTACGCAATCAGGGGAATGCGCAAACCAATGAGCTTTGGTCATTATTTTTACCTCAATCCATTAGTATTCAACTATTAAAAGAGCTACTATTTACGAAAGAGTTAGTGACAACTTCTTTTTTGAGCACTAGTGGTGTTTCTTATGAAACTTTGAAGCGACATATCAAAAAAATGAATCAGGCCTTACGTGATTTTCATTTAACGATTCAACTAACCACGACGACCATTCAGCTAATCGGGGCAGAAAGCAATATTCGGATTTTTTATCATCGCTTGTTGGTGCCTTTTACTCATAATAATTATTTTTTTGACGATTATTCTATTCATGAGGAGCATTATTTTCAATTTTTGAAACAAGTTTACAGTAGTGAGTTGACGGTAGAAACGGAAGAAATTTTTGGCGCTTGTTGGTTTTTTATTAACACGATTCGCAATAAAGCCAATTGCCGAGTGAGTCAATTTTCTTTTGATTCAAAAGATGTCTTGTTTCAACTTTATCAACCGTCCTTGGCAAAACTTTATGCTTCTGAAGGCATCTATTTGCAAGGGGAAGAAAGTTTTTTCGCCTTCTTTTGTTTCTTAGAAAGTTGGAATTATGATAATGTCTATGGCGAAACGTTGGCTTCTGCGCTCCACACTCATTACAGTCAGCTGCGAAAGTCGTTACAACAGTTTGTCACTAATTTGTCCACTGAAGAAGCCCGGCCTGATTTAATCCAAACAAATTTATTGGATAATCTGTTATTGTTATTCATTAAATATACCGAGTCCCCAACACTTTCTGAGCAATTTCAATTGGAATATCAAGAATTAATGACCGAACAAGCCGCAGAGGACCTTGCGTTATCAAAGAGCAACCAAGAACTTTTGGAGATTTTATCTCGCTACACCACGATTGAAGAACCGACTTATTTTCTTAGTTTGGCTTCTTTGTTAGAAAAACAAGCCAGTTATTCCATTCAGGCGCAAACGATGACTGCCTATTTCCTCTTTCAAGGGGAACCTGCTTGGAAAGCTTTTTTGCAACAAGAATTAGCTGCTTATTTAGGTACTCGTGTGAAATTACAAGCTATTGAATATGTGGAACTAAGCCAGTTGACGTTAAATGAAGCCGACATAATCATTTCCAATTTTCCCTTGGATCATCTTGATCTTCCTGTCTTTTATCTCTCTTTAATTCCAACAAAAAATGAACTCCGCCGACTAGCAGAGCTCACTCTTCATTCTTATTTTTAAAGGAACTAGCGAGGACATTCGCTAGTTTTTTGGCTTTCTTTCGTCATGAATCGTTTGGTTATATATTTTTCCCCTTCAACAAGGAAAAACAGACTCACAACATGGACGAAAATCATTGCTAATTGAAGGCCATTTAAAGAAGTTGTGCCAATTAATTGCTGCGCTACTGGCCAGTAAACTACTAGCGCTTGTAGTAAAAAGAGGATTCCTAATGAAGCAAACAACACTTTATTTTGGAAAAAGCCTGTGCTTAACGACGGATCAACCAACTTACGACAGTTGATCATATACGCTGCTTGCGCTAAGACGATACTTTGTAAGAGGAACGTTTGCTGTAAGGCTTGGCCCTCAAATTGTAACGCCATGAGGTAACCTGGCACCATAATGAGTACCGACACATAGACGATTCTAAAAATACTGTACTTTGTTAAAATGCCTTCGTTGACATCTCTTGGTGGTCGTTTCATGGTATCAGCACTCGCTTTTTCAAAACCTAATGCATAAGACAAAGTAATCGTAGTTACCATGTTTACCCATAATATCTGGACAGGTGTCAACGGTAGAGGATGATTCATTAAAAGCGCCCAGACAACAATTAAACCTTGTGCTAAAGAGGTTGGCAAGAAGAAGGTAATCGTCTTTTTCAAGTTATCAAAAATGCGGCGTCCTTCTTTCACGGCTTTAGCAATCGTATGGAAATTATCATCTGCCAAAACCATATCTGCGGCTTGTTTGGTTACTTCACTTCCTTTAATTCCCATGGCAATTCCGACATCGGCTTTCTTTAGTGCTGGCGCATCGTTCACGCCATCGCCGGTCATTCCGACAATTTCGCCATTGTTTTGTAACGCCGTGACAATTCGTAATTTATGTTCTGGTGTCGTTCGTGCAAATACATCGACTTTTTGAACGTTCTGGGCTAATTCTTCATCTGACATAGCATCAATTTCTAATCCTTCAAGGACTTTTTTCGTATGCTTTAAACCAACTTGCTCGCCAATGGCTTGCGCTGTATCTTTATGGTCTCCGGTAATCATTTTGACGGAAATACCTGCTTCTTGAGATTCTTTGACGGCTTGAATAGCACTTTCTTTTGGCGGATCGATGATGCCTGCCAGTCCAGCAAACGTCAATCCTGACAATGTTTCATGTGTCAGTTCCTGTTGTGACGTAACTGTCTTATAAGCGAAACCTAATACCCGTTGTCCTTTTTGCGCTAATTGCGCAGCTTGTGCTTGCCAAGCACCTTTTTGATTATCAGATAACGTAGAAAGTTGTAACAATACTTCTGGCGCACCTTTGACATAAATAATTGAACCTTCTGCTTGCGGATGGCGAGTGGCCATGTATTTGTAACTTGAACTAAACGGAATTTTCTTTTCTACAGGGCGTAAAGACAGTTGATCCTGATCAACATATTGTAGTAAAGCTAACTCGGTAGGATTCCCTTGTAAGTCGGCGATTTTTTGTTGGTCTTGTAATTTCAATTCTTGACAGTTGGCCATAATCTCTTTGACAATGGTCATTTCTTCAGTCACTACATCCATTACCGTCATTTCATTTTTAGTTAGCGTTCCTGTCTTGTCTGAACAGATAACTGTCATTGAGCCTAATGTTTCAACGGAAGGCATGCCTTTAATAATCGCATTTTCTCTAGCCATCTCATGAACACCCATCGATAAAATCATCGTTAACACAGCAGGTAAGCCTTCTGGAATCATTGCTACAATTAATGCAATCATCGCAGAAAATAAGAGGCTCCATTCCATGCCATGACGAAAAGTGGTAAAGAAAATCAGAAACACGATCAAGACCATAATCCCTTGGAAAATTTGCTTGTTTAATTGGTGCATTTTCCGTACGAGCGGCGTTGTTTTTTGATCTACTGACTGCAACGCGTGATTAATTTTTCCAACTTCAGTGGCATCTCCTGTTTCTACTACAACACCTAAGGCCGAACCTGCTTGGACAAGTGTTCCTGAAAAAGCCAAATTCTTTTGATCGCCTGTTGGCAATTCTTCATTCAAGGAACCGGTAATTTTCTCCACGGCTTCTGATTCGCCTGTCAAAATTGATTCTTCAATCATCAGATTATGAACATCAAATAAGCGCAAATCTGCTGGGACTACATCGCCAGCTTGTAACGTGACTACATCTCCCAGAACCAATGTTTCAGAAGAAACGGTTGTTTTTTGTCCATCAATTAGAACGACTGCCTCTTGGCCCATCATCTGTTTCAGGCCGTCTAATGATTCTTCTGCTTTACGCTCTTGCCAATAACCGACAAAGCCATTGACAAGTACCACTAGAAAAATGATACTTCCTTCGACCACTTCGCCTGTGGCAAATTTTAGAATTGCGGCAGCGAGTAAGACCACCATTAGTAAATCTGTAAAATGTTTGGCTAGCTTTTGCCACGTTTTCAGTTGTTGTTTTTCTTCAATTTTATTTGGACCATTCGTTTGTAAACGTTGCTGACGTTCTTCGCTAGAAAGACCCGTTTGCTTCGTCTTAGTCTGCTCGATTACTTTTGTTGAGGAAAGTTGATACCATTTCATTTCGTGTACCTCCTATTTACTTGATACCTTTATTATAGAGAGGATTTTCTTCACAAAATGGTCGATAATTTCAGTGGCCCCTGAAAAAAATGGGGCCGAGATTATTAAAGAAAAGAACAACCCACATTTTAGCGGGTTGTTCCTTTCTTTTAAATATTTTCTTGTTCGACCACCAATTGACTTTTGCCAATTAACGCTTTGACATCAATGATTTCACCATTTTTACGTCGGTCTGCTAACTCAACTGAGGTGGTAAACAACAAGTCACTAGAAGAGTTCAACGCTGTTTCAATGGAATCTTGGACTACGCCGACGATAAAGCCAACGCCGACGACTTGCATGGCAATGTCATTGGAAATGCCAAACAAACTACATGCAAGCGGAATTAACAACAAGGAACCACCAGCAATTCCTGAAGCCCCACAAGCAGAAACAGCGGCGATGATACTCAACAATAATGCTAAATAGATTGGCACGGACATGCCTAATGTGTGGACTGCCGCCAATGTCATAATGGTAATCGTAATGGCTGCGCCGCCCATATTAATCGTTGCGCCTAGCGGAATAGAGACCGCATAAGATTCTTCATTTAAATCCATTGCTTTCGCCAATTCCATATTAATGGGAATATTGGCCGCAGAACTGCGTGTAAAGAATGCGGGAATCGCACTTTCCTTTAATACAAAAAAGACTAACGGATACGGATTTTGCCGAATATTCCAAAAAACAATCGCTGGATAAACGACTAAAGCAACCACGGCCATCGTACCAATTAACAATAATAATAACTGACCATACTTGGCTAACCCTGCAATGCCTGTGGTTGCCACCGAATGAAACACCAAACCTAGAATTCCAATTGGCGCAATGCCGATAATCATTTGAACGACCGTGGTAATCCCTGTTGAAAGATTGGCAATCACATCCTTGGTAGCGACCGAACTTTGACGTAACCCAATACCGATTAATGAGGACCAAAATAAAACAGATAAATAATTGCCTTCAATCATCGCTTGAATCGGATTTTGGACAACGCTTGTTAACACATTACTTAAAACATCACTAAGTTGCGTTGGGGCTGCTTGCGCTTCCTGCGCCGCCTCCAAGACAATCTTAACGGGAAACAGATAGCTTGCCGTCACGGCAACAACAGCTGCCAAAAATGTCGCTAACAGATACACAACTAAAATTGATCCAACATATGTTTTCGCCCCAGCCTTTTGTTGGGCTAGCGACGCAATAATTAAGACAAAAACTAAAATCGGCGCAATTGCTTTTAAGGCGCCCACAAACAATTCACCAAGAACGTTGATGAAGGTCCATTCCGGCACCAAGAAACCCAAGGTGGTTCCAATCACAATCCCTATCATGATTTTTTGAATTAACGATAATTTCCGAATCGCTTTGACCATTCACTTCACGCTCCTTTAAAATAAAATACAGTTTGGGACATACTACCATAATTATTAAGATAAAAAAAGAGTGTTTCTCAAAAAACTTTCATTTTTCGAGAAACACTTGGTCAACTCATCAATTTCGTCTATTTTTCTGAAGACTTTTCCGCTGAATGTTCTTTGTTTTTATGGTGATGATGGTGATGACTTTGTTTAGAATACAAGTAGGATTTTGCTACGACCGAAATAAACATAGCCATAATCCCCAAGCCTACTGTAGCATAAATCATGGTGAAAATTTTTCCCAAGTCAGTAACTGGATGCACATCTCCATAACCAATCGTGGTTAACGTCATGAAACTTAAATATAACGAATCTAATGGCGACAATTTTTCCACTGTTGAATAAAAAATAGTCCCACTCAACAACGTGGTTGCCAGTAAAAAGAACAAGGCACGAGTGTCTTCTTTTTTTAAGATACCTAAAAAAGATGAAAATAATTTTTTGACAGAAATAAGTAAAGATAGCAAAAAAATGACCTCTTTCTATTGTTAATCTCTTCTTAACGTTAGCACTTTTTAGATGAAGTTCAACTTTTTAATTGGTGTGGTTAAAGAAAATTTATTTTTTTGTTATTTATAATACACTTCATCTAAAAACAACCCTTGTGCAGGAGCCGTTTCACCTGCGCCTTCTCGGACTTTTGTTGCGAACAATTCATCAATTATCGCTAATTCTTTGGTGCCTGCACCAATTTCTAAAAGTGTCCCAACGAGGATGCGGACCATTTTATGCAAGAAACCATTGCCCACAAAAGTGAACTGTAACATTTCGCCGTTTCTTTCAATCGTAATCTTTTCAATCGTTCGAGTAGTCGATTTTTTGGTTTTTTTCAATGCTGAAAAGCCAATAAAATCATGGGTCCCTATTAATTTTTGGCAAGCTTGTTCCATTTTTTCTTGATCCAACGCTTTGGGAAAGTGAAAACTATGATACCGTTCAAAGGCATTAGGAATTGGGCTATTCCAAACATAGTAGCTGTATTGTTTGCCTGTGGCGTTATACCGTGCATGAAAACGTTCAGGCATTTCTGTAACTTCTTTAACAACAATATCGCCAGGTAAATATCGATTTAAAAAGGATAACATTTCGGTTGTTGTTAGTGAACTAGTCGTTTTAAAATTCGCTACTTGACCACGTGCATGTGTGCCGGCATCCGTTCTGCCTGAGCCAATAATTTCAATCGGTTCACCCGTCATTTGTGTTAAAATACTTTCAATTTTCCCTTGAATCGTTTTCTCTGAATTACCTAGTCGTTGCCAACCTGAGTATCTTTTACCATCATATTCAATGGTTAATTTTATGTTGCGCATGGGCGAAGCTCCTTCGTATTCTTTTTCTCTATTATCATAGCAGAAATAAGTGGATTTTTCTTCTTTTCCAAGAGAGCCTGGGACAAAAATCACTTTGGATTTTTGTTCCAGGCTTAAAAATTGATAAACGGCGGGAACAAAAGCAACTCCTTCGGAAATAAGCCGAAATTCTCCAAAAATTAAAGAACAATTTTCGGAAATTCCTTCTTATTTCTCGGAGTTAAACACTTCTGTCCCGACCTCTTAGTTTAATCCTGCAATTTTCAATTCTTCAACATTCGCTGCTTTAGCATTTTCAGTCACTACGGCTTTAAATGTCACTTGGTCGCCCTCTTTTAAGAATAGCGCCAGCGGACTGTTATTAGTCGTTACGCTAAAAATGGTTTTTTCATCTTCTAGTAAAAATGAAACTACCGTTTGCGCTTCCCCAGCTACTACTGAGACACGAGCTACTTTACCTTGCATCGTTTTCAAGTTGGCTTTGTCTGTATTTTCATTGTTGCTTCCTTTTGTTACTAACTCAATTCGATAAGCGTCTAATGCACCTTGTGCCGTGTCTGCATCAATCACAATATCATTATCTACGGCGTTTATATAGACATATTTTTTGAAAATCCCTTTACTGTCCATTAACGAAACAATCCACGTTGGCACGCCATCAATATTATAAAGGACTGGCATACTAGCTTTCCATTTCTTTTCTGGATAAATTTTTGAAGCGATAGAAATGGCGCCATCACTATCCATAATGCCGACTTTAGTATCACGATAATACGTAACTTGGCCTGTTCGGGCATTGATTAAGGAATAACCTAAAGCGGAATCTTGGTCTTTTTCACTACTTGTAAAGTCCGTAAAATAAAGCAACTGGTTCCCTTCCTTGTTCATCATCGGCGTAATTTGTCCTGATGCATAAATACCATTTTCAGTTGGAATTTTGACATCTTTTTTGGCACCAAACATTGTCTGGTTCCACCAGCCTTGACTGTAACGACCAAAGAATTCATTTAAGCTATTCGCCGCTGAGCTAGTAATCGGCGCATCAACGAAACTTGGGGCTTTTTGACTGTCATAAACGTTAACTTCTCCTGTTGTAGCATTTAATACCGCCGTTTTAAATTCATTATAGTGCATGCGACCAGAAACCCCATACTCTTTGTAAAGCGTTTGAATATAGTAAGGATTCCCTTGGTCGTCCAGCTCTAAATTGATTGTGCCAGTTGCTGCATAACCTGGATAAGCGGAATAAATTTTTCGTGCGGCATCTTTGCCAAAGTAAGCTGAAGGAGTATAAACAATTGGTTTTTCTACAAATTCTGGCTGTGCGTTGATATCTGTCGCACTAATGATGAAATAGCCAGGTACTTCCCCCAGTTTTAGCCATTTAAAGAAGCCATTAAATTCGACTGTTGCTACATAAACATACTCGCCATTGACAACTTGTGCCGTTATACCATCCAAAGTAAACATATTGGAATTGGGAATGACAGAAAATTTCTGTAACATTTTTCGTTTCGCCGTTTGTGGTGCAATCGCAATGGGTGTTTCTTTCGCCGAAGTTAAAACTTCAGCTTTTTCTTCCGTTTTTAAAGGAATCGTTTGATAAATTTCATCAATAGAAGAGATTCTGGTAATACTACTGACAATAGTCAACAAAATCATTGCCAAAACGGCAACACCCAAAATTTTGCCAGACCAGTCTTTGTTAGCCGTTTTGTTGGTATTCTTCCCTACTTCTTTGCGGCCCTTTTGGATACCAGGAACTTCGACTTTACTAGCTAAGCGTGTACTTAATAACACCCCACTAGCAATCACTGCGCCAATCAGATTAATCCATAACACGGTTGAAAGATTTTTACTTGGCAAAGTCACAAATAAAAAGATACCTAACAAGAGCAATTCCATCACCATTAATAGAATGGTCCCCTTACTCTTTTTCCCTTTATTCGCTACAATTTTGGCGCCATTCGCAACTAAGATCCCGATACCAAAAAATAACGTTAACCCAATAAAATTAAAAAACATTCACTTGCCCTCCTCATAGATAAGTAAAAAAAGTGCTCCCACGCATTGTAGAAGCACTTCCTGTGATCCATTCTATTATAACGTTTTCTATTTTTACTGACAATATCGTTGAAGCAAAATCAGTCGGAAGGCTTAGAGTTTGGAAGAATGTTTATTTCTCTGGCTGAATATAAGGAACGATAGGTGCGGTCACGCCAATTGAAGCCCCACGAACAAAAGGTTCATTTTGTAAGGCTTTGAAATTTTTGGTTTGTCCGGTGAGCATGACTCCCCAAATAGGTAATTTTTCGACTTTTTTATTTTTATTTTGTTGGATAAACTTTTGGCCTTCTTGATTATCAGCAAACAACGGGGATTTTTCTAAGGTTTCAAAAAAGTGTTGCTTGTCGTTTTCAGGATCAAATATTTCGTTTTGATCGTCCATGCTTAATTGAAAACCATAAGGCAGAGTACCAGAAGGACCCTCTTTTTCATTAACCGTTTCGGAGTAAACATAGAGCCAAACTAAGTTGACATTGCTCGGTAACATTTTGCGGACTTCTTCATATGGATAAGGTTTATCAAAAGAAATCGCCACTTCCGCTACTTGGTTTTCCATTTTATCTAATTCACTTAATTCGTTTTTGATACCACCATAGTAATTGGTAATCGCTGGGTTATAAAAAGATGCTACTTTCTGCTTGGTTTGTCGGTTGTATTCATAAAAATTCTTAGAAGAATAATAGCTACCAGGATAGACTTCATTCCAGTCAATCGAATTTCTGAAAAAGCTATATCTGCTACGTAAATTACTCCACTCCACCGTGTAACCATCAATATTTTTTGAACGATTAGTTACAACTTCGCCCCCAAAAGGCGAACTATTAGCAATCACTTGGGAATCTAATTGAGTGTTTGGTGAAGCAATCATTTCTTGATCATTAATTACTTCTAGTAGGGTATGATAGTTTTTCGTCGAAAGTTTATCCATTCCCACAAAAAAACCGACAAACAATACGGCAAAACTAACAACGGTTATGGCACCAATCACGATAAATTGTTTTCTTTTCGCTTTACGAATACTTTTTTTTAAATCCACTTCTATTCCTCCAGTTCTTTTTTTAATTTTTGACGTGTGCGATACAATTTTTTGCGAACATTTTCAACAGATAATTCTAAAATCAACGCAATCTCGGCATACGATAATTGATAATAATATTTCAAAAGCAATAGTTCTTGTTCCTCATCTTTTAAGGAATCAATCAATAATAATAACTCTTGCCCTTCCATTTTTTCTATTGATTGCACAGGATGGCTGTTTGCCACAAAAGTGCGTTCTCGTTTCTTTTTTCGATACATCGTAATGTAGTAATTAAATGTTACTCGGAAAAACCACGGGCGTAGATTTTCTGATGTAATTTCAGGTAATATTGAAAAAATCGTTGTATACGTTTGCGACACTGCATCTTGTGCATCTTCAAGACTTGCTCCTCGGCGAATCAAGACTTGGATGACTTCTTGCCCCAAAGAAAATAGTACTTCGTCAAAATTTGCCTCCTTTTTCATCTGATTTCTCCTTTCACTTATACAACGTTTCAACTAGGGAAAAAGTGGACAGTCCTTCGTTCATTATTTTTATGTATTTTTTCTCTCAATAAAAAATACTCCTGCTTAGGCAGAAGCATTTTTTGTTTTTTCTTATTTATCATTTTCCAATGACTAATCTTCGTGTATAAACGGCTTGCCCAGAATGCATCACTGCATCATCAATCGCTGAAACTAAACGCACTTGTCTAGTCACCGGCGGGGTCCAATTTTTATCAATCACGTCTGACAATTGTTCTTCTTTGACTTGGTCTAAATAGCTTTTGGTAAGTGCCACACTGGCAGCCAAATAGTCACTAAGCAATTGCTTTTCTGCCACCACGACTTTCGCCGCTTCTTCTGGTGTGTGATGCCAGTCTTCTGTTTCATCTGGCAAATCCAAGGCAAATTTTTCTGTCCAGTGTTGGCTAAGCCATAACGGCTCACTATGATTAAGTGCGGAAATTTGTAGGTCTAATTCTCTGGCTGTGTGCCACATTAGCCAAGTAACAGACTTAATTAATGGTGCGGGCATCGTGTTTGCTTCGGCAACGGTCATTTGCGCAAGTGTTTCTTCAAAACGTTCGTGCGCTCGGTCAAGGGTTTCACTAGAAAGTTGAGTGACTTTCATAAAAATACCTCCTTTGTGTTGGTGCCTGTTCTTTCGTTTCTATTTTCTATTATACTGCAAAAGAATCCGTTGTAGTTCTTTTTTGGCTGCGGTATCTGCGGAAAGGGTAAAGATCACTTTCTTTCTTCAAAAATAACACCCCCCTAAGTAAAAAAGAATTGACAATTCTCGTAGTTTCCCTTAGTATGTGGAAAAGTACCTTTAAGATAGTCCGAGAGGCTAACAAGGCAAAGTTCTGTAAAATTCTGTATTTTTGTATAGTGAATGATACGAGATGTCTTGCCCTTTTTTTGTGTGCAAGGCTTTTTTTGCGCGGTGCTTAATCAATTTATTTGGGAGGCAACAAAGTGGAAAAGAAAAAACGTGAAGTGAAAGGTATCTCATTTACCAAAAAAATGGTGATTTCATTGGTGGGAGGTTTAATCGTTGGGCTCGGCTTTTTATTTTTAAGAGAGCACCTTATTCGCAGCAATCAAGGCGCTGTGTGGCAGACAATCAATCAGATTCTTTTCCAAGATATTTCAGATCCTGAAAAAGGACAATCTGCGATTGGGCTTTTCTATATTATTGGTCAACTATTTATCAACGGCCTACAATTAGTGATTGTGCCGATGGTCTTTACTTCAATTACTTTAGCCATTTGTCATATTACCGATACGCAAAAATTAGGACGAATTTCTTATAAAACAATTTTTGGCTTTTTATCGATGTCACTGATTGCTCTATTAACGGCAGGAATTGTGGGCTATAGCGTATATTTAACTGGCGCTTTTAATGTGTCGTTATCTGAAACGCTAGCTCCTGTCGAAGTAAGTACAAGCGGCAACCCATTAATGGTGATAGTCAATGCTGTCACGAAAAATATCGGTTCTGCATTTAGCGACAATGGTGCGATTTTAGCTGTTGTTGTGTTGGCAGTGATTACTGGTTTATGTATTAATGCATTAGGGGATAAAATTCGTGTTTTCAAAAAATTAATTGAAGAAGTCAATGCGATGGTCACGTTATTTTTAACCTTTGTAATTACTAAATTTGCTCCTATCGCCGTCTTTATGTTGTTAGTTCGGACGTTTGCTTCTTACGGGATTGATTATTTAAAACCAGCGTTAGTCTACGTCGTAACAACGACAGCGACGCTCTTAGCCTTTTTGATGATCGGTTACCCATTATTTATCTTATTTGCGACAAAATTAAATCCTGTTCCTTTTATTAAAAAGATTATGAAAGTTGTGGTCTTTGGATTTTCTACTTCTTCTTCGGCAGCCACTTTACCGTTAAATACAAAAACAACGGTTGAAGAGTTAGGTGTCGACAGCGATGTTGCCGCCTTTGTCTTGCCGTTAGGAATGACTATTAATATGAACGGCACAGCGATTATGCAAGTAATTGCGGCTATTTTTGTGGCGGGCGTAGCTGGTTATGAAGTGACACCAGCTAATATTGCCTTGATTGCCATTTTAGCTTTAATGTCATCCATTGGTACACCGGCGGCACCTGGCGCTGGCGGGATTATCCTTTTCACTATTTTAACTGGTTTAAACTATAACAATGAGATTGCGATTGCGACGTATTCATTGATTTTAGCTATTAATCGTCCAATCGAAATGCTCGTTACTAGCCTAAACGTGGTTGGTGATAGCGCCACTGCGATTTATGTCGCACATTCGGAAGATTTGTTGGATGAAACCACTTATCTGACTGATGTCGCTGACTTGCAAAATGCGGAAGCGGAGTAATTAATGAAAAAGCAGACTTCTTGTATGGAAGTCTGCTTTTTTATTATGTTTTTAGTGAATCCGTAATTTTTTACTTCTTCGATTTACTTTTACGAAAAACTAAAAGACACCCACTGGCGATAACTAGAAGGCCAATAATCACAAGCGCGATCGATTTCTTTTCTCCTGTGCTCGGTAAAAATTGGCTAGCTTTTCTGAAACCACCTTGGCTTGATGGCTTAACTTGTTTCGTACCAGTTTGATCAACTCCCGCACTAGTATTTAAGTGTCCATTATTCCCCCCATTTTTTTGTTCCTTTTTATTTTCCCCACTATTTTTCAATGTTAATTGCTTCACTGCCGAGCGTAGCTCTGCTTCTGCTTGGTCTACTTCTGCTTGTGTCGCTGTTGTTTGATTTGCCACAGTTTGTGCTTGTTTCAACGCTTCACTGTAGACTTTCCAACTGCTTGCGGTGTAGTCTTTTTCTTGGTTTTTCTCGTTTTCTTTGATGATTTTCAACAAGTTGGTTTTATCTACTTCTTTAGTTGGCACTTTTGCCAATTGCTCCACCGCCGAACGTAGTTTTGCTTCTGCTTGGTCTACTTCTGCTTGCGTTGCTGTTGTTTGATCTGCCACAGTTTTCGCTTGCTGCAATGCTTCACTGTAGACTTTCCAGCTACTTGCGGTGTAGTCTTTTTCTTGATGTTTCTCGTTCTCTTTGATGATTTTCAACAAGTTGGTTTTATCTACTTCTTTGGTTGGTACTTTTGCCAATTGCTTCACTGCCGAGCGTAGTTTTGCTTCTGCTTGGTCTACTTCTGCTTGCGTTGCTGTTGTTTGATCTGCCACAGTTTGTGCTTGTTTCAACGCTTCGCTGTAGACTTTCCAACTGCTTGCGGTGTAGTCTTTTTCTTGGTGTTCTTTTTGTTCCTGAATTAATTTTTCTAACGCTTCTTTCGTTACTTCAGGAGTTGTTTTAACTGTGATTGAACGCGAGCTGCCATTTAACCCCGCACTATTTAAAGTGATAATATTTTGGTCAACAGAAATTTCTGGGTCCGCTGCGACTACTTCAAGAATGCCCTTATCAAATTCAATAGAAACGGATGCATTATTTTGTAAAGGATTCGCAAGAGTTAAGCGATAAACACCGTTATCAATTTTTTCTGAAATAACCGACATTGGATCATACGCATACAGTCCTGCAATTTCTTGGTCATTATTCCATGTATTCATCATGACATAATTACCTGCTTCAATGGCTTGTAAGTTTGCTGTATTTTCTAGAACAGTATAGCCTTTATTTTTAGAAAGAGCTGCGATTTCTTCATTCGTTTTCCCAACCACTGTTAAATATTCGTAAGTACCATTTTCAACAGTCTTGCCATAATTTTTACTAATTTTAGCAAATGTATTTGTATAGGTTTTATCATTAACAAAGTATTCGTTAATATCTCCGTAGCGACCAGAGCGTTCTTCTATTTGAACATCAAGCGTATTCATTGAATTAGGAAAAACATAGCCAATGTTATTCAATGGATTCGCTGCGCTTAAACTAATCCAAGAATTATCTTTGTCTGAACCTTGGTTAAGCTTCACTTCCTGTGGATGAATCATCCGATTATCGAGGATTGTTTCAATCGAAGCATCTGTCGTACCAGTAATGCCACTTCCCAAATTAATGATTTGACCATCTAATAAGAACCAAGATTTTTTAGCAACTAAGTTCATTCCTTCATTATTTTTATCTAAAAACATTCCTATAGAGGCAACCTGTCCATTATTTGAGCCACCTACCCATGACTGGGGACTGCGTTTCCCTGTATAAGCACCATTTGCCAATTCTCTTGTGTCAACTGTCGTTCCTGGTAATCGATATGGATCGATCGTTGCCCAGTATCCTTCATCAAACTGAGCAAAGTCTTGATTGTATAAATAAAGCATGCCGTCTGCTGTATGCCAGCCTTTTTTATTTTCCGTATTCCCAAATTCATAGTTTCCGACACGTTGTGAATACATACTGATACCCACCGCATATTCGTTATTTTTCTGTAGGACTCGATCCATCGAACCATATACATTTAAAGATTGCATTGGTGTCGCTTGGGCAGGTGACGCACTATTCACCACATTTTTCAAGTCAATTAACGCTTCAAAATCTCTTGGTTTTTTAAAGAAATGATAGTATGACCCACTTTGTTGAAGCCACGTTTGGATAGATGTATAAATGTCATTTCTTAAATTTTCTGGTGCAAATTTTGCAATTAAGGTTAAATTAGCTATTGTTTCTTTACCCGATTCAAACTCTGTAGTAAAAGGATTCGTTTCTGGCGCTCTGGAAATACTTCTACCAGAAACCATCGATGGCATTTTTCCATTTACCATCAATTGTAAGTAACCTTTATCAACAACATTAAATAAATTACTAATGTTAGGGTCATTCATCTCCCAGTCGGAACCTTGTAAAATAGTCTGAATTCGTCCAAACCCTTTTAGCAACTCATTCCCGTAACTGCCGTTGTACGGAAAATAACCATGTTGAATCAAGGAACCATCAGGATATAAGCCATCACCAGAGGAAACACTTTTTAAAACGGACGGAACAGCTTCTTGTACTTGTACTAGGCGTTGATTATCTTCTAACAAAAGTCCAGTACCTAAAACGGTGATTGAAATATCTGTTAAGTTAGCTCCTGTTGCACGATAAATTGGCCATTGTATGTTTGGATCTTTTGCATACAGCATCAGCGGAGCAGTAAATTTATTTAATTTTTCTGCATCTGTATTCAATAGGTCATCATGTAATAAAATCAATGTATCTGTTAGCGGCTGCGCGGAACCAATTTGCCAATCCCACCAGTTACCTGTGTAATACGTTCCATTGTATTTTTTTGTATCAATCATAAATTCAATGCCTTTAACAATCGCATCATAAACTTCTGGTTTTTCAAAAAGCTCACTTGATGGTTCATAGTAGCCTAACGCTAATTTTTTAATATTGGTAAATTGAGTCGTGTAATCAGCAGACACTGTATCCGATGGTTTTCGTTCCCACAGATACTCACGATCTGCTGCTTGATTAAGCGTTTGCCATAATGCTAAACTCTCCGTAGCAATCTGGGCACGATACTGTTGCACATCTGCATCGTTATCATACTGCGTTGTACCTAACAATCGCATTTTCCATTTTGCTCGCATTTCCGCATATTGTTTATTTTCTGCTACAACAGTCACAGGAATTGTATCACTAATTTCTGTTCCTTTAATTTTGACTGTTACCTTCGCTTCACCACTCTTAACTGCTGTTAAATTACCCGTTTGGTCAACCGTCACAATGGTAGGATCACTACTCGACCACTCAATCTGATCCTCTGTGATATCTACTCCAGCTGGTGACACTTCAAAGGCTAGCTGTTGCTTTCTTTTTTCACTAATAGTCAGGTTCTCTGTTAAAAGTTTAATCGCTTCTGGCAATCGTTTTTTTTCATATGCTTCAAACGAAATAATACTTGAACTGTAAAATTGCTTATTTGTGTGTTGCCACATTTTCATCTGCTGATATTTTACAAAACGTGCTTGTACATTATTGCCATCAATATATTTTTTAGTAGGTTGGCCACCTTGCCCATTCTCTTCTTTAAAGATAGATTGATAGCTTTCACCATCTGTTGAAACTAAGATTTCATACACAGGACTTTCTGCATGCAACTGTAAAACGAGTTCGCCAATGTTTTTTACTTCACCCAAATCAACAATTAACCATTGTTCATCTTGCTTATCAGCGGACCAGCGTGTTGTTTCATCGCCATCAACAGCTTTTTCGCCAACAAATTGAGGGTATTTCCAATTCTCTCCAATTTTTCCTCCTTCTACACCAGAATATGTCACTTCTTTTTGTAAAAATAAATCAGTTATTTCTTCTGCAGATGCACTCATCGCAGTTAGCGAGAAGCCTGTAAGCATGAAAGCAACAACGACTATTATTTTTTTAATCATATTTCTCCCCATATCTTTCTATTTTTAAGCAACCAATCCGACTTTTCCAAACACTTTTTTCTGATAATTTAATCAACTTCCTCCTCTACTAAGTATTCTATATAAAAATTAGGCATGAAAAGACAACCTAAAGTAATTACTTCAGACAGACTTTTCATGCCTAGTTTTCCCTAGTCACATGAAATATTATACATGTTTACGCTTTCACTTTAAGGTAATTTTTAATTACTGTCAATAGCGTTTTCTTCATTGAAGAGCTTATTCAACTTTTCTCGTTAAAAATATTGATTTTTATGATAATCCCTTAATTTTTTCTCATTTTAAAATAATAATCATGGATGCTGAACCTGTTTCTGAGGCACAACAATTGGACAATTTTTTTGAAAAAACGAGAGGAATGACCATTGTTTTTTGCCATTCCTCTCATTTTTATTTATTGTTTGAACGGTAACGTTTCTCTCAAACCAGTTTGATTGAATTTTTTTATTTTCTATCAGACAAACAGACTAAAGATATTTTACTTCATATATTTTTCAAGCAATGACTTGATTCATAGAACTTACTGAGCAACCAGCCTACTTCCTATTTATGATACGGTTCCCCTTTCATAATCCGAAAACCACGATAAATTTGTTCCACTAATACCAAACGCATTAACTGATGTGGATAAGTTAAGCGGCCAAAAGAAATTTGTTGGTTACTTCGCCGAAGGACTGAATCACTGAGACCTAAGGAGCCACCAATGACAAAGGTTAGATTACTTTTGCCACTAATCCCTAATTGTTCAATTTCTTTTGAAAATTCTTCACTAGATAATTGTTTGCCATTAATGGCTAAAACAAAGACGTATTCGTTGTCATTAATTTTCCCCAAAATACGTTGGCCTTCTTTTTCTTTGACTTGAAGCATTTCAGCGTCACTGAGTTTTTCTGGGGCTTTTTCATCTGGTACTTCAATGATTTCCATCTTGGCATAGCTATTTAAACGTTTCAGATATTCATTAATGCCTTGAATCAGGTATTTTTCTTTCAGTTTTCCGACTGTTACTAGTTTAATTTTCACCTATTCCACTACTTTCTCGTTTTCTCTTCTTTCTTATTTTAGCACGAAGTTTGGCTACTTTCCACAACGTTTCCACATACTTATACACATATACACAGAGTTATCCACAGAACAAACTGAAAAATTACTTTATTTAACAGCTTTTTCAATACAAACACATATTCGCCACTGATTTGTCCACATTATCCACATTCTGTGGATAACTTTTCTGAAAACTGTACACAGAGTTATTCCCGATTTGTTCACATTTTTCTGTGTATAACTTTTTCATTCGTATTTTTTCTGTAATTTTTCCCTAAGTTGTTCATAAAAAATTCAAAGCTATTCGATAGACTAAAGGAGTAGGAAACAGATATACTTAATATAGAAAATTCAGATGCACTTATTGGGAGGTTATTTTATGCAACGAAAAGATGTTACACCTAATTCAGATAAAAAAAGTTTATTGCAAAAATTTGGGATTGGTTTAGCTGGCGGCTTACTTGGTGGCGCTCTTATTCTAGGAGGCGCTTATTCTGGGATTATTCCCACACCCAACGGCGGAAATAATGCAGCGACGACGACGTCCACTAATCACGGCGACACAAAAGTCAGCAATGTGAGTTACAATGTTTCTAGCGATGTCACAAAAGCCGTGAAAAAAGTTCAAAATTCTGTGGTTTCTGTCATTAATATGCAAAGTGCTAGCAACAATTCTTCGGCAGATGATCCTTTTGGGGGATTGTTCGGTGGGAATGAAGGTACTCAAGACTCTTCCGGCAACAATGGTAACGATTTAGAAGCAGCCAGTGAAGGTAGTGGGGTTATTTATAAGAAAGATGGTAAAACGGCTTATGTCGTGACAAATAACCACGTCGTAGATAAAGCGCAAGGATTGGAAGTTGTTTTATCTGATGGTACCAAAGTGAAAGGCGAATTAGTCGGAACCGATGCTTACACGGATTTAGCCGTGATTAAAATTTCTTCCGACAAAGTTGATCAAGTCGCTGAGTTTGGGAATTCTAGTAAAATCACAGTCGGTGAGCCTGCTATTGCGATTGGTTCCCCTCTAGGCTCTGATTATGCTAACTCTGTCACACAAGGAATCATCTCTTCTGTGAATAGAAATATTACCAATAAAAACGAGTCTGGTGAAACCATCAATATTAATGCCATTCAAACCGATGCTGCCATCAATCCAGGAAACTCCGGTGGTCCACTAATCAATATTGAAGGACAAGTCATTGGCATTAACTCAGTAAAAATTGTGCAATCAACTAGTCAAGTGAGCGTTGAAGGGATGGGCTTTGCCATTCCAAGTAATGACGTAGTCAACATTATCAACCAATTAGAAAAAGATGGTAAAGTGACGCGGCCAGCTCTCGGGATTACGATGTCTGATTTAACAGGTATCTCTTCACAACAACAAGAACAAATTTTAAAAATTCCAGCTTCTGTAAAAACTGGCGTAGTGGTTCGTGGTGTTGAAGCAGCGACCCCTGCTGAAAAGGCTGGATTGGAAAAATACGATGTTATCACGAAAGTTGACGGCCAAGACGTAAGCTCTACTACAGATTTACAAAGCGCGCTTTACAAGAAAAAAGTTGGCGATAAAATGGAAGTGACTTATTATCGTGGTTCTAAAGAAATGAAAGCAACCATCGATTTAACCATTGATAAATCAGCTTTAACACAACAAAATAATCGCAGCAATCAATAAAAGAAAGAAACGACCTGTTGTCTGAACAACAGGTCGTTTTTTTCTTTTATTCTCCTACCGCAAATGCAGAACCAACTTCTGCATCAAAAGGCAATTCTAAGATTCCTTTTTTAGCAGGTGCATTTGGTAAACGTAATTCTTTTGCTGAACAAATCATTCCAAAACTTTCTTCACCACGTAAAACCCCTGGCCAAATCATTAAACCATCAGGCATCATTGCGCCTGGTTTGGCCACAACTACTTTTTGTCCTGCTTTGATGTTCGGTGCGCCACAAACAATTTGTAAGATTTCGCCGTTGTCTACTTCTGTTTGTGTGATAGATAAATGATCTGAATCTGGATGTTTTTTACATGATTTGACAAAGCCGACCACAATTTTAGGGGTGTCGTCTTTTTCAAGTATTTCTGAAAATCCCGCATCTTTAATCGCTGTATTGACTTTTTCAATTTGTTCGTCTGTTAAAGTCACTTGGCCGGTGCCATTAATGTCACCTAGAAACGCTGAAGCATTGAAAATATTCCAAGCTACCACTGTTTCTGGCGCCTCAACTAAACTTACACGTGCCACATCGCCGACACGTTTTACTTGGTTTTCCGCACCTTGATCGTCCGCAACGATGACAAGTAAGACATCGCCAACGTGTTCTTTATTATATGCAAAAATCATTTTTGTTCCTCCTCTGTCGTTTTCCTGTCTTATCTTATCAAAAATTGACCCATTGTGCATACTTTTTTGTCGAAAAACTAAAAGACTTGGAAAATATGTCACTACGACTTATTCTCCAAGTCCTCAATTTTGAGTGACAAGCCGCTGATCCTTTGAAAAAACAAAAGAAACGTTAGGTCAACTCTCTATTCAATCAATAACTCTTTTTGCTTATTTTTCTTCAGAGTGAACAATTAAGACATCGCAAGGGGCTTGACGAATAATGTAGCTACTGACGCTTCCCATGACCACACGTTCGACTGCGTTTAATCCTGATTGTCCCACCATAATTAAATCAACATTGTATTTTTCAGGTAATTCATGACTCATGACTTCTTTTGGTGAACCAAACATGGTAACTGTTTCAACATTATGAAAATCAACGCTTTCAGCATACTTTTTACAATCGGCCATTAATTCTTCCGCAGCAGCTGTTTCTTGATCAATTAATTGATCATTTAACGTCGAATACCCCATCATTGTATACACTTGATTTTCTAAAATATTTGCAACAATGACTCGGCTTCCGTTTCGACGAGCAACCTCAATTGCACGTTCATAAGCTAAATTGGCTTGATCACTACCGTCTACGCCGACAAGAATATTTTTATACATTTGTTCTTCCATTTTCGTCACCTTCCCGATGGAGGCTGATCTAAAAGGCTTCTTTGACTAAGAAACTAGAGTCAAAAATGAATTTAGGACCCTTGCGCAGAACGCCCTTTTGTCCAGCTGATTCTCTCTTAATTTAATGGTTCCTCTGGTTCATGAAAATTAGCCTAAGCTAGTTAAAAATGCACTGATTTCTTCTTTTGTTTTTCGGTCTTTGTTTACTAAGCGTCCTAACTCTTGACCGTTTTCAATTACGACAAAACTCGGAATACCAAAAATATTCCACTCGGCAGCCACGTCAATAAACTGATCGCGGTCGACTTCGATAAATTGAAAAGCTGGAAATGCTTCTTCAATTTCAGGCATGACTGGTTTAATGAAACGACAGTCTCCGCACCAATCAGCAGTAAAGAAGAAAACATTTTTACCTTTTTCAACATAAGTTGCTAGTTCTTCTAATGAATTGGGATAAATCATTTAAACATCCTCTACTTTCCGTAAACAATTGTATTAACTGTTGATTTATCCAAGCCACGTAATGCTTGTAACAACATTTCCCGCGCTGCTTCATAATCCGCAATACTAAACATTGTTTGATGCGTATGGATGTAACGACCACAAACGCCGATGACTGTACTTGGTACACCGTTATTAGTTGTGTGCGCTGCCCCAGCATCCGTTCCGCCTTTAGAAACAAAATATTGATACGGAATATTGTGTGTCGCTGCTGTATCCAATAAATATTCACGCAAGCGAGGCAATGTGATCAAACCTGGGTCGAAAATCCGTAATAACGTTCCTTCACCTAAATGACCATACGTCCCTTTTTTCGTGTGAATATCATCTGCCGCTGAACAATCCACCGCAAAGAAGATATCTGGATTAAATTTATGAACAGATGGTTTAGAACCACGTAAACCAACTTCTTCTTGTACGTTTGCTCCAGCAATTAATGTGTGGCCTAATTCTTCATTTTGTAACGTTTCCAATGCATCTAATACCAACGTACAACCATAGCGGTTATCCCATGATTTACTGATAATATTTTTGCCATTAGCTGTTTTAATCGTTTCTGTTTGTGGAACAATGGAATCCCCTGGACGAACGCCAAAGCTTTCAGCTTCTTCTTTTGAAGAGAATCCTGCATCAAATAACACATCAGAGACTTCTAATTGTTTTTGACCACTCGTACCACGCAACAAGTGTGGCGGAATAGATGAAGAAATACATGGATAGTTCCCTTTACTTGTTTTTAACGTAAAACGTTGTGCTGAAACAACATAGGGATTCCAGCCACCTAAAGGAACCACTTGGAATAAACCATTATCGTTAATTTGAGTTAACATGAAGCCAACTTCGTCCATGTGAGCTGCTACCATTACGCGTGGCGCTGCTTCCACTTTTGAACGTTTAATCCCAAAAATACCACCTAAACCATCATATTGAACATCGTCCACTAACGGGGTGATATGTTCTTTCATGTACGCGCGAATGTCGTCTTCAAATCCGCTGGTTCCTTGTAATTCAGTTAATTCCTTGATTCGTTGAAATGTTTTTTCTTCCATAGATGTATGTCCTATTGCTTTTGATTTGTTGGAAATTACGCCAACCAAGCGTCACTTTTCCTCTAAAAAGTCACTTTATCCTGTCGATAAAAATAGGTACTCCTTTCATATGATTTCACTCTTATTATAACGCAAATACTAGAAAATGCACATCGCTTTCTCTTTTTAAACGTGACAATGAGAATGCCCTAAAAGAATGATTGAAAAACTTTTTTTATTTCTCAGCGGCCCCTTCTCTATGGTAAAATAAGAGTGATACTGACAAAAGTAATAGTAAGCAGAAACCGACCAAGGGAGGTCATACAAATGAACGAAGAAAATGAGTTGACATACTTTAAAGGCGGCTTAGCGCTAGGTGTTGGTCTTGGTTTAGTAGGCGGCATTGCCTCAACCTTGTTCTACCATAAGAAAAAAACAATCTCCGCTGATCTCGTCTTAGAAAATGTAAAAGCTGCTTTTTTAAAAGAAGGACCGATTGAAGGTTCGTGGATTGAGTTTGAGAAAAAGCCCTTGCGGAAATTCGCCATCCACTCCAAAACGTATACTGGAGGAATTTGCCGCATTGAAGACGACGGCATTGTTCAATACGAATTCACTGCAGATGCCTACACAGGAACTGTAATTGACATTCAACGATTAAAAGATTAAAAAGATTGTTACAAAAGCACTTATTTGCTTTTGTAACAATCTTTTTTTCTTCTCATTTGTTTTTTGTAAAAGGGATGTTTATTTTATGTCAAAAAAATCAAATCAATGATGAATAAATACTCAAAAATCGAATGTTTTCTGCATGGAAATCAGCTTAAATCTTTACTTATCAACGTTTGTCCACTTTTTTCATAAAAAAGATTAGACATTTTTTAAAAATTGATAAAAGAATAATCATTTCTAACGATTTTTTAATTTCTCCTTTTCATTTTTACATTATACTGAGAGTATTGCTAAAAATGAAAAGGAGCGTGTCAAATGAAGAAATCTGTTTTATTTACTTCATTACTTGTATTATCAAGCTTAGCTTTAGCGGCCTGCGGCGGTGGCAGTGACGATAAAGGAGCTAGCAACGGCGGCAGCGACAACCAAGTATACACAATGGTTGAATCCCAAGAAATGCCTAGTGCCGATCCGTCCCTTGCGACAGATGAAGTGAGTTTTACCACTTTAAATAATGTCTACGAAGGAATCTATCGTTTAGATAAAGACAACAAACCCGCGCCTGCTGGTGCAGCCGAAAAAGCGACTGTTTCAGAAGACGGTTTAGTTTACAAAGTTAAATTACGTGAAGAATCAAAATGGTCTGATGGCAAACCAGTTACTGCTGCAGATTACGTTTATGGTTGGCAACGAACAGTGGACCCTGCCACTGCTTCAGAATATGCCTACATGTTTGAACCAGTAAAAAATGCTGAAAAAATTTCTAAAGGGGAACTACCTAAAGAAGAGTTGGGCATTAAAGCAATCAATGATCATGAATTGGAAATCACTTTAGAAACAGCAACACCATATTTTGACGATTTATTGGCTTTCCCTTCTTTCTTGCCACAACGTCAAGATATCGTTGAACGTTTTGGTAAAGATTATACAAAGAGTAGCGATAAAGCAGTCTACAATGGTCCGTTTACGCTAACTGAGTTTGATGGTCCCGGAACAGATACTAAATGGTCTCTAACTAAAAATGAAGAATATTGGGACAAAGAGACTGTCAAGTTAGATAAAGTCGCTATCAACGTGGTGAAAGAAGCCCCAACTGCCTTAAATCTTTATGAAACCGGTGAAGTGGATGATACGTATTTATCTGGCGAACTGGCCCAACAAATGCAAAACTCGCCTGACTTGGTCCAATTAAAAGCCGCTTCTTCTTTCTATTTAGAAATGAATCAAGCAGATGAAAAATCACCATTGACCAACGCAAACTTACGTCGTGCTATGTCTTATGCCATCGATCGCGATTCATTAGCTAAAAACATTTTAGCCAATGGCTCTCTTCCTTCACAAGGCTTCGTTCCTGTGGATGTCGCGAAATCACCAAAAACGGGTGAAGACTTTGTTAAAGAAGCTGGTAGCGACAAATTAGTCAAATACGACAAGAAAAAAGCTGTGGAATACTGGAACAAAGCGAAACAAGAACTTGGTGTTTCCAACTTAACGGTTGATTTAATGGTAGACGACTCTGAAGGCGCTAAAAAAATGGGCGAATATCTTCAAGGATCACTGTCTGATACTTTGGAAGGCTTAAAAGTAACTGTGACACCTGTCCCTATGGCTGTTCGCTTAGATCGTACCTTAAAAGGGGATTTCCAAATCGCTGTTCGTGGTTGGAGTGCCGACTATTCAGACCCAATTAACTTCTTAGATTTATTAGAAAGCTCAACTTCTAATAACCGTGGACGTTACAGCAATCCTGAATACGATAAATTCATTGCTGCGTCCAAAACCACAGATGTTAACGATCCTGAAAAACGCTGGGAAGATCTAATCAACGCTGAAAAAACAGTAATTGCTGATATGGGTGTTGTGCCAATTTACCAAAAAGCAGAATCACACTTACGTGCACCAAACGTGAAAGAAATTATTTATCATCCAACAGGTGCTAAATACGACTTCAAGTGGGCGTATAAAGAATAATCACTCGATTAAATTTAGAAAAAGATTTGGAACAATAGCCAAAATCGCTATTGTTCCAAATCTTTTTTATATAATCCCGATTAAAGAACCTAACAACCCAAAAATCACAGTAAAAATAATTAAAGCAATCGGCGTACGTCCTTTTTTCAACATAATAAAACAAAACAGCGTAAACACTAACGGTAATAAATTGGGCATGATTGTATCAAACAATTGTGTTTGAAGGTCTAACTTAGTATCTTTCAAGCGAAAAACAAAAGTTGTCGTTAATTGTACACTCTTCGGAATCAACGCGCCCACCACGGAAATTCCTACAATTGTTGCTGAACGAGATAATTTTTTGGTACTTTCGCTTAAAACTGAAATTGCTTTGACGCCCATTTTATAACCTAGATTAATTAACCCAATTTTGGCAGCCATATACGGAATATTAAATAACAACAAGAAAACAATTGTTCCTAAGATATTGCCTTCTAATGATAGTTGTGAACCAATCGCTGCTGCAATCGGCAAAACGGTTAAATAAAATAGCGCATCCCCAATTCCGCCTAACGGGCCCATCAACGCTGTTTTAATCGCTTGAATGGATTTTGGTGATTCTTTTGACTCTTCCATTGCAATAATCACACCATGCATGAATGTCACCAATTGTGGATTCGTGTTCATAAATTGTAAATGATTTTCCAAAGAAAGAGCTAAGTCTTCTTTATCACGATGAATCTTTTTCAATCCTGGAATTAATGAGTAGGTCCAGCCGCCTGCTTGCATTCTTTCATAATTAAATGAAGATTGTAGCAGATACGAACGGAACATTATTTTTTTTAACTCTTTTTTTGTTATTACTTTTTCGGATATCGTATCATTATATGTTTCTTCAGATGCCATCTTCTTCAAACCCTCCATTATTATTTGATGCAGTGACTGTATTATTTCTTTGTGCGTAAAATTCATATAAAGCAATTGCGACAGCTAAACCTGCAACCGCTAATGTATCTAATCCTAAATAGGCAGCCATAACAAAACCAAAAATAAAGAACGGCACGTAGGATGTTTCCCACATCGTTTTTAATAACATGGCGAAACCTACTGCTGGCATCATACCACCTGCAACGCTCAAGCCATGAATACTCCATTCGGGTAGAATAGAAATGAAACTAGATGCTTTATCAGCACCAAAGAAAATACATAAAAACACTACAAAAAAATAACAAATGAATAAAACGATTGGGACAAAACTAGACAATCTTTCGATCCCTCTTGTATCTGCTTTTTTTGCATAAGCATCAAATTTATGCATAATTGGTGACATCGCTGTATATAACAAGGTAATTAACGCTTGCGCTGCAACTGCGAAAGGAACAGCCAACCCTACGGTTACTTGCGGGTCAGATTTTGTGATAATTGCTAACGCTGTTCCAATAACTCCCCCAATTACTACGTTGGGTGGTTGCGCACCGCCGATTGCTACTGCACCAATCCAAACTAACTCTAGCGTTGCTCCAGTGATTAACCCTGTGTTGACATCTCCCAATATTAAACCAACAATCAGCCCTGTAACAATCGGACGATGAATATGTGTCTGTAAGACAAGCTTATCAACCCCTGCTATCCCAGCCCAAATTCCTACCAAAATTGCCTGTACTAACATTTTTTTCCTCCTATTAGACTTCGTCTACTTTTTATAAACTGTTTCACCATTTACTAAGGTTTCTAGCACTTCGTATTTCTCATCAATAATTGTAAAATTACCTAAAAGCCCTAGTTTGATTTCTCCCATAGATTCGTTCACATTCAACAAACGAGCTGGATTTTTCGTGACTGAATTAATAGCAATCACTTCTGGAAGTAATGCTTTTTCAACAAGGTTGCGAACCATATTATTTAAATGGTTCGTACTTCCAGCTAACTTGCCATTCGCTAAACGGACCACATTTTGTTCATCAATAACCATTTCAATCCCTTTTTCTGGTTTTGGATAAACGCCTGGTTGACACCCTTTGGCCCAGATAGAATCTGTCACAGCAATTAAATAGTCCTTGCCTTTTAGTTTGGCTAACACACGTACTAATGAATAATCAACATGTACCCCATCAGCAATAATTTCAGCAAACGTTTCCTCACTATCCAAAGCAGCAACTACTGCGGTTGGTTTCCGGTGACTGATATCTTCCATTCCATTAAACGTATGGGTAAAACTTTTTGCCCCTGCTTCGACAGCTGCCATTGCTTGTTCATAGGTTGCAGCCGTATGGCCAATTGAAATGACTACATCATGTTCATGACAATATGTAGTCAAGGCATTCTCTACATCATTTTCTGGTGCCAACGTCATTAATTTTATGTGCCCTTTTGCTAACTCTTGCCATTTTTTAAATGTCTCAACGGATGGTTTTACTAATAACTCTGGATTATGAGAGCCACGAAATTCTTCAGAAATCATTGGTCCTTCCGCATGAATCCCTAAGATTTGTGCTCCGTTGGTTCCTTGGTCTTCCTCAATAAATGAACCAATCACTTCAAATGAATGTTCCAAGTCTTTTGGAAATGTTGTTGACGTTGTTGGTAAAAAAGCTGTAATCCCCTCTTCTGGAAGGTAAGCTTGCCACTCTTTGATAAATTCATGATTGGCATGATTGGCATCCCCACCATGCCAACCATGATCATGAATATCAATAAATCCTGGAAGAATGCGCTTTTCTCCGTATTCTTTGTCGACAGCTTTTTCATTGTACGGTAGAATTGCAACAATTCGTTGTTCTGACACTTCAACTTGAGCTGGTTGAAATTGTTCGTTAATCCATACGTTTTTACTTTGAATAATCATTCTTCCCACTTCTTCTCTTCAAAATTATTGTCCAACATTACTTTTTTATGAAAATAATGCATCTAAACTTTCTTCTGGCGTTGACGGTACACGTTGAATCGAAAGTTTAACACCTAATTCTTGTAGCTTTTTAAAGGCGTCTACATCTGTTTTATTAACGGCAACAGCGGTAGCTACTTGTTTTTTGCCTTCTTCCATATGCATATTACCAATGTTTAATTTTTCAATTGGCACACCACCTTCTACCAAGCGCAATGCATCAACAGGATTATCAACTAACAGAAAAATCTTTTGTCTTTCTGAGGCTTTATGAATGACCTCAATCGTTTTCTTAATGGAGAAAAAGCGGGTTTGTACTTCTGCAGGGGCCGCCATGTTTAACAATTGTTGGCGCAGTGTATCCTCAGAAATTGCATCATTTGCGACTAAAATTAAGTTGGCGCCTAAAGAACCGTTCCATTGTGTTGCGACTTGACCATGAATCAAGCGATTATCAATTCTTGTTAATAAAATATTCGGCATAGTGCTTCCTCCTCTTTTCTAATTGGTTAGATTCCGTCTGCTTCTTCTTGAGTATTTGCTTGTGGTTGTTCTAGTTTTTTATGAACAATCCCATCTCTGGCTGAATCTGTGACCATTGAAACAAAATCTTCTACGTTCGTGCTGATTGTGCGTAATGCAAGCCCTTCAAGAACCATCGGTAAATTTGTTCCTGCTAACACTTCGACATTTGGATAATTACTTGCGACAGTCATTGAAATTCTAAACGGTGTGCCACCTAAAAGGTCAGTTAAAATGACCACTGCTGGACACGTCTCCAGCATAGAGTCAACGGCTTTACGAATGTTTGACTCTAATACATCAAGCCCTGTATCATTGAAAAAAGGGACTGCCTGAACATTTGCTTGCTCTCCTGCAATCATACTAACTGATTGATGCATTCCAGTTGAAAATACCCCATGTCCCGTTAAAATAAGACCTATCATTTATTCTTTCTCCCCTAACTATTTACTGAGCTTACTATTTAATTGGATAAGCAGAACTTATTCCTCAAAGAGTGTAACAATTCTTGTGACAATTGAGTATGCTTTCCCATGATTTTGGACAATGATTTCTATTTAAGAACATGTACCTATATAGATACAAGGCGTCCCAACTTAAAGATGCTTTTGAAAAAATACTCGATTACAACCGTGAGTCCAAACGAGCCAACAAATGTACCCATATACAACACAAGAATAACCAAGCTGACTGGTTGATTGGTTAAAAACGGGTGGACCAGTTTCAAGACCACTTGAAAAATAAAAACATTCGCTAGATAACTGCGATACGCATAAGTGGCTATCCATTTAACCATTGGTAAAAGACGAATCTTTTTGGCTATTCCTTGCGTTCCCAAATAAAAAACCAACCCGATAATCAATAAACTATAGGCACTTTGAAGAGGATCCAAATAAGGTAGATCGTTCGGAGTCATCTGTGTTCCATCAAATAAATTCCCTTGGACTGCCTGCCAAAAAATAAAAAGAAACAACAGAAATAGTGCCACTCTCGTCTTTTTCAAGAAAGTAAAAATTTCCCACTGATACTTCGCTGCGATGACCCCGAAAATACCATAAATGAGATAACTAAGCCCTAAACGATCTATTAAGTACCAAAGAGAAGTTTCTGCATATGGAAAAATCATTTTCTGGTACCAGAAGCACCAAAGGATATGCGCACCGATTGTAAAAAAAACAATTGGTAAAATCACTTTTTTGTTTTTTGTAATTCTTGTTGCCAACCAAATAAAATACGGCATAAATAATTGGAATTGCAACATCATTACGGCATACCATAGATGTGCCGCGCCATCACCACTAAGAATTTCCCCTAGAAATCCTAGGGGCGTTTCATAGGGTATTCGTTGTTGTAAACTAGGAAAAGCGTATAGATAGAGACTGGACCAGACCACATAAGGAAGCACCAATTCATAAAATTTTTCCTTTAAAAATTCAAGATACGATTCAGCTTGACTCTTTAACACCGTGTTGTAAATAATTGCAAAAATAAACATGGGTGCCGAATATTTAGACATTCGGTAAAAACTACCGATTGAATTCATTGCTTCCGTTTGCGGAGAATGTGTCAACACGTATGATAAAACCGTTTGTAAAATAACTGATGCTACAGCGAAAACTTTTAAAAAATCGCTGATATTCAGATTTATTGGTTGTCCTTTACTCATGTACGTCCTCTTTCTTTCAATAATTTAGCGTGTAAGTAGGCGCTCTGATTAAGAACTTACTCACACGCTATTCACGCTGCTTTGATTTACATTGCTAGCGATTCATAATTGGCTAACAAGATGCCGCGTTCTTCAATCGCTTCTTTGACTTCTTGGGACGTTAATATTTCCACTTCACGAATTCGAGACATACAATACCCTGATTGCTTTTGTAAAATAGTATCGATAAACGCAGGATGACAATTGATTTCAAAGACCTCTCCTTCACTACAAACAACCATATCAAGCAATTGCAAGATGGTTTCAGTTGAAATCGCCTTGTCATAAAATTGGTACAACATTTCATCTGGCGTGCGAACATCCTGATATAACTCTAAATAGTCTTTTGTTTCAATACTTCTTGAAGCGTTACGTAAAGGTAATTGATATTTGCGAGCAAGTGCCAAAGCCACACCTAATAACTTTTCATTTTTTCCATGAACGTTATGATGAGAATCAATATGATCAGGGCGTCTACCACTTTTCATAAATGAAATAATTTGAGCATCCCATTCGTTATAAACCTCTTCTAAATTGACTTTTTCTTCAAAAATCGATTGATGCCAAAAATAACCAGCTTCATCTACTAAGGAAGGGACCATTTCTCGAGGTAAAATAGGTTTTGCTTGGTTCAATGTCAATGTTAAATGGACACCGATAGCTAAAGTCGGTGCACTGATTCGAGCACTCTCCATGGCCTCTAAAAAATAAGGAGAAGTTGGTAATGCGGTTGTTGAAGTAACCACGCCACGTTTGTGTGCTTCAATAATTCCTTGCGTTACCGCTGGCGTGTAACCAAAATCATCAGCGTTGATAATTAATTTTTTATTGCTCATTTTTCCCCACTCTCTCTTCTGTTTCATGAATTTTTAGTTGTTTCTCTATTGATTGTAGCTAAGTGGCGCCTTTTTTTATAGCTAGTTTTCTGATTGAGTGCTATAATCTACAAATAAGACTATGTCCCTAAAAAAGGACATTACGTTCACAAACGACAGGAGGGATCAGCATGCTGTTTTTAACCTACGATCCACAATTAAATCCAACAGAATTAGAGATTTACAAGTATATTAGCCACAATATTGAAAAAGTTCCTTATATGACAATTCGAGAATTAGCAGATGAAATTCATTTCAGTAAAACGGCAATCTGGCGTTTTTGTCAAAAATTCGAGTGTGAAGGCTATACAGATTTTAAATTTAAATTGAAGAATTATCTAAGCGAACGAAAAAAAACAGCCCAACCAAAATCTTTAGATGAAACAATGCTGATTCATTTTTTGCAACGCTCATCAGAAGAATTATTAGAAGGACGGATTGTTCAAGCTGCGGAATTACTGGCAAAAAAAGAATTTGTTCTTTTTATTGGCGAAGGAACGTCCAAAGTCCTAGCTGAATTTGGTGAAATTTATTTTTCCAGTATCTATAATTTATCTGCTTCTGTATCCCACCTTTTTTCCCATCCCGTTAGCAAATTATCCGAAGAAACTGCTAAAAAAGTGGGTGTTATCGCCTTATCAGTTTCGGGTGAAACACAAAAAGTTCGGCAAAATATTGATTATTTTATCGAAATGGGGATTGATGTAATTGCCATTACAAATAGTGAAAAAAGCACGATTGCTCAACTTTCAACAGTCACGATCCCCTACTATATAACAACCGAGAAAAGTTCCATTGCAGACGTAACGTCCCAACTACCTGCACTATTCTTAATAGAAAAGTTGGCGAAAACTGTTTCAACGATGTTAAATGAGTGTCCATAATCACTGCAAAAAAAGGAAGGAACTAGCCATTCGTTTTGCTAGTTCCTTCCTTTTTAATTCTTCTATACTTATTTATACTGACACGTTTCTAAATGATCATTCACCAAACCCGCCGCCTGTAAAAAGGAATAGACTGTCGTGGCACCTAAAAATTTAAATCCTCGTTTTTTTAACGCTCGACTAATCTGTTGCGATAATTCCGTGGAGGCTGGAACCTCTTCTGGGTGCTGCCAGTGATTAACGATTGGTTGCTGATCGACAAAGTTCCAGAGGTAGCGATCAAAGGACCCAAATTCTGCCTGAATTTCTTGAAAAACTTGCGCATTCGTGATGGTCGCTTGAATTTTTAAACGATGACGAATCACACCAGGATTTGCTAGTAAAGCTAAAATTTTTTCCTCATCATATCGCGCAATTTTCCGATAATCAAACGCATCATAAGCTGCTCTAAGCGTTTCTCGTTTATTCAAAATAATCTCCCAGCTTAAGCCCGCTTGCATACTTTCCAAGGTCAATAACTCAAATAACTGTTGCTCTTCATGAACTGGACGTCCCCATTCATCATCATGATAGGCTTGCATCTCTTCAGTTGTATCCGTTGCCCAAGTACATCGCTCCATTGTCCTGCCTCCTTTTATTTGCTAAAAAAGATGCGAACAAAGGGTACTGCCTGTTGTTCCACACCTTTTCTTATTCCTAATAAAATGCCCAGAAGTTTAACGCTTCATTCATCACTTCTTCGGCTGTAAATGTCCGTTTTGAATGGCCCTTTTCTTCTGAATCGTTTGGATCATTAATCCAGAAATCGCCTTTTTCATCCACACCACTCATCACCATAATGTGACCAGTTGTAGTGAAATAGCCCGGTTTTACAGAAATAATGACTGGATGACCTTCCTTCAAGAAAGCTGCCACTGTTTCAATATCCCCAATTTCTTGACAGTTATAGCCTTTCATTTCAGCATATGCACTAAAAATAGACCACGCCGTCCCTTGTCCTTCCATAAAGAAGTCATTTTTTGCCCAAGCTAACACATCCAGAGGGGTAACTTCTTGGTGATCCATGTATGAACCAACCATTGCAAGCGACACAATCGCACAGCCATTAATTTCGATTGTATTCGGCTTATCCACATTGCCAAATCCGTATGCGGTGTCTTTCCATTTAGCATCTGTCTGCAATTCTAACGGCAAATCCAGATGTCCATTATATTGCTTCTTTTCAATTTCTTGATTGACCTGTTGTCCATAGCTTAAAGGTTTGACTTTTTTCTCAATTTTAACTGGTGCTGGTTCTTTTGTTTTACTTGATTCAGCACTAGCTTTAACATATGAATCATCAAACCAACTTGAAAACCCACCTGATTTCATCGGCGAAAACTGCGCTAACAATCCGCCAAAGCCAAACGATACCAACAACACCGTGAGAACTTTTTTTTGGTAACCTGATGGTTTTTTTGACATACTATTCATCCTTTTCTATCTATTGACTACATCCGATAATCTTATGTATTTCTTATATGCTCACACATTATACTACTTTCTTTTTCGAAAAACAGAAACGTTGGTAAATTCTCATAATTATTGAAGGCGAACATATTTTCTTGAATTTTATCACAAAATTAGGTAAAATACAGGTAATTAGTCATTTGAGTTTTATTCTATTTTATTCGTAAAGGAGGCAGAAGAATGGATCAACATAAAGCTACCATCAAGAGCATTTCTAAACTGATTACGCTCTCTTCCCAACATTTCTTTTCGGCATTTTTAGAAGATTCTCAAGATCAAAAGAATAAAGAAAAGGAACGCAGTGCGCTTTTACAAGAGCTCCAAGTCGCTGCCGCCCAAAAATCCTTAGTGGTCTTACAATTGAAAGAAGTCCCTACAGCGCATAAATTCGAAACGGTGATCGGCTGGATTGTCTCAAAAAATATTTCGGACAATATCGTCGTTCGTTTACAAACGGATGAACAACAGTTGCGCATGATTCCTGTTGCTTCTGTCATGAAAGTCAGCACGTTAGCTAATCGTCACCAACGTCAAATTCACTAGAATATTGAAGTCTTTATAAAATAAATGGAAACCACCAACCCTGGCGATTGCAGGTTGGTGGTTTCTTTTATTTATGACTTTAGTCAAAATCCCATGAAACTTCTGACTTAGGACTCAACTTATTTCTTAGGAACAAATAATTGCGGTGCTACTTTTGCCAATAAGCCTAGAACTAGACTTACATACAAACAATTGACGACGGTACTTGTACCGTTTAGAACAAAGGAATAGAGATATGGGCTCATTCCTTCTGGTGCATACATGCCCCAAACCAATACACCCGCCCAAAAATGCCAAAACCAGCGGGCGAAGACTGCGACAACACTTCCTAAAATAATCGTACGAATGGCTGATTTTAAACGATTCGCTTGAAAATACAGTTGAATTTTTCTAGCGAATACGCCACCCATTCCTCCAAACGCAAAAGCAAAGGGATATTCAAAAATAATCTGTGGAACGGACAAGAAATTTTTCATGGCTGTGCCGAGAATAATATTTAACATGCCCCAAACAAAGCCTGCTGCAACTCCAGGAAGCAACCCACGACGAAACGAATAAAGAACTAATGGGACCATTCCCAACGATAGGTCCAAGCCACTATTGGCAAATTCAATCGGTAAAAAAGAGAGGGCCATTGCCATTGCTGCGACGACTGTTCCTTCTACCCAAATACGTAAATCCATTTTTCTAGCCAAACAAATTTCCTCCTATGTTCTGACGCTCTCAACCACTAATACATCGTTATTTTACCATAGGGACTTTAGAAAAACACGTTTGTCGAACAAGCAAAAAAATAGCTGATCAGCATTTAAGGGAATCAACTCCTACTCAAACGCATGCCAGCTACTTTTTATCCATTAATCATCCCGCTCAGTTGTCAAAATTTTACCAGAATGAGCATCGATTTTTACCTCTATTTTTTGTTGGCCCTCTTTCACTTTCACTTCCCAATAGGTGATTCCTAATTCTTTCTCTAACTTCCAATCTGTTGCCTGGCCGACTTTCGCTTCTTTTTCAGCCAAGGTTGTGGCTTGTTCTCTGGAAATGATATTTGTTAAATCAAGTGCCTCTTCTTGCATTTTAACGCCATTTTGTTCATCGGCATCCAAGGTTTCGACTTTTTCTTTTGTGAATTCGCCTGTTTCTGCGTTCACTTCAACTTGATATTCTTTTTGCTGATCCACGCCTTCTATTTCATAAAAATAACGTCCAAAATCTGTATCTAACTGCAGACTTGTTATTTTAGCTTCTGGATATTTTTTCTCAAATGCTGTCGTTACTTTTTCTAAAGAGACAGCTACCGCACTTGTCTTCTCTGATGTCGTCGTTGCTTCTTGTTGTACGGATGAACTTGTTTCAGTAGTTGATATTACTGTTTCTTTTTGTTCATTTGTTGATGAAACAGCTGTAGGTGTTTTGGATGTACAGCCAGCTATCAAAAAGAGTGCCAAGCCAGTCATAGAGCCATAGAGTATTTTTTTCATTAAACAACCTTCTTTCCTTTTTATCATTTTATTATACTTGATTTCTCATCCAAATCATAGCTACAAAAAAAAGCCCTACTTTAGTTGATAAAGTTAGAGCTCTCTCAGCCTTCATGGGCCAACATAAAAATTTCACCGAAATCATTCTCTTGTTCAATGTGCCAAATGCGTTTTTCACTATTATAGACAAGCGTTGCCAAAATTTCTTCTTTTTGGTAAGAGGTATTTTTCATCTTGCTAAGTGAATCTTCCACCAAGTAAATAGGAATCCGATATTCTTCTTTATCCACTTCCGTTTGTTGGAAGCAAAAAATAACACCTTCTTGCAAGATACCTTTCATATTTTTAAGTAATTCAGGACTTAATTTTTCGACAGGCGTATTTCGTTTAAAGAAGGCCTTTTTCTGGTTCACTTTCTCTAAAACAACACGTGTAATTTTATCAGCAAAGATTCGATAAAATTCATCAATATAACGATAATAGACACGCGTCATCTGATCTGCAAATTCAAAAAAGACAAAATCATTTTGTAGCTTATAAAAGAAAGGCGAATGCAAACTATTCTTCATGTGTCCAAAATAAAGAAGTTCCGAAATTTCTAATGGCGTTAGCTCTTTTAGCATCGTCACATCGGAAAAGTCAATCCATTTAATCTCTTCAGTCATCCAACGACGTTGTAGCGATTGAAAATAGCGATTGACGCTTTCTTCTCCGCGAATAATTTTCAAGCCTGAATGCATATCGTATTCGCCAGCTTCGGCAGAAGGATCTAATAATAGTAAGTTCTGTGGATGATGCACAATTGAACGAACAAAATCGGAATGGGTAATTCCTTTAGATAAAACCGCGTTGCTGGTTACATCTATATGTACATAAATTAAATCAAGCAAATTCCCATCTCCCCTCTACTAGCCTCCTTACCATTTTACAATATTTTCAAAAGAAAAGCTTGTTTCTTTTACTTTAAAATTCCATTACAAAATGAGGATTTTTTTGAAAAATCAATCGATTCAGTTGTTTTTTATTAAATCAAGGTCCGGCCAGCTTACCTATTCCCCAAAGAAAATAAATAGGTTTTTCAAATAAATTGTGGTAAACTTGATACATTAAAAGGAGGGAGAACATGCGCCCAAAAGAGAAAAAAAGAGGAAAAAATTGGTTAATCAACAGCTTATTAGTTTTACTATTTATCATTGGGTTGGCCTTAATTTTTAACAATCAGATACGTAGTTGGGTGGTTCAACAAAATAGCCGCTCGTACGCCGTTAGCAAGTTGAAACCAGCTGATGTGAAGAAAAATATGGCTCGTGAAACAACGTTTGACTTTGATTCAGTTGAGTCCTTGAGCACAGAAGCGGTGATGAAAGCCCAATTTGAAAACAAAAACTTACCTGTGATTGGTGCCATTGCGATACCAAGTGTCGAAATTAATTTGCCCATTTTTAAAGGATTGTCAAATGTCGCTTTATTAACTGGTGCCGGGACCATGAAAGAAGATCAAGTCATGGGGAAAAACAATTATGCCTTGGCTAGTCATCGAACGGAAGATGGCGTTTCCTTATTTTCACCTTTAGAAAGAACCAAAAAAGACGAACTCATTTATATCACTGATTTATCTACTGTTTATACATACAAAATAACTTCTGTAGAAAAAATCGAACCAACCCGTGTTGAGTTAATTGATGACGTTCCTGGTCAAAATATGATTACCTTAATTACCTGTGGCGATTTACAAGCAACGACGCGAATTGCTGTTCAAGGAACATTAGCAGCAACGACGCCTATTAAAGACGCCAACGACGATATGTTAAAGGCTTTCCAATTGGAGCAAAAAACCTTAGCCGATTGGGTGGCTTAATAAAAAAATCCTTGAAAAGTTTTGACACTTTTCAAGGATTTTTTGCTTTATTTCATCGCTTGACGTTCTTGCTGTTTCAAACGAGCAAAACCATAACGAATACCTGCAAATAATAAAACTAACGGAGATAAGAAAACAGAAATCATTAACCATTCACTTGTATACATACTACTAAAAGATAAATGATACGTGACAGCATACACTAGCGGCAGACTCATTATCAACAATAAATAATACAAACTCAATTCAAAAACATAGGATAAATAACTACTGTTCATCTTACTTCCCTCCTGTCTCTTTTTCCCTGAACAATTTGTTAACACTATTGTACCAAGGGGAAACAGAAAGTACTATCGGACTATAGTCCTAATCTTTCAGCTGTGCTTTTATTTTTTTCAACCATTCTGAGGTACCTGCTTCCACTAAGCGGTAAGTTTCCTCAAAATCTCCAGTATAATAAGGATCAGGTACGTCCATGGTTTCTTTACCAGCCACAACTTCCATAAATAAATGAATCCGCGGTTGCTCTTCTTGAGGAGCTAATGCTTTTAAATCGGCCACATTATTCGTATCCATCCCAATGATATAGTCATATTTTTTAAAATCACTTGGCTGGATTTGTGTCGCCCGCATTCCTTGATAGGAAATTCCTTGTTGCTCCAAAATTTTTCTGGTTCCCTTATGTGGCTGACTGCCAACTTCCCAGTGGCTAGTAGCTGCTGAAAACACTTGAATAGTCGATTCTAAACCGGCTTGTTGGACTTTCTGACGAAAAATCGCTTCTGCCATTGGCGAGCGACAAATATTGCCTAAACAAACAAATAACACAGTTACCACAACGTTTCACTCCTTCATAAAACTTTTTATCCTTCACACATTACTCATTGGCTTCTTGTTCATACAAATGATAAGCCATAAATTCTGTATCTTTCGCTAAACGGAATAATTGCGTCGCCATTTCCAAAGGAGTCTGAGGATATTCCTCAAGAATCCATTTCGTTAAGACGCCGCTACATCCATAAGAAAAGAAATTCGCATAAAATTGTTTGTCTTTATCTGTTAAATGGTTCTCAACATCGACTTGTTCAAATAATGAAATAAATAAGCGATTGGTCGAAGCGGAAAAAACATTAAGAAGAACTTCTGAATCTGAGGTCACCGTTGTATAGTAAAAATGACTCTTCTCTTTAATCGCTTTTAATAACTTCAGGGCTTGTTCCTCCCAGTTTTCCAAACAAATATCTGTTTCTAAGTAAATCAATGCATCGTGACGATAAATCCAACGTAATAAATCATATTTATCTGTAAAGTGATAATAAAATGTTTGGCGATTCAAGCCCACTTTTTTGGTAATATCTTGGACACTTATTTTACGAAAATCCTTTTGTTCACATAATTCTATTAAAGCTGAAGCGATTGCTTGTTTTGTATCGTGCGTTCCGCTCATGCTGATTCCTCCGCTCCTAATATGTATATACCTCTATAATTGCAAAAAAATGGCCAGATTACAATATTTTCAGATACATTTTATGCATATATTTAAAATTAAATGAATAAAAAAAGCGGCAACTAACGATTTTTGTTAGTTACCACTCCTTGTTATCAATTATTAATAGATGACTATTTAGCCTGGAAAACGCCATACAACAGCGCGGAATCCTGCTGGTGGTGCTGGTGACCAGTTAGAGTTAGAAGAAACATAACCAGAACCTCCTGGGTTGTTCGCTTCAACGATTTGGACACTTCCACCACTTACACCTGTAACTAAGACAGTATGCACGCCACCAATCCAGCTATCTGGACTATAGGCACTTTCATATTGAACAACATCGCCTGGTTGCACGTTACTCCAGCTAACTTGTGTTGCGCCAGAAGCAACATAGCCACTGTTTGGACCACCATAACCGAAGTTAATACCGCCTGCCGCTAGCCAGCGACGAACAGATACTAAACATTCACCTGGTTGATTCCAACCTGTTGCATAAGAATTACCAACATCTGCTAAAGCTGCATTAATTGCGGCTTGTTTTCCTGAAGTCACGCCACCATTCCCTGGTTTTGCTTCATTACCTTTTTCAGGAGTCGTTGGGTTAGTTACAGGAACTTCTTTTTCTTTTTCAGGTGCTGCTGCAGGTGTTGTTACAACACTTTCTGTTTCAGTACTTGAAGTTGTTGTTTCTTGCGTTGTGGTACTTTCAGTAGTTGTTGATGATTCTACTGCTGGTGTTGCGGCTTTTTCTTCAGCGGCTGATGCTGCTGCCTCATTGGCTGCTTTTGTTGCTTTCGCTTGCTCTGCTGCCGCTTTTTGTGCTGCGGCTTGTGCTTGCGCTGCCGCTTGTTCTTCTGCTTTTTTAGCAGCTGCACGTTGGCGTGCTTGTTCTTCTGCTAAACGTTTTTCCGCTTCTTTTTTCTGTTTAATGAAGCCGTCTTTTTTCCCTTGTTCTTCAGAACGTTGTGCTTCTAAATCATTTTTAGCCACTTCTTGTTGAATCTTCAATGTTTTTAATGATTCTGTTTTATCATTTAATTCTTTTGTTGCTGCTTCTAATTCAGCAATTTGTTTTTCAACATTCTTTGTTTTCTTTTCAACAGTCGCTTTGTCTTCTTTTTGTTGTTCTAGTAATTCATTATTGGCGCTCATCATTGTTGAGACCGCTTGAACGCGACCAATTGCATCTGCTACTGAATCTGCATCTAAGACAGCATCAATAATTGAATCACTTTGACCATTCACTTGGACATCGCGTGCTTGTTTTGTCATTTGTACTTCACGTTTTTGAATACGGACATTCAAATCAGAAATTTCACTATATAATTTAGATACTTCTGATGATAGCTTGTTCTTTTTAGCTGTTAATGTATCGATTTGTTTGGCCGTTTCAACCATATCATTTTCAATCGCGGCAACTTTTGCTTCTGCATCTGACATTTGGCTAGTTAACGCATTAATTTTTTGATTTTGTTGTTGAATCTTTGTATCGTATTCATCTGCAAATGCTGCGGATGGCAACGCTACGCTTGTTAATGTAATGGAACATACCATTAGAGCCGATAATACACTTTTCTTCAATCTGTTGTCCTCCGAAAATCCTTTTTTGTTAAGCTTTTTTATTATTTATTAAAATTTGAATAAATTTCTCTTTTTCAACGATAGAGCAATTGTAGCATAGCTGTATGTCACTGAGATAATATGGATGTTACAGTAATATTTCAATTTTCTTCTTGTAAATGACAAAAAAAAGCTTCACTTTTTTCACAACTTTCTTCATGGCTCCAGGGTAAGCTTCTCATTGTTTTGTTATTTAAAGAGAATAAAAAAAGCGAAAAATGCTAACAAATGAGCATTTTTCGCAAACGAACAAAATTTTCAATTTTTATTTTACGGAAAACAGTTTTTTCAGTGGATAAGATAAAATAACATACCACACCATGTTCAATAGCAATGTAGGGCCTAACACACGTGTAATAAATAAAATTGGGCTGACATCCGCTAAATGAAAGGCCACTTGAATCAGTACCGCAATCAGTTCATACAACGTGGTAAAAATAACGATCCCAAAAAAACCAGTTAGTAAATTTGTTTGAATTACTTCTTTAAATGTATACATCAACATAACCGAAATCGTCAGTGCAACTGTATAAATCCCGATAATGCCAATGTAGTAGCTATCGCAAATGAAGCCTAAAATTAACGAAGTAATTAATAAATAACGTTTAGAAAAATTAGGAACGGCAAACATAAACGCAAGTAATAACAGATGAGAACTGGCGAAGTAAACATTACTTGTCCACGTTTCAAAAGACTTTGTTAAATGAGCATCAATTAACATTAAGAAAAACAAGAGAATAGGCGTGACGTATTTTAAATACTCTTTCCGAATCATTCGCTTTCCCCTGCCGATCTTTTCACGACCGTCACAACGGAGATCCCATAGACATCCGCATAAGGTTTCACATACACTTCACGATCTAAACCAAAACTATCTGGTTTCACTTTAATAACTGTCCCTACCGCTAAATCGGCTGGGGAATTACCACCTAAGCCAGAAGTCTGAACGACATCGCCTTCTTTCAGAGTGGCATCGCCAGTTAATTGTGACACAATTAATGCATTCGTCTTATTGTCGTAATTTTTAAGTAAACCAAACGATTCGCCATTTGCGGAAGTTACTCGCACAGGGAAATGGTTCGAGTTGACATTTTTAGACGTTAGTAGTTCCACTTTTGCAGTCGTTGCATTGACTTCAATGACACGCCCCACTAACCCTTTTTGCGCCATGACCGCCATGCCCGCTTCAATGCCGTCATTGGTTCCTTTATCGATAATTAATAAGTCTTGCCAAGTATCCGGCGAACGCGTAATGACATTCGCAGTTACTTTTTCATAAGTGGCCAACGTTTCGTTCAGATTCAATTCTTGTTTTAAACTATCAATTTCGCGTTTATAGTTATTGTTTTGGACAGCTAATTCATTATAGCTATCAATTTTTTCTTTTAGACGTTCGTTTTCTTTAAACGTGTTAATTAAATTGCCCATTGAAGACAAGCCGTTTTCCACCACACGAGCTGGAAAAGAGATCACACGATCCACCATACTAACGCTATTATTGACGCCACCTTGAACGACATTGGTTTTGCCTTTTTCAGAACGTTGCGCAGCAGTTAAACTAATAATGGTTACTAAAATAATGACTAAAATTAAGGTAATGATTATATTTTTATTTGGATTAAATTTTTTCACAAAGACACCCCAGATATTCTTCAGACTGATAGTATTAATTTTACCACTAATTGACTATAAACAAAAGAGTTGGCGATCGTCTTTAGCTTTTTTTATCATTTCTTTTTTAGGGCTTGTTTTCAACGAAAAAACCAACGAAAAGAAAGGAAACTTCCTTGGTTTTCGTTGGTTTAAAAAAAATTATTTTTCTTTGTTTTCTTCGTTTAATAATGCTTTTCTTGACACGTTGACACGGCCTTGTTTGTCAATTTCAGTTACTTTGACAAGGACTTCGTCGCCTAATTTCACGACATCTTCAACGTTGTTCACACGTTCGTTTGCTAATTGAGAAATATGGATCAAGCCATCTTTGCCTTTAATTAGGTTAACAAACGCACCAAATTTTTCAATGCGGACAACTTTTGCTAAGTAAACTTGACCGACTTCGACTTCTTTGGTTAATTCTTCAATAATCTTGATGGCTTTTTTAATCATTTCAGCATCTGATGAAGCAATACTTACGTTACCGTCTTGATCGATATCAATCTTAACGCCGGTTTCATCAATAATGCTGTTGATTGTTTCGCCACCTTTACCAATGACATCTTTAATTTTCGCTGGTTTAATTTGAATCATTTCAATTTTCGGTGCATATTGACTTAATTCTTCACGAGGAGCAGCAATCGTTGTTGTTAATTCTTCTAGAATTTCCATCCGTGCTTTCTTCGCTTGGTCTAATGCTTCCGTTAAAATTTGTTCTGTAATTCCTTGGATTTTGATGTCCATTTGTAAAGCAGTGATTCCGTCTTTCGTTCCCGCTACTTTAAAGTCCATATCGCCAAGGTGATCTTCTAAACCTTGAATATCTGTTAAGATTGTATAGTTTTCGCCATCACTAACAAGACCCATTGCAATACCTGCAACTGGCGCTTTAATTGGCACACCCGCATCCATTAATGCTAATGTTCCCGCGCAAATACTTGCTTGTGAAGAAGAACCATTTGATTCTAACACTTCTGCCACTAAGCGGATTGTGTAAGGGAAGTCTTCTTCTGATGGAATAATTTGTGCTAAGGCACGTTCACCTAACGCACCGTGACCGATTTCACGACGACCTGGTGAGCCCGCGCGTCCTGTTGAACCAACAGAGAATTGTGGGAAGTTATAATGATGGATGAAACGTTTGCTATCTTGGACACCCAACCCATCGATAATTTGATGTTCCCCTAAAGGCGCTAATGTACAAACGGATAAAGCTTGTGTTTGACCCCGAGTAAATAAGCCAGAACCATGCACACGTGGTAAAATACTTACTTCTGATGATAAATGACGAATTTCGTCTAATTTACGGCCATCCGGGCGAATCTTATCGATCGTGATTAACTCACGTACGACATCTTTTTCAAGATCTTCCGCAATTTGTTTCACTTCTTTTAGTAATTGCGCTTCTTCTTCGTGTTCCGCAAATTTTTCAGCGTAAACTTCTTTGACTGTATCTTTTACTTTGTCAATTTCAACTTCACGTGCTAATTTTTCTTCCGTCATTACGGCTGTTTTCATTGTATTGTAGTACGCATCAAAAATTTCTTTTTTAAGATCAGCGTCCACTTGTAATAAGTCCACGTCCATTTTTGGTTTACCTACAGCGGCAACGATTTCTTCTTGGAACGCCACTAGTTCTTTAATGGCATCAAAACCGAAAAGTAAGGCACCTAACATATCTTCTTCTGATACTTCTTTAGCACCACTTTCAACCATGTTGATGGCTTCTTTTGTTCCAGCAACAGTTAATTCAATATCTGTTTGTTCCGCTTGTTCTACCGTTGGGTTTAAAACATATTCGCCATTAATACGACCAACGTCAACACCAGCAATTGGTCCATCAAACGGAATATCTGAAATTGCTAACGCTAAGGAAGACCCAAACATTGCAGCCATTTCTGGTGTACAATCTTGATCCACACTCATAACGATGTTTGTGATTTGGACTTCGTTACGGAAGCCTTCTGAGAACATTGGACGAATGGGACGATCGATTAAACGAGCGGTTAATGTCGCACGTTCACTTGGACGACCTTCACGTTTAATGAAGCCGCCAGGAATTTTTCCTACCGCATACATTTTTTCTTCATAGTTTACAGTTAATGGGAAAAAGTCTACATCTTTTGCTTCTTTAGAGGCAACAGCAGCACTTAAAACGACCGTATCGCCGTAACGTACTAAGACAGCTCCATTGGCTTGTTTGGCTAATTGGCCGATTTCTACTTCTAGTGGGCGGCCGCCCCAAGTTGTTTTAAAGACTTGTTTTTCTGTCATAATTCTTCTCCTTTACTCTTGCTCTTTGGAAAAGTCAGACGGCTACTAAACAAATGAAAAAGTAACAAGTCGTTGCTGCTCTTTCATTTGGTTAGTAGTTCCTAAAAACTTTCCAAAGAGGACCCTCAATAGTGACAATAAGATAAAAAGCGAGATTCTGATTGAACCTCGCTTTATACGTAATGATTAACGACGTAATCCTAAACGTTGGATCAATTCGCGGTAACGTTGGATGTCAGTTTTACGTAAGTAAGCTAACAAGTTACGACGGTGACCGATTTTTTTCATTAAACCACGGTAAGAATGGTGATCTTTTTTGTGTGTACGCGCATGTTCGTTCAATTGGTTAATGTCTTCAGTTAAGACAGCAATTTGTACTTCTGGAGAACCAGTATCTCCTTCATGACGTGCGTATTCTTTAATGATTTCGTTTTTTCTTTCTTGTGAAATTGCCATTTGTTCCACCTCTTTCTCTATTATTCGTCTGATCACTGAGTGAAGCGTTGGTGACTCGCTAAACCAAGTGATAGATGGTGTGTTTCCACACAAGCTTACTTTACAGGAAACACCGCTAAAATGCAAGCTTAATCTCTATTATTCGATAGTTTTTTTAAACAATCTAGCCCCTTTTTTAGTGATTTTGTGATACACTAAATGGTGGTAAACAACTGATTATTTCAGCGCATGAATAAATAAAAGAAGAATTTTTTTATGTTTCAAAGGAGGAACCATTGAATGATTACAATGAAAGATATTATTCGTGAAGGGAATCCCACACTTCGTGCTGTGGCAGAAGAAGTGCCTGTCCCTATCACTGAGGAAGACCGACAATTAGGCGAAGACATGTTGACTTTCTTAAAAAATAGTCAAGATCCAGTCAAAGCCGAAGAATTACAATTACGTGGTGGCGTTGGTTTAGCTGCACCACAATTAGATATTTCTAAACGAATTATTGCTGTCCATGTTCCTAGTAACGACCCAGAAAACGAAACGCCTTCATTAAGTACGGTAATGTACAACCCTAAAATTTTGAGCCATTCTGTGCAAGATGTATGTTTAGGTGAAGGGGAAGGCTGTTTATCTGTCGATCGGGATGTGCCTGGGTATGTCGTTCGCCATAACAAAATTACCGTCAGTTATTTTGACATGGCTGGCGAAAAACACAAAGTTCGTTTAAAAAACTACGAAGCGATTGTGGTTCAACATGAAATTGATCATATTAATGGCATCATGTTCTACGATCATATTAATAAAGAAAATCCATTTGCTTTAAAAGAGGGCGTTTTAGTCATCGAATAAAGAAAAAAAAACTGCACCGTTTGTTTTCAGACAAACGGTGCAGTTTTTTTAAATGGCCTTCATTTCTTTTAAGGCTTTCCAAATCCCATCATTATCATTTGTATCTGTGACCATTGTGGCCACTTTTTGAATGGAAGGACTCGCGTTGCCCATTGCGACGCCAATCCCTGCATGGCTTAACATTTCTCGGTCATTTTCGCCGTCCCCAAAGGCAATGATATTTTTTGCATCAATGCCCACACGTTTAGCTAAATACGTTAACGTAGCTGATTTTGAGCCATCTTTAGGCACAACATCTACGCTATGTTGATGCCAGCGAATAAAGCGAAATTCTGGGTATTCTTCTTCAAACGTACACTGATCTTCTGCGTCATAAAAAGCTAGCGCTTGGTAAATATCATTTTGACGATAAAAGTGTTCATCATAAGCAGGTGAATGAAAATGAAAAGAGTTCATCGCAATTTCCATTTTTTCAGCACGGTGCTGGTTGCTCTTCTTAATATCATCTAAGCCCACACAAGCAAATCCTAAGCCGCGTTGATCACTGTCTTGTGCCAAACGTTCCAACGCTTCAGCGTGCAATAAATTTTGATAATATTGCTCATGATCCACAAAAGCCGCGGCGCCATTACATAATACGTAATTAGTAAAATCTAAATCCCAAATCACCTCTTGCGCCATATAACGACTTCTGCCAGTTGCCAGCGTAACTAAGTGTCCTTGCTCCCGCAATTTTGCTAGCGCTTCTCTCGTGCTATCCAATGCTTTCTTCTCCGAATTTAACAACGTCCCATCAATATCAAATGCAAAAAGTTTTCTTTCCATCATTTCTCCTTATTCGCTCGCTTTCGCTAAATATTTACTGCCTTCTCGTTGTGCTAAAGGACTCAACACTAATTCTTTCATCAATTCCTCGACCCATTGCGGATTCGTTTTACTATATTGGCGTAATGACCAGCCAATCGCTTTTTGAATGAAGAACTCCTCTGTAGTTCTATCATAAATAATCGCCTTTTTCAACAGGTCCTGATTGGTCTTTTCTTTCAACATCAACTGTAAATTCAGCGCAACACGCCGATTCCAGAAATTTTCAGCGCCATAAAAAAGGGCAAAAATCGTTGGCAATTCAGTCAGATGCAACGCCACCCACGACCCAAAAAATTTTCGCCAAGCATCCACACTATCCCACCACGCTTTTTGTGGAACATAGGCTTTAAACGCTACGACCTCTTCTAATGAAAATCTCCGAACATTTTGAAGGGCTAAATCAATAGCGACATACTGATATTCTCGTTCTGTTTTTTGATAATAAGCCTCAATCTCTTGGCATAATTTTTCCTTTGGCCACGTATGACTTTCTTTTAAAAGTTGTTTACTTAACGCTTGACGTTCTGGGGCGGGGATGCCTGCAAAAACAAATTGGTGTTTCATATAAGCAGACATTTTTGCTGCTGTTTCTGGGTTCTTCTGAAATTGAAGTGTGTCCATTCCTTCGCTCCTTATAATAAAAAAACTATACTAAAACAGTGTACCATGTTTTAGTATAGTTGGTTGGTCAATTAATCAAAATACGTTAAGTTTTTGTTGTCTTTATCTAACCAGGCATAGCCGAGACCCATAATTAAGCCACCACCGATAAAGTTACCGATAAAGGCCCAGAACAGATTATGAACAACATTACCAGCTGTGAAAGCTTCAATTGCGCCGTTCGAAGCAAAGTAAGCTAAACTGAAGGCTGGGAAGTTGGCAATCACGTGTTCAAAACCAAGGAACGCAAAGATAAAGATAATGAAAATAATGGCCGCGACTTTGCCGGCGTCATCTTTCATTCGCATACTCACTAATACGGCTGTATTAACTACAATATTGGCGAACATAGCTTCAACTAAAATCTGTAGGGTAGTTTTTTCTAATTTTCCAGCAATCGATGTAAAGAAGAAACTATCTTTTGGCAAATCTTGGAACGGCACCGTAAGTGATACCAAGAAACCAAACAAGACGCCACCAATTAAATTGAATAAGATACAGGTAAATAAAATTTTTGCAGCTAAGGAAAAGTTGACTTTTTTACGATAGACCCCAACAGTCATGTACAACATATTTGAGGTACCAAGTTCGGCATTCATATATAAAATCATTACAAGTGACCAACTGAACATGAAGGCGTAAAGCATTTTCCCTAAACCATGAGAAATTCCTTCTCCTTTAATTGCGATTGCAAAAGCAACGGCTGTTCCCAACGTTAAAAATAGGCAAGCAAGCATTGCACGAACAGCGTAGCGGGAAAAGCTGTTTGAGAATAAATTCACTTTCTTGTCGATAGATTTATCAATTTGTTCAAACAATGGTGAACCAGACTTCATTGTAAACTCCCTTTCATTCCGTTTTCAACTTATATTTTCAAAACATCTCCTCTTATTCTAATGAGGAAAAGTGTTTTTGTCTACCTTTTTTTCAGATTTCACTTTAAAACCTTGACGTTTCCTATCTTATTAAGTATACTAGATTTTGTGTAAAATAATTGCAGCAGAAGAATAATAACTCGTCAACAGTTCATTGCCAAACTTGGTTCAACTGCGTAACCGCGGCTGCAAAGGCGAAGGTTGAAGAATGAACTGAACGAATATGAATTTTTCATCTAATTATTTTACTCCAAAAAAACTTTTATTTATTGGAGGAATTTTTAATGTCTCGTTATACTGGACCATCATGGAAAGTATCTCGTCGTCTAGGTATCTCTTTATCAGGTACTGGTAAAGAACTAGCTCGTCGCCCTTACAAACCAGGACAACACGGACCTAACAGCCGTGGTAAAGTTTCTGAATACGGAATGCAATTAACTGAAAAACAAAAATTACGTCATATGTATGGCATGAACGAACGTCAATTCCGTACATTGTTCATTAAAGCAAGCAAAATCAAAGAAGGTAAACACGGTGTTAACTTCATGGTTTTACTAGAACAACGCTTAGATAACGTTGTTTACCGTTTAGGTCTTGCAACTACTCGTCGTCAAGCACGTCAATTAGTTAACCATGGCCACATCACTGTAGACGGCAAACGTGTTGATATTCCATCATACCACGTTGAAGTTGGTCAAGTGATCGGTGTTCGTGAAAAATCTCAAAACATCTCTACAATTAAAGAAGCGGTTGAAGCAACTGTTGGACGTCCAGCATTCGTAAGCTTTGACACTGAAAAATTAGAAGGTAGCTTCACTCGTTTACCAGAACGTGATGAACTTTACCCAGAAATCGACGAAGCACTTGTCGTTGAATACTACAACCAAAAACTTTAAGATTTCAAAAGGTCGAACTGCGGTTCTTACCTTCTTTCAAAACCTTGCCTTTCTTGGCAAGGTTTTTTCTTTGCCCTCTTTACAAAATTGTTTACTTCCGCTAAACTATTGTTAACCAAATAAAAATAATTGGTTAACAATAGAAAGTGAGGCTTCTTATGAATAAAGCATCGTTACGCTCTTTAATTTTAGCAGCAGAATTCGCTGTGATTATTGCTGTACTTTCACAATTTACAATTCCATTGGGGATTGTCCCACTAACCGGACAAACATTTGCCATCGGCTTAACCGCTACCGTTTTGGGTAAGCGAACGGGGACCTACGCTATTTTAATTTACTTCTTATTAGGATTAATTGGTTTACCCGTTTATGCTGGGATGTCTAGCGGGTTCGGTGTACTCTTTGGACCAACTGGCGGCTATTTAATCGGGTTTATCTTCAACGGCTTATTAACTGGTTATATTTTAGAAAAAACAACCTTTAACTATACTTGGGCCATTATCGCAAATATTGCCGGCGCCTTAGTTACCTTAGTTTTCGGTATGATTTGGTTGAAATATTCCGCAAATCTACCGTGGCCAAATGCTTTTGCGGGTGGGTTTGCTCCTTTTATTATTCCTGGCATCATTAAAGCTGTCGCAGCTGCTTATGTTGGTATTTTAATTCGCCAACGCTTTATGAAACGTTTTTTAGCACACCTTTCTTAAGGGGAAAACTTTTTTCTTTTCCTTGTCTGTAGTACACTAAAAGGACAAAGGAGTGAAGTCCATGTCCTCATTATTAAAACGATTGGTTCAGTTGGTTTTGTTAGTCGGCGCTGTCTTGCTGATTCGACACTATGTGTTCTCCCCTGCTGCGGTGAACGGCTCTTCAATGGAACCAACACTTCATAACAACGACCGTTTATGGGTGACCTCGATTAAAAAGCCACAACGCTTTGATATTATCGCTTTTCCTAGTCCTCGCAACGGCCAACGAGTAGCCAAACGTTTAATTGGTTTACCTGGCGAAACAGTCGAGTATCGCGATGATACCCTTTATATTAATGGTGTATCACTCAGTGAAGATTACTTAGCAAGTGCTAAACGAAATGTCTCTAAAAATGAAAATTATACCCAAGATTTTACGCTAGAGACCTTAGAAGCCACCCAATCCCTGACCGTTCCAGAAGGCATGTATTTTGTCTTGGGGGATAATCGCCCGCGCTCAGATGACAGTCGTTACTTTGGCTTTGTTAAACAAGAGAGTGTGGAAGGTGTTTTGACTTTTCGTTATTATCCATTAGATAAAATTGGCTTTCCATAAAAATAATAAACCGCCCTCAAAAAGTTAGACTTTTTGAGGGCGGTTTAGCTTTTATTCACGTATTCTTGTTAAGGTCCAGTCACAAGATTCCACGTAACCGCGGCCTTGTATTGTTGCCCTTTAACACCTTGATTGGCTGGCACTTCAAGTTTGACATTATTGAAGGTGAAATCCAACTGATAAACATTACTACCTGTGAATTGCTGGTTGGCAATAATATCCGTCGCTGTGTTGTTAGCTGTTAAGCTAATGGCACTTGTGGTACCGACCGCATTTTTCAACTCGGTTGGTTGATTGTAATTGGTGAAGCTAGAGACAGGCGCCGCCCCTAATAATAAGCGGGTCGCTGTAGGCAAGCTGTCTGTCGCTGATTTTGGTTGCGACAGTTGCGCCGTTAGGCTCCAATTCGGTTGCGTTTTCTTGATTCGGACATACGGATTCCGTGTACCGTTACCGTAGTAATCCGCGGCTTTTTTCAAGTTGTGTTGTTGCTTACTTCCTGCAACGCCCACTTGGCCGAAGTCGAAGGTTGGCACACTGATGAAGCCTTCGGTCGTTGGTGTGACTACTTCTTGATCATTTGGACGAATTCTCACGAAGTTGTCCACTGTACTATCTTTAATACCACCAAATACTACAACTTCTGCTTTCAAAACAGTGTTTGGTTTCCCTGTTGCGCGAGTTGTGAAAGCAATTGAAACTTTTTTGCCGATAGGAACGGCATTTGGTAAAGAAACCCCCTCTGTCCAAAGTGTACTATTTACTGGGATTGATTTTGTCGTTTCTCCTTCTGGTGTCACTTCCATAAAGGTCGGGATCGTCAGACCAGCTGACCAATTGGGCCCTTTTTTCAAGTTAAGATTCTGTAAGGGTGCTTTGCTAGTATTCGTGATCGTTGTTGTCCAGATTACATTGGTATTCGTATCGATCACTTCTTTTGGTCGAGTTAATGTGACACTAGCCGTTGGTATCTCTTCCTTATACATGGCGGTCATATCGTCATTGCCATCAAAGGTCGCATTGAACGTTGGTGTTGTGGTTTTGTTCAACGTACTTGGCTTGGTTTTCCCTTTATACCACCCTTGGAAAGTATAGGTCTTGCCACCTGCAGTATACGTCGCTGGTAAAGCTTTTGCCGCTGTATACTTAAAGGTATTGCTAGTCATCGGGATTTGGTTGCCTTGGGTGAAGCCTGTTGGTGGCGTGATTTTGGCACCGTTGACATCCACGAAGTTTTCGGTGACTTGTTTCCGTGTGACTTTATAGTTCATAGTTTGTTTGAAGTCTTGTGTCCCATCAAAACCATGTAAAACGATCTTATTCTCTGGATTTCCTGTCGCACGAGCTACAAGTAATAATCTTGGAACAGTGTTTACTGAGCTACCGACACCAAATGTTGCTTTTATTGAAAATTTATTATCTACCCCTTTTTTAAAGGATTTATCTATCTCATTTAATTGGCCCGGACCACTATTGTTAAACACTGGGTCAGTCCCCACAAAGCCCACTGGGTACTCAGAAACAGGTAATGTGGTATTCATTGTTTCAATTTTATCAATATATTTTAGTTCCGTTGTAATATTCCAGTCGTTGATTGCATAAGTACGCATATCATAAATGGCGCTAGGAACTTCATCAAAGTTTGCTGGAACGTTGACTCTTGATTGGGTCGTAATAGTATAGATATTGGCTTTATTCGTATTTTTAATACTTACCAGTGGATTCATAGCCCCCGTTGTCACATATGTCTGGTCTACCGCTTTTCTTAGTGTCTGTGTGTAGTTTCCAGAAAACGTTAACGGTTCATTGAAAGCTTGTCCTTTTTCATCGACAAATTCTGCATGGAAACCTGGGTAAACCCACGTATCTTTGGGAATTAGTTCCTCATACACCACATTCAAGTCATCATTATCATCATACGTTACTGCATAGCTTGGCGCTTTCGTAGTTGTCAAGGCACTTGGTTTGGTTTTGCCTTTGTACCAGCCTTTGAACTTGTAGGTTTTTGTACCGACTTTGTAGGTGTCGGGTAAGGTGCCTGCTTGTTTGAAAGTATAGGCATCGCTTGTAATCACCGTTTTTTTACCTTGCGTAAAACCTGTTGGTGCCGTGATTTTAGCGCCGTTGGTGTCTACGAAGTTTTCGGTAACACGGCGGTTTTCTAAGTAATAATAAACAGTTTTATCTGGGGTTGCTAAATTGTAATTCGCTCCTACGTTACCAGAGTAAACACTCATTGCGTAAAGCGTCTTAGTCGCATCCCAGGTCCAATAATATTGTTTGGTGTTATATAATGTATTATTGGTTTTGACTAATTCATATGCGTTTGTACCAGTAGTTGAATTAACAACCGTGCTTGGATTCGCAACCTCTTTTCTGACTTCATTCGCAAGTGGATATTTCGTTTTATCTCCTGTATAAGTTGCCGTTGGCGAGATTGAAATGGTGCGATAGTATTTCGGAATTTCATGTGTAACACTTTGTGTACCATATGTGATATATGTGATACTTTCCGCAGACTCTGGTAAGGTATAGACTTTTTGTGGAATCGTTAATTTTTTAAGATTCGTTGTCGTTACATTGGTTCCTGTAATTGTTGAAAATGGTGTTGTTGTACCACTTTTTTCTGTTTCAGACATCGTTGCTTTCAATATGAAATTAGCAGGATTGATTAAATTACCTTTTTCGTCTACATAGCCAAAAGTAATTTCTTTGCTAGGTAATGTATAGGTTTTAGTCTTCACTTCCTCATACACCACATTCAAATCATCATTCCCATCATACGTCACCGCATAGCTTGGTGCTTTGGTAGTTGTCAAGGTACTTGGCTTTGTTTTACCTTTGTACCAACCTTTGAACTTGTAGGTTTTACCACCTGTTGTGTAGGTGTCTGGTAAGGTGCCTGCTTGTTTGAAAGTGTACGCTTCACTATTTATAACTGTTTTCTTACCCTGAGTGAATCCCGGGGGTGGTGCGATTTTTTGTCCACTACTATTAACAAAATTCTCATAAAGTTTTTTGTAATAAATATAGTAGGTAATCGTTGCACTATTATTTCCTGCATTAAATTGTCCTGTTGTTCCCACAAGATTGTCACTAAACATAATATTAGTACTTACTCCGCTATGAGGATTAAGATTAGTTATGCGCCACGTCTTACCAGTCGCTTTAGTAAAGTTATATGCTGAAATATCATAGTTGCTTCTCGTATAAGTTGTTGATGTATATGCTCTGGAAGTCATCACACCTGTTCGGCTATCTGGAAATGTTGTTTTAGGCGGCGTTAACACAATTTTATCAATTCTATTGGTGGTAGCTGTAGCAAAATTAATCGCAATGTCGTTACTAAAGAAAAGCCACGAACCCCCATTACTAGTGCCTACAGTTTTTAGTCCTGTATTAAAACTATAAAGTCCATTGCCAGCGTTTGTCATAGTTAAAGGATATCTTAACAGTGTTCCTTCAACTTTAGAGTTGGTTGATTTAAATAGTACTGGATTCATGGAAAGGCTCATTTGTTCCTTACTAGACTGTCCATCCTCATCGTAAAATTTTAAACTCCCTTTTAAACCTAAGTTACCAGCAAATTTATCCACATATGTCATTTCATTTCGTCTATTGACTGCACCAAAACCATTAAATCGAATCGTGGAATCGATATATTTTTTTTCATTGTGTATACCAGAAGTAATTCTTGTCTGAAAATACAACGTTTTGATATACCCAGTATTTCCAGAAGTTCTCCCGTGTAGACGATTAATAAATGCAGTGACCGTCCTAGTGGACTCTGTCCAAACAAAATATTCGCCACCACTATTGGCATTATGAGAGCCTTCCCCTAGAACTACATTTTGTTCCTCGGGGCCAACTTTAATAATAACTGAAGTGGGTCTAGTCATTCCTGCTGCCAATTTTGATTCAATTCGAATCGGACCAACAATATCTGAATTTGTGTCATCTGTTGTAATATTTTCAAATTTCAACCGATAATCAACTACATCATTAAGACGAACCGTAGTTTTATTCGTTGTCCCTGTAGCTGCCCAGACAAATGCCCTAGGCATAATTTTCGCTTGAACACTGGATGGTTCAAGTATATTTTCTTCTTGAATGATTTCTGTTTTTTCTGTCTGCTCTACTTCTTCCTGACTTGTGTCAGTTGTTACTTGACTATTTTCCGTGCTGGCTTTCGTTGTTTCTTCCTTCACGCTACTGGCTGGTGTCTCTTCCTTGGTACTACTTTCGGCGGTCGGACTACTTTCAATCGTCACGGTTTCCGCAACTGCCGTCACGCCAGAAAAGGCATTCACTAGCATAGAACTACATAAGCCAATAGCTGCAAGACGTTGCCATTTATTTCGCTTCATGTCGTCCCCTCTTTCTATGTACGATTCCCGCCAAGCCAATTAAGGCTAAGCCGAGAATGCTCAAATTTGCCTGACTCTTGCTCCCTGTACGAGGGAGCTGCGAGCCAGTTGTGGTGGTCTGTGTCGAACCACCACTTCGTTGATCTCCTTGCGGAGGACCAGCTGGTTCCTTGGGATCAGCAGCTGGCGCATCTGTTTTCGGTGGGGGATCTTTAGGAGCGGGTGTTGTCGGATTTTGGTAAAATTCAATCCCCACCGAACTAGAACCACCATCAGACGCTTCAACATTTATAAAAAAACTAGGGGAAAATAGTAGACACGCAATCATTAAATAACGCTTTTTTTTCATTTAAAAACCTCCTTTTGCATTTAAATATCTCTCACAACCTATTTTCATAGCTCTATAATAGCAAAAAAAAAGACTCTTCAAAACAACAGTTTTTTCCAGTTGATAACCCTTATTTCAACAAGTTCCTTATATATCGTGTCTTTTAAGCTACGTTATTTAAAGGAAACAAGGGAAAACAGTAAAGACTATCCCCTTTTTCAAAAAAATCATCTTTAATTTCTTAAATTTCCATCACCTAAACTAAAGAAAAGCTCACAATGTTAGTGTTTAAAACTAACATTGTGAGCTTTTCTCATTTTTGACGATTGGATAATTCGATAAAATAACACTAAAACATAAAATAACTGTCTGTTTCTCTTATTGGGCAATAGCCAATTGGTACAATGGCAGGAGTTGTTGATAGGTTGCCAACATATAAGCTCGTGCTTTTTCAGGGTTTTGCCACAAGGCACTATCTTTGGGAATGATACGCCCAATTTCAAACTCACCTTTTTTTACATCTCTAAAACGAGTTAAGGCTTTTTCTAAATCCGTTTCTGGCAGCGGAGTAATTTGAGGAACCGTATGATCCAAGGAAACATACGTATCTTCTGGTAATGCTTGGAATAATTGCTGATTCTCTAAAAAGGCTTGCGCAATCTGCTTTTCATTTTTAGGATTATCAATGAATGACAACCACATAAACACATAGTCGCCCCAAATGCCTAATTGAAAATGCGGCTGCATTTTATAACCGCGCTTATTCGGACTGAGTGCGGACCAAGTATTTTCTGGTGGATACACGGTGCGACGGCGATGTTGCGCAATATGGACAAACAACTCCGTTCCTAGTTCAGGCGCTAGTTGTTCGGCAAAATACGTGTCTAATTCTTGAAAAATCGGTTGAATTTGCGCACGGATAACCGCCATTCGTTCATCTAATCCAGCAACTTCAAAGGCTGCGAATTCTTTTTCTGTAAACATCAACATTTCTCTAATTCCTCTCTCAACTTGTCTTCCGCTTCTATTTTTGTCGATTTTGCCATGTTTCCAGTGTCATCCCACGATAAACATCTGTGACAATTTTCCCTTTACTAATTCGGGCATTGGGCAGTGTTCCTTCGTAGGTAAAACCAATTTTCTCCATGACACGACCAGAAGCTGGATTGTCTTGATCATGTAAAGCAAAGATTCTCATGAGTTTCATTTTTGCAAAACCCAGTTCAACTAACGCCGTCGCGGTTTCAGGCATGTAGCCATTGCCCCAAAAGGCACGGTTCAAGACATAGCCTAATTCTCCAACATTATTGGTTTCATTGACCCGCAAATCAATCGTGCCAATCATTTTGCCCGTTTCTTTCACTTCAATCCCATATTTTCCTAAAGGTTCCCCCATAAAATATTTAGCAATGTTTTGTCGTGTTTCAGCGATTGTTTGGTTTTTCAAGAACACATAGCGGACCGTTTCCTCATCTGAAGCATATTCGTACATATCTTCTGCATCGGCTAATGTGACAGGTCTTAAAATCAAGCGTTCGGTTTCAATTCGTTGGTTTTCTGCAAAAATCAATGGATAATTCATGAGCAAAACTCCCTACTTTTCTACATACTTTACAGAAAAACAGCGAAACACGCAAGGAAAATCGGCATTTTCCTCGCGTGTTTCTTTAATTAGCGTTTAAGCGAATGATGGCAATGATCGTTTGAACAGCTTTGGCCATTGATTCAACGGTAATAAATTCATATTGCCCGTGAAAATTTTCGCCTCCTGTAAATAGATTAGGCGTGGGAATGCCCATGAAAGAAATCTTAGAACCATCTGTCCCGCCACGAAATGGTGTGATAATTGGTTCAATGTCACAACTTTCCATTGCTTGGACGGCTAATTCCACAGGGGTCCAATCTTTTTCGATGATTTCCTTCATATTATAATATTGTTCTTGGAAAGTAATTGTTAGTCTGGGTTTATCCGCCAGCGCATTTAAACGTTGGACTTGTTTTTCCAAAAATTGCTTTCTCGCTTGAAAGTTTTCTTGATCATGATCCCGAATGATATAGACAAGTTCTGCTTTTTCAATACTTCCTGTAAATTTATTGAGTAAATAAAATCCTTCATTTCCACGTGTTTGTTCTGGTACTTCCTTTTGCGGCAGTGATTGATCAAGTTGTTCGCCTAATTTAATGGCATTTACTAACGAACCATAGGCCGTTCCCGGATGGACACTGGTTCCCTCAATTGTTATCACAGCTTGAGCAGCGTTAAACGTTTCATACTCGAAATGCCCCACGCGGCCACTGTCGATTGTATACGCAAAAGCGACTGGGAAGTTCGGCGCATCAAATTGATCGGCCCCGCGTCCAATTTCTTCATCTGGACCGAAGGCGAGCCAAACATCCCCCCGCGCTACTTCTGGATGTGCCAAAAAATACTCAACAGCAGCTAATATCTCGACAATTCCCGCTTTGTCATCTGCTCCTAAAAGTGTGGTTCCGTCTGTAGTAATCAACGTTTCCCCTTGATACTCTTTTAAATTGGGAAATTCAGCAACTGATAAAACGATGCCTTGTTCTTGATTCAAGAGGACATCTTGACCATCATAATTAGTGATGACTTGGGGACGGATGTTTTCTGCTGAAAAATCCGCCGTATCCAGATGTGCAATCAAGCCGATACTCTTCGCTGCAGGTTGGTTACCAGGCAACCGTGCCGTTAAAAAGCCGTTTTGTTCGTTATAATGCACATCGGCCAAACCTAATTCATGCAGTTCTGTTTCAATCATTCTGGCCAAAACCACTTGACCGACCGTCGTCGGTGTGGTTTGACTGTTGGCATCTGAACGGGTGTTAACTTTCACGTAAGTTAAAAATCGTTCGACTAATTTTTCCATTTTTTACTCCTTCTTCCTGAATCATTCTGTTAAATAAGCATTGCGCAAGTGGAAATAATCCCCATACAAGTGATAACTAATGCCTTTCAATTTAGGATTGATTAGATAATTTGAGGCACTTTGATACAGCGGTACTTGGGCAGCATCTTGGTTCAGCAAGATGTCTTCCGCTTCTTTGTATTCTGCAAACTGTTTCTCTGGATTATTGGCATTAATCGTTCGTGCATCTTCTACCAATTGGTCGTATTTGGCATTATGATAATTGCCATAATTGTAGCTTGATTCTCCTGCATATAAGTTAAAGTAAGAGTCTAATTCACTACTGCCGGCAATCCATCCTGAAAGAGACAACTCATAATTTTTTTCACGTCGCGATTGATTCACATTATTACTTGGTTGCGATGAAATGGTAATTTCTAAACCTGGCAGATTTTCTTGCAACTGACTTTGAACATATTCCGCAATTCGTTTTCCTTGATCTGTATCTGCCGCCAGCAAGGAAAGTTTCACTTTTTTACCGACATCCGCTTGGGCTTTCGTCCATTCAGCTTGGGCTTTTTTGACATCATTTTTCAAATACTCGCCACTGTAAGCTCGGAAATCTTCATCTGTTTCTGGATTCGCATAAAGTTTACTTGGAATCAATCCGTTGAGGGGTTTTGACCCATCGTTTAAGACACTTTGTGTTAAGGCTTCTTTATCAATTGCTTGGCCAATCGCTTTTCGTAAATGAACATTCGCTAATGGCGTTCCTTCTTTTTTGTTGAAATCTAAGAAGTAGTTGGCCACATCTGGATGACTGACATAGCCTGGATCATCTTGATATTGTTGAACATATTGTCCGTTAATGCGAACTAAGTCTAGTTCATTCGCTTGATATAAGTTAATCCCAGTATTATCTTCTTTGATTGTACTAACCGCAACTTCTTCCAGTTTCACTTGATCCGCATCATAGTATTCTGGATTTTTTTTCAATGTCCAAGTATCTGAAGTCGCATCCCAATTGGCTAGCGTAAATGGCCCGCTATAAAGTAAATGTTCACTATCCAAGGCGTAATCTTTGCCTTGCGCTTCGACAAATTTTTGATTTTGTGGCGCTAACCAAGCAATCGAAACGACTGCTAAGAAGGAAGGTTGGGCCTGTTTTAATTCAACAATGAATTCTTTGTCATTCGGGGCTGAAATCCCTAATTCATCGACTGACTTTTCACCGTTGCGTATTTCAAAACTATTTTTAACGCTGTCTAGTAAATAGGCATTCGGTCCAATCGTCGCTGGTGTCACCAGTTTTTTCCAAGAATAAACAAAATCTTGGGCCGTAATTGGCTCGCCGTTGCTCCACTTAATCCCCTCCCGCAAGGTAAAGTGGTACTTGCGCCCATCGTCACTAATCTTGACATCTTTAGCTAGAGCTGGCACCGTGGCACTATCATCATCAAACCGATAAAGGCCTTCAAATAAATGTTGTGCCATTGTAAAGGTATTTTTATCTGTTGTTTGTGTTGTATCCAATGTTGAGATTGGTGCAGGTGAACTAATACTGATTTTTTGTTCAGCTGCTAAATTTCCCGAATCTACTTTCTCTGCCGCTTCTTTGGTTCCGCCACATGCGGCTAAAAGAAACCCTGTTGCAATCAAACCTACTACTTTTTTCCCCAATTTCATGTTGTTGCCCCCTCATATTTTTTAAACAAATAAAAAAAGCATTCGTCCTAAAAAGGACGAATGCTTATGCAATCGCGGTACCACCTTTGTTGATCTCTTCGCTAAAAAAGATCCGCTCGTTTCCAGTACAATCATACTGTAGCGCTATAACAGGCGCACCTGAATTGGTTTAAGCGAACGGCTTCAACCAACCTGTTCAAAGGCCATTTTCCCCTTTAACGTCACTACCTCTTCTCACCAAACGAGGCTCTCTGCAAGCTATTTTAAAAAGTACTTTCCTTCTCATCACATTTTGTTCTTTTATTTGTTTCATCAATCATACTGATTTACGGATAGTTTAGCAAACATTTTCGAGGCCGTCAACTACATTTTTAATTTAAAACTTTTTTGTTTTTCATTAAAAAAAGAAAAGAGGTTTCAATTCCTCTTTTCTAAAACAATTTTACTCTAATCCTTTTTTAACATCTTCTATCATCAAATGCATTGATTCTAATCCACCACCGCTTAGATACCAAACATCTGGTTGAAGCATAATGACTTTATCATTTTTACCAGCATCGGTTTTTTGAATCAATTCGTTTGCAGCGACGTTATCTTTTGAATCGTCGCCACCAATTGCTTTGGTGCGATCTACCACAAAGAGAATCCCAGGATTTTTTTCTAAAACATATTCGTAAGAAACACTTTGCCCATGAGTGGAAGCTTCAATCTTATCGTCTGCTGCTTTGAAGCCAAATGTATCATGAATTAAACCGAAACGAGAGCCTTTTCCGTAAGCGGAAAGTTGTCCTTCGTTAACTAACACAACAAGCGCATCATTCGCGCTAGCTTCTGCTTGTTTTTTCACGTCAGCAATTTCTTTTTCTAAGCCAGTTATTTTTTCTTTAGCTACCTCTTCTTTATCAAAAATAGTGCCTAACGTTTCGATATTTTGTTTCGTTGATGCCCAAGGATTTTTGGCATCTACAGCTAAGTAAATGGTTGGCGCAATGGCTTTTAATTGTTCTTGATAATCTTGTTGACGACCAGAAATAATAATTAAGTCTGGTTTTAGTTGATTGATTTTTTCTAAATCTGGTTCTTTAATGCCGCCTGCTGATTCAACTTTTTGGTATTTTTCCAAATACGCAGGGATATTTTTAGTTGGCGCGCCTACCACGCGGTCACCGACACCTAGTGCATCCATTGTATCCAAGGAACCATTATCAAAAACAACGACTTTCTGAGGATTTTTGGGAACGGTTAATTGACCATTGGTGTCTTTGACTGTGACTTCCGTTTTAGCTGTTGTTTCTGTTGTTGCAGAATCTGCTGTTTTTTTATTTGTTTGACAAGCACTTAACATTAACAGTCCCATCATTGAAACTGCCATCATTGCTAAAAATTTCTTTTTCATTCTTTTCCTCCAAAAACGTTATTTTTAAATTGCCCGATTTAGTGATAAAGACAAAAGCGTTTTCCTTCAATTTCACAAATCCGGATATTCATTTCATAAAGATCATTTAAAATACTTGTTTGAATAACTTCTTCTGTTGCGCCATGCGCATAGAGCTCTCCGCCTTTCATGGCGACAATTTCATCTGCATAGCTTGCGGCAAAATTAATATCATGTAGAACAATCAGAATTGTTTTTCCTAGTTCATCCACTAAGCGTTTAAGAATCTGCATCATTTGAACCGCATAATTCATGTCGAGGTTATTTAAGGGCTCATCCAATAAAATATAATCGGTATCTTGGGCTAAAATCATGGCAATATACGCCCGTTGTAATTGCCCTCCAGAAAGGGTATCAATGTATTCTTCCGCCATTTCAGTTAAGCCCAATTGTTCCAGTGCTTCTGTTACTTTTTCATGGTCAGCGCTTTTTAAGCGACCTTTGGAATAAGGAAAACGACCAAAATTGACCAGTTCTCGCACAGTTAATTTAAGTTGTACACCGTTGGCTTGTTTTAAAAGGGCAATTTTTTGTGAAAAAGCTGATTGCTTCCAGGTTTTTACTTCTTGCTTGTCCAGATAAATTTCCCCGGTATCTTTGGGAATTAAGCGACTCATCATGGCTAGCAGCGTGCTTTTCCCAGCGCCATTTGGTCCAATAAAGGCCGTTAATTTGCCTTCAGAAATAGGTAAATCAATATCTGAAACGACAAATTTATCTCCATATTTTTTTGATACATCACTCATCTGGATCATGTGCGTTGCTTCCTTTCTGCAATAATTTTCCATATAAAATAAACGCCCCCAACAAATTGAATCACCACACTTAGCGGGGTATTCAAATGGAAGACCTGTTCAACCATCAATTGGCCGAACACCAGTAAAAAGACTGCTATTAAACTCCCTGCCACAAACAGTTCTCGGTGGCGATAGGTTTTCATGAATTGATAACTCATATTGGCCACGATAAAACCTAAAAATGTAATCGGTCCCACTAATGCTGTTGATAAGCCGACCAGACTACTGATCAAACACAACAACACTAATTGAAACTGATTCACAGCAATCCCCAAATTCTGGGCTTGATGGTTCCCTAAATGTAAAACGTCTAAACGGTAACTTTCCCGCCAAAGTATCCCACAAATCATGAGTACCGCCACACCAACGAAAACGAGATACTGACTATTGACGTTACCAAAACTGGCAAACAACTTTCCTTGGAGTAAGTCGTATTCGTTAGGATCCATAATCACTTGTAAAAACGTACTAATACTACTGAAAAAAGTACCTAAAATCATGCCAATCATCAATAATAAAAATAAGTCGGATTGATTTTTGCGTAATAGAAAATACGATAAACTAGTACTTAAAAACACCATTAAAAAGACGTTCATCAAAAACGAGCCAAGACTTACTTGACCTAACGCTTGTGCGCCTCCTAAAAGAAAAAATAACACCGTCTGCACAAAGACGTACAAGGAATCCATCCCTAAAATGTTTGGCGTTAGGAAATGATTTTGCGTGACCGTTTGAAAACTAATGGTTGAAAAAGCCGCAGCGATTCCGACAAAAATAAAAGCCAATAACTTTTTCCCTCGTAACGCCAAAGCAAAGGACCAATTGCCATACGTGTTATAAGTTAAATAACAAAGACTCACAATTACTACGGCAGCTAAAAGCAAAAGTAATGAAAGCCATTTTTTTAAAGGCCGTTTCATCGTTTGCGCCCCCTTAGTAATAATAAAATGAACAAAATGCTCCCTAATGTTCCGACAACCACGCTGACAGGAATTTCATAGGGGGAAATCAATACTCGTGCTAAAATATCACAGATTAACAAGAATAAACTTCCACAAATCCCAGTTAACCACAAGGTATTTTTCATATGATCGCCATAACGTAAAGACACGAGATTGGGAATCACAACTCCTAAAAACGGAATATTCCCCACCATCAATAAAACGATGGCACTTGCTAAAGCAACCAGCGTCAAACCTAAAAACTGAATTCGCTGGTAGTGGACGCCAAGACTATTTGCAAATGCTTCACCCATACCAACGACAGTGAAATGATAAGCAAATAAATAAATAACAAACCACAAAGGAATCATTAAGAATAACCATTCATAATTCCCTTTCATAACTGTGGAAAAATTTCCTTGTAACCAAGCAGACATATTTTGAACCAATTGGTATTGATAGGCAAAAAATGTGGCAATTGAACCTAGAATGTTACCAAACATCACGCCCACCAAAGGGACCATCACTTGATTCTTACTTGGTAATAATCGAATGAGCGCTAAGAATAACAAGGTCCCGCTTAGCGCAAAAATAAAAGCAATTGCCGTTCGATAGAGAAACGGAGCTGTTGGGAAAAATAACATTGCGACTAAAATACCCAACCTTGCACTATCGGTTGTTCCAGCGACACTAGGAGCGACAAATTTATTTTGTGTGAGTTGCTGCATAATCAATCCAGAAATACTCATCGTACTACCAGCAATGATTAAACTCAACGTGCGGGGAACACGGGTGGTAAATAAAACAAATTGTTGCTGCGCATCTAATTGAAACAACTGAGAAAGTGCAATGTCCTTCACCCCTATCACTAATGACAATAAACTGAAAAGTAATAGTAGAACAAACAAACCAATCTTTTTCATGAGAAAACTCCATTTTTATTTAATTGAGAATGATTCTCATTCTTAGTTACAGTGTATGAGAAAACCATCACAAATGCAACCACTTTTTTTCCTTTATTAAAAACTTCTTCTCAAGCCGACTGACCAACGACTTATCTAAGATATGCTATAATGGAGGGAAACGTTAGGAAAGGAGTGTTACTGAATGGCGAATGATGACTTACAACAACGTCTGGATAAAGGAATGTACGGTACGCCCCTCGTTAATCCTGAAGAACAACACAAATACATGGGCACATTTCGTGAACGCTGCCGTCTCTCCATGACCGTCGCTGAAATGAAAGATGCACAGAACCAAAAACATTTATTAGAAGAATTAGCGAAGCATCCTGAAGTTACAGTACTTTTAAATGGCGAAATCTCTTCTGACCTGCAAAGTACCTATATTAAATTATTAAATCAGCATGGCGCAACCTTTAAGATTGTTAACAATTTTGTGGAGAACAACCCTGACTCTCTCGGCTTACTGTTAGCTGAAAAACATGCAGTCGATGAACCTGTGATTGACGTTACAGAAAAATATCCTCAAGCAACAGAAACGCCAAAAGAAGAGCCAACAGCTAAAAAAGGCTTTTGGCAAAAGCTATTTCACTCATAAAAAGCTCAAGGAAAGTTATGAGCGCTTCCATTTATAATAGAATTGTGCTATTATAAAGATGAAAAAGAGAGGTATGCGGGTACATACCTCTCCTTTATACCAGCGCCAGTTATAAGAACTGGTGGCTTACTGAGTTAAGTTTTTTATTACTGTTTAACCGTTCGGCCTGTCAAGCTTATGAACGGTTATTTTTTATTGTTTTTCGTTGCTTCAAGGATACCGAAAATCAGTAACGCAACAAGGGTTGCAAAACTAATCATCAATTCCAATGTCGCTTCGATTGACAAAAAAATGCTCCTTTCGTTAAAGTGCATCGGATACACATAGGCATCACCTGCCTCTCTAACTTAGAGCCACCGTCATACAACTTTCATTGGTAATAACTTTAGTATAACCTATTGGGTTCACCAAGAAAACGTTTTTATAGGAATTTTCTATAAAATGATATAAGTTATGAGCGCTTCCATTTTAAATAGAATTATGCTATTATGAAAATGAAAAGAGAGATATGCTACTACATACCTCTCCTTTTATACCAACACCAGTTATAAGAACTGGTGGCTTACTGAGTTAAGTTTTGAATCTTAACCGTTCGGCCTACGAAGCTTGTGAACGGTTATTTTTTATTGTTTTTCGTTGCTTCAAGGATACCGAAAATCAGTAACGCAACAAGGGTTGCAAAACTAATCATCAATTCCAATGTCGCTTCGATTGACAAAAAAAATGCTCCTTTCGTTAAAGTGCATCGGATACACATAGGCATCACCTGCCTCTCTAACTCAGAGCCACCGTCATACAACTTTCATTGGTAATAGCTTTAGTATAACCTATTTGGTTCACCAAGAAAACGTTTTTATAAAGAATACCGCCAAAAAATCTATTATGAATTTTTTGGCGGTATTCTTTTTTTATTGAACCACTTCTGGGTATAAAAGTTTTAAAACGTCCATTGTTAAACGGCGTCCTTTTCCAGCGTAAGGATACACATGCATGTGCATGGCTGGATTAAAGTTTGCTTCGATAATCCCGTACGTTAAGCTATCACGTGTGCCTTTTACGTCTTTGTCAGGAATGATTAAATCAATACCACAAATTTTGGCTCCTAAAGCAGCTACGGCCTCAATGGCGATTTGTTTATAACTATCATCAATGACATCGGTCATATCAATCGAATCCCCGCCCGTGCTAACATTAGAATTTTCTCGCAAGTACACGATTTGCTCTTTTTCTGGCACAGAATAGATAGTTAAACCTTGTTCTTTCAACATTAGTTTTTCTAAATCATTTAACTGGATTAACTCTAGTGGTGCACGGTGATTGGTCCCCCGCAATGGATCACTATTTTTAGCGGCCACCAATTCTTCTACAGTGTGTTTGCCATCTCCCGTAACATTGGCTGGCACGCGCAACATGATGGCTTTTACATCATTATCTAACACAAAGAACCGATATTCTGTTCCAGGTAAAAATTCTTCAATTAAAACCGCTGTGTCCTCTTTAAAAGCAATCCGTAACGCTTCCGTAAAGTCTTCCAACGAAGCGCCTTCTTTAAAAATGGTAATTCCTAAACCGTAATTCGTTGATTTTGGTTTCACGACAAACGCTTTATTGGCGTAGCGTAAATGTGCTTCTTGTGCCTCAATAAAAGATGAAAATTCTTCACCGCCAGGCACATGGAACCCTGCTGCAGACAAAATTTTCTTTGTCACGGTTTTGTTTTCCATAATCAATGGCACCACGTAGTTATCTTTGCTAGTCATGTTGGCATTTTTGACGTATTCAATGTGCTCGCCATGTTGCAGTTTCAAAAATTGCTCTTGTTCATCTAAAATTTCGATTTCCAAACCTTTTTGAATCGCATCAAACAAGAAAATTTGTGTGGATAATTCCATCTCACGGAAACCAGCTAATTGATAAGGGCGTTCAAAGGCCATACTTTGATATTGGTTTCCAAAAATATTTCCCAGTTCACTGTTGGAGTTTTCTTGAATAATCGTCCACATTTTGCCAGAAACGGTGTCTTGTGGATTCCGCAGTTGTTGATAATACTTACCGACAACTTCTTTACCTTTACGAATGCCTAGAGCATCTAACATATCAATCATTTCTGAAAAAATCCGATCGCCTTCTGCAATTAACTTAATCGTTTCATGAGGATGACCAAGAGCCACTTGTTCATTAAAAATATCGCCAGTTTTTACCCATTCATCCGCTTCTTCTTTTTCATCTGTCCACAATAAATACAACATGAAATAATGTAAGAAATCCACGGTATCTTCCACAATGCCTAAACGTGAAAAAGGATTTAAGTCTAAATTACGCAACTCGATATAGCGAATACCTGTTTTAGGCAGATCAGACATTTGTTTCCCGCCACGTAAGCGCACAGGCGCATAAAATTCTTTTTCTTCAGAAAGTAAACCATTTTCCACCATGCGATGAATATCTTCTAAATAGCGTTCCAATGAGGCATACGATACTTTCACATTGTCATGATTTCTGTAGCCATACGTACTATTCCGAATACTGCGAATGGGTTCTTGCGGTTGGTCGTCATAGACCCTAAAGTAGCCGTCTTCACTAACTGGCGAAGCCCCAAAAAGATACGTAATTAACCAACGATAACGTAAAAAGTTACGGGCAACTTTCATGTACACTTTCGTTTTAAATTGTTTGCAATCTGTCACTTCGGATTGTTCATCATATAATTGCTGAATCAGGGCTTGGTCATATTCAAAATTAAAATGAATTCCGCTGACCATTTGTTTTCGTTTGCCATACTCTTTTGCCAAATAACGACGATATAACACTGCATCATATTGATCTAATTTAGCGATTTTAATCTCTTCATCTTTTGTTGGTAATTGTGGCGGCATACTTAATGGCCACAGCATTTCATCTTCTGGAATCGAACGACGAGCCACATCGTGAATGGCATCTAAAAAACGAAGCATTTCTGTGCCGCTATTTGCTACAGGCGTGATTAGTTCTAACTGTGTTTCACTAAAATCTGTTTGAATATATGGATGATAAGAACGGTTACCAAAAACCGTGGGATGATCAGTTGTCGCTAAAAGCCCTTCTCGTGTACTACGTTGGTTTTCTTTTTCTAAACCAAAACGAGCCATCAATACGTAAGGACGAACATTTTTCTTTTGCATTAATTCTCTATAATTCATCTTGTCGCCTTTCTTTCTACAAACTATCTGTTTCTCTTACTATTATATAGGAAAACGAGTAAATATGCTGTTTTTTTGAACGTTCACTCGAGAATTTTCGAGACACTTTTAGAGAGCGCCTTTTTCCGTTATACTGAAAACAACTAGTTTATAGAAAGTGGGGATTGCTCATGAAAAATCGTGCATTACTTTTAATTGACTTTCAAAAAGGCATCGAAAGTCCGACGCAGCAATTGTACCGTCTGCCAGAAGTGTTGGAAAAGGTCAATCAGCGTATTGCTGTTTACCGCCAACACCATGCGCCCATTATTTTTGTTCAACATGAAGAAACCGAATTAGCTTTTGACTCAGACTCTTGGCAACTTTTTGAAAAGCTGGATGCACAACCCACAGATTTTTTCATCCGCAAAACACACGCGAATGCCTTTTACCAAACAAATTTAAATGATTTACTGACGGAACACGACATTCAAACGTTAGAAATCGCTGGTGTCCAAACCGAGTTTTGTGTGGACACTACAATTCGGATGGCTCATGGTTTAGGCTATACGTGTTTGATGACACCGAAAACCACTTCCACCTTGGATAATGGACATTTAACCGCGGCACAAATTATCCAACATCATGAAGCTATTTGGGCTGGCCGCTTTTTGACTTTTTTGCCTTCAATAAATTGAGGGCTTTTCCAAAAAATTGTTTGTTCACTATGTTTTCTTGTCGTATTTCATGTTAGTATAAGGAAAAAGTGTTCAGTTGATTAGTTGAAGATTTAGAGTGTGGGACATAAGTCGATTAGGCTTGTCTCTCATGTTCTGTCTTTTTTTATGTCATCATTCACTAAACTAATAAATAATTGGAGGTATTTTATGAACAAATTTTTTACAGCCCAACGTTTAAAAGACACCGCCTATGTAACAGTTGGTGCATTCATTTTGGCCATTTCAATCAATGCGGTCTTATTGCCAAATAAACTTGTCGCAGGCGGAGCCAATGGCATTAGTATTGTTATTAATTATGTTTTCGGGATTAGTCCCGCCATTGTTCTTTACGCCATCAATATTCCTCTTTTAGTGCTTTGTTTCCTACTTCTTGGGAAAGAGGTCGGTGTCAAAACCATTTATGGCAGTCTTATTTATCCATTTTTTGTAGGAATTACTTCGGGGATGCCTGTTTTAACACATAATATTTTTCTAGCAGCATTATTTGGCGGTATTATTACAGGTGCTGGCCTAGGCCTGGTTTTCCGTGGCAATGCCTCAACTGGTGGGACAGCAATCATTTCACAAATTGTCAATAAATACTTCAAAGTTTCCTTAGGTATTGCTATTTTATTCGTCGATGGTTTAGTCATTTTATCAGCAATGTACGCTTTTAATGCAGATATTGTGTTATTCTCTTTAATTTGTTTATTTACAATTGGTCGTGTCGTTGACATGATTCAAGTTGGTCTGGTTCGCTCGAAGAATGTGATGATTATTTCACCAAAATATGTCGCTATTCAAGAACGCTTATTACGTGAACTAGATAAAGGTGTGACCTTGGTGCCAATCGAAGGCGGTTATCGAAGCGCGAAAGGCATGCTCTTAATGACTGTCATTCGTGAAAAAGATTTTCCCCGCTTAAAAGAAGCCATTCTTGATATTGATGAAGAAGCTTTTTTGATTTCAATGAGTGCGAGTGAAGTCTACGGAAAAGGATTTAGCTTGAAAAAAGTAGCTGATTCTTATGGCGTTGAAGCTACTAATGCCAATAATTTACAATAGTTTTTTGTAGGAAAAGAGCCGCAAAATCTGTAGAGATTTTGCGGCTCTTTTTACATCTTCATCCAGACAGGTTCTAAGCTATTGCCATCTAGGTCTTGCACCTCTAAGCCATACATTTGCTCTTCTGGTATTCCCATATCAACTCGGTAACAGTTGCCTCCGTTAGCTTTGGCGGTTTCGCCAAACTGTTTTACGGCTTCGGCACTCTCTAAACTAAAGGAAATTAATGCTCCACTGGTGGTTTGCGCATCAATAATTTGCTTTTCTTGGATAAATTTTCCATAAAAGTCATGGTTCAACAACATAATCCAAAATTGATCATCCCACATCATCGAACTAGCTTCCTCTGTTGAAAATTCTTCGTTCTTTTTGAATCCAAGTTTTTCATAAAATGCTGTAGAACGTTGGACATCCGCTACTGGGAAGTTAACAAAAACCATTGTGCCCATGTGATTCATCCCTTTCTTTTAATCATCTACGACAGCTAACTGTGCGTTGCGACAAAATCAACAAGCTTGTTTGATTTATACTAGCATATTCATAAAAGAAATGTTACTAAAACGTTTTCTTAAGGTAATTCTCGATAAGCCAAGCGCTGAATGATTTCACTATGTTGTGGATAATCGTTTAACAATTCCGCTTGAGTAAATAACTCGAAGTCTTCAAACTCAAAGCCTGGTGTAACCACACAACTGACTAACGCAAATCCTGTCGCTACTGTAGAGCCAAAGATTGTGCCGGCAGGAACTGAGAACGAAAGCTGTTGTCCTTGAACTAAGTCTTTCCCTAACTGAACAGCTTGATACGTTCCATCAGGAAAAATACAGTGAACGGTTAACGGCTGACCATCGTGAAAAAACCATAATTCATCCGCTTTTAAACGATGAAAATGTGACGGACTTTCTGTATTTAATAGAAACAAAATCGCTGTATGCAATGCCCGTTCGCCTCGTTTGGTCGGAATCAATTGTTCACTTTTATTGGTTTGTTTAAAATAACCGCCCTCCGGATGCGCTTCTAATCCTAACTTCTCAATCCACATTTGTTCTGTCATCTTCTCCCTCACTCCTTCATTTTTTCAGAAACAATTTAGGAAGAACTTAGAACATCCGTCCTAATCCTAAAATAAACGGCGGGACAGGAGGTCGGGACAGAACCGTTTAGCTCCGAGAAATAAGAAGAAATTTCCGAAAATTGCTCTTTAATTTTTGGAGAATTTCGACTTATTTCCGAAGGAGTTGGTTCTGTTCCCGCCGTTTATCAGGTTTTGAGCCTGGGACAAAAATCCAAAGTGATTTTTGTCCCAGGCTCCTGTCCCACGTTCTTCCCAAACCTGTTATTTTCTACAACTAAACATCTTTTAATAAGCCTTTAAATAAGCCCATTGCGAAATCGTTGGCATTAAATGGTTCTAAATCGTTAATGCCTTCACCTAGACCAACTAATTTCACTGGCAAGTGTAATTCATTCCGAATAGCAATGACAATACCACCTTTGGCTGTTCCGTCTAGTTTGGTTAAAACTAAGCCAGTGACATCGGTTGTTTCTTTGAACTGTTTGGCTTGTGTCATCGCATTTTGCCCAGTAGTTGCGTCCACGACTAAGAGAACTTCGTGAGGCGCATCTGGAATTTCTCGTTGAATGACTCGTTTAATTTTTTCTAATTCCTTCATTAAGTTGACTTTATTTTGTAAACGACCTGCTGTATCCACTAGCAAAACATCGGCCTGTTCTGCTTTGGCACGTTCCACTGCATCGAAAACGACCGCTGCTGGGTCGCCGCCAGCATTCCCACGCACAACTTCAACGCCAGCCCGTTCACCCCAAACAACTAATTGATCGATGGCGCCCGCTCGGAACGTATCGGCAGCGGCCATTAAAACTTTCTTTCCTTCCAACTTGTATTGATGGGCTAATTTACCAATGCTGGTTGTTTTACCAACTCCATTAACACCAACAAATAAAATCACGGTTAAGCCATTTGGCTGTAAGTTAATCGCATTATTTTCATTAATTCCTGCTTCTTCATACAAATCAACCATTTTTTCAATGATGGTATTTTGAACTTGAGCTGGTTTTTTCACGTTTCGCAGTTTCACTTCTTGTCGCAAGGCTTCTGTAATTTTTAAGGATGTATCAAAGCCTACGTCTGCACCAATTAACGTTTCTTCTAATTCTTCAAAGAAATCTTCATCGACGCTTCGGAAATTAGCAAACAATTCGTTCAACCGTTGACCAAATGTTTTACGCGTTTTTTCCAAGCCTTTTTCATATTTTTCTTGGACTTGTTCTTCTTTCGACTCTTCAATTTCTTCTGAAACCTGCGTGTCTGTTGGTTCTGCAAACGGAGTCACGACGCTATTTTCTTCCTCAGGCGCTTCCACAACAACTTCTTGTGTTTCCTCTGTCAGGATTTCTTCTGGCTCTTCATCTAACGCTTCTTCTACATCAGCTAATTTTTCCATTTCAGCGTTATCTGTTAAATCGGCTGTTTCTGCAACTTCTTCTGCTGTCGTTTCTGGCGTTATTTGCGCCTCTTCTGTTGCGGTTTCTTTTGATTCAGCAGGCGCTGATTCATCACTAGGTGTTTCGTCTACTGTTTCTTCAATTATCTCTTGTTTTTCTTCTTCCTTTTTTTCAGCGGAAAAAGCTTTTTTAATTTTATCAAAAAATCCCATTCTTATTGGCCTCCTTCCAACGGCGTTAAAATATATTTTTCGACCGCTTTGGCAACGCCATCTTGGTCATTCGTGTCTGTAACGACATCTGCGGCTTCTTTAACTAATGGAATCGCATTTGCCATGGCGACACCTAAGCCAGCGTATTCAATCATCGGTAAATCATTTTCTTCGTCCCCTAAGGTCATGATTTCTTCTGCACGGATTCCTAAATCTTTGGCTAACAAGGAAATACCATAGGCTTTCGTAATCCCTTTTGGCATAAATTCTAATAAGTTATTTCGCGTTTTAATAATTTCAAAGCGCTCATAAAAAGAGGCTGGAATTTCCTTGATGCGTTCATTTAAATACGCTTCATCAATCGCAACAACAACTTTGTTATAAATTCGATTTGGGGTTAACTCTTCTAATTTGTAAGACTCAAAGGTTAATAATTTGTTTAGAGAACTATAAATTGAAGGATAATTAGGTGCAGAAGGCAGTTGCATCACGACCTCATCGGATAAGACATCAAACGGCATGTTGAGTGTGGTTGCTAATTGGTACAGCTCATGAATCGCTTCCAAGGGCATCAATGTTTTCTCAATAATGGCCCCTGTATCATTTTTTTGAACCAATCCGCCGTTAAAAGTAATGCTATAATCGCCTTCATCTTGTAAACCTAATTCTTCTAAGTAAGGACCAATGGCTGCCAAAGGTCGACCTGTGCAGATAACAACTTTCACGCCTGCTTGTTTCGCAGCCATCAGTGCTTGTTTATTCCGTAAAGAAATCTCTTTTTGGCTATTTAATAATGTTCCATCTAAATCAATAGCAACTAATTTTATCAAACGTTCGCTCCTCCTTGCTTCTGGCTAATTGCTTTTTTCAATTGCGCCACCTTCTTTGACCTCTTCCAAGCGAACTGAAACGATTTTTGAAACCCCAGATTCTTGCATAGTCACGCCATATAAAACATCTGCGGCTTCCATTGTCCCTTTACGATGCGTCACCACAATAAACTGTGTGCCATCTTCAAATTCGCTTAAATAATGGCCAAAGCGAGCAACGTTGGCTTCATCTAAAGCTGCTTCTACTTCATCTAAAATACAGAACGGAACTGGTCGAACACGAATAATTGAAAAGAGTAACGCAATCGCCGTTAATGCCCGTTCGCCTCCAGACAACAAGCTTAAATGTTGTAATTTTTTCCCTGGTGGTTGCGCCTCAATCTCAATCCCTGTATTCAAGAGATCCTCTGGGTTGGTTAGCACCAGTTCTGCCCGTCCGCCACCAAACATATTGGGAAATACCACTTTGAACTGGCCACGAATTGCTTCAAAGACTTCTTTAAACCGTTCTTTCACTTCTTGGTCCATTTCATCCATGGTTTCAAATAATTGTTCTTTCGCATTTAATAAATCATCTCGTTGACTGACTAAAAATTGATGGCGTTCATCGACTTGTTCAAATTGCTCGATGGCACTTAAGTTAACAGGTCCTAACCGCTCAATTTCTTGTTTTAGGCGTTTCACTGTTTGCTGCGCTTGCGCTAAATCATCGATTGGGAAATACGCTTCATAGGCAGCTTCAAAGGTTAAGCTGTATTCTTCCTGTAAGTAACTTAACGAGCTATCTAATTGCATTTCTGCACGATTTTTTAGGACTTCAATTTGTGTTTTATCTGCTAAGTACTGTTGTTGGCGTTTGTTTTCTTCCGCTAATTTTGTATCTAAATCGTCTACTTCTTCTTGCAACGCTTGTCGTTGACTGCGTGCCGTTTGTAAAGAGGTTTGCAACGCTGTTTGTTTCTCCGCTAATTGCGCGACTTGTGCCGCTAAGCCTTCTTCGGTTAACTGGTGATCGCTAGAATGGCTACTTAATTGTTGTAGCTGTTGACGGATGGCCGTTTCTCGAATCAACAATTCGTCCAATTGTTCTTGTTTGTCTTGCTTTTGACGAGCAAAATGGGCACATTGTTCCGCCGCTACTGCTTGTTCTGCTTGAACTGTCGTCAAGCGTTCTTGCGCTTGGGCTTTAAAGGTTTCCATTTGGCTAGCTTCTTGTTCCACTTGTTTCATTTCAGCATCTAAACGTTCTTTCGTTGCCGTTAAGTTTGCTTGTTGCTCTGTCAATGTGGCTTTTTTCGTTTGATATTCGGTTAAGAATTGATGCAATTCCCGTGATTCATATTCAAACAGACGTTTTTCTTTTGTTAAACGAGTAATCGTTTCTGTTTGATTGGCTAATTTATTGTCAATTTCTTGTTGTTTTAAACGATTTTGTTCACCAGCAGAGCGCAACATTTCTGCACGTTCCGTGGCTGTTTTCACTTCTTGCGAGAGCGCTTGGACTTCTTGTTCTACACTTCTTAGTTGTGTTTCTAATTGAGTCATTTGTTCAGTGATTGTTTGAAGTTCTTGCGCTTGTGAAAATAGGCTTCCTTGGTTGCCACGTTTATTGGCTCCCCCAGTCATCGAACCGCCAGGATTCATCACATCGCCTTCCAATGAGACAACGCGATATTGGTAATTGACTAATTTTGCTAACTGGTTGGCACTCGTTAAATCTGCCGCTAAAATCGTGACGCCTAAGAGATTTTGAATAACGGTTTGTACTTGTTCTGGATAACGAACTAATTCACTGGCAATCCCCACGAAGCCCGGTGCACCAGCCAAACGATTCTGAACCATCGCCGATACAGAGCGCGGCTTAATGGTAGTCAATGGTAAAAAGGTTGCTCGGCCACTGTGTTGTTGTTTTAAGAAGGTGATGCCTGCTCGACCATCTTTCTCATTTTCCACAACAATATGTTGCGCCGCACCACCTAAGGCCGTTTCAATCGCCAACGTATATTCTTTAGGCACTTCAATTAACTCAGCCACTGCGCCAACAATCCCAGTTAATTGGTTTTTGTGACGCAATACAGCTTTCACGCCTTGATAGAAGCCAGCGTAATTTTCTTGAATTTCTTGCAAACTTTTTTGGCGTGCCTTCGCTTGTTGCACTTGATTCATCGCTTGGTACATATCGTTTTGACGCTGTGCTAATCGTTCACGTTTGGCTTCAAGCGTTGCTTTCAACGCAGTGTATTCTTCCAGCTGTTCTTGTAAGCCTTGTTTTGCAACTTTTTGCTCTTTTTCTAGCGTCTCTTTCATTGCGAGAGCTTCAACCATCTGTTCTTCTAGCGCTTCGTGTTTTGCTAGCGATTGTTGATTTTTAGCTGTTTCTTGTTGATATTGTCGTTCTAAATATTTTAAGTCATTGGCTGTATTGGCTTGTTCTTGCATGACTTCCACATACTGGCTGCGCAATTCCTCCATCAATTCTTTAGAAGACTTACTATATTTTTCCACATCTTTCGTTGCCAAAGCCAATGCTTCTTTTAACGTCTGACGTTGTGCCGTTTTTTCTGCGATTGCTGTTTCCAGCGTCTGCAATTCTTCTCGATAACGAACAATTTTTTCGGCCGTTTCTGCCAATGTCTCTTCGTATTCGCTTGCCGTTTGGGAGGTGTGTTTGGAACGTTCAATTAAAACATTTTTTTGTCCTTCTGCTTGTTTCAACGCTTCTGTCACTTGTAATAATTGTTGTTGTTCCGTTTCAATTTGTTCATCTAAACGATTGCGCTTGCTGCGTAAACGTACCAATTTGCCTTCTAAGTCATGGACTTGCTTACTTGCGCCAGCTAACTTTTCTTCAATGGCTGTTAATTCTTGCGTTTTCGTTTCCCAAATAGCTTTTGCTTCTTGAATTTCGGTCACAGTTAAATTGACATCAATTTCGGTAAGTTCTTCTTTCAAAGCTAAATACTTTTTAGCCGCATCTGCTTGGGCGGCTAGAGGAACTAATTGGTCTTCCAACTCGTAAATGATATCTTGGACACGGCTTAAGTTGTCCTCGGTTTCGAAAAGCTTTTGTTCAGCCTTTTTCTTCCGTTGTTTGTATTTTAAAACGCCCGCTGCTTCTTCAAAGATCCCACGACGGTCTTCAGGTTTACTATTAAAAATCGCTTCAACTTTCCCTTGCGAAATAATTGAAAAAGATTCTTTGCCTAACCCTGAATCCATAAATAAATCTTGAATATCTTTTAAACGGCACGCTTGTTTATTAATAAAAAAGTCACTTTCGCCCGTTCGTTTTAAACGACGGGTGACACTAATCTCACTATAATCCAATGCTAAATAATGGTCGATGTTGTCTAACGTCACTGTAACTTCCGCAATATTTAGCGGCTTACGACCTTCCGAACCGGCAAAGATAATGTCGTTCATTTTGCCACCGCGAAGGTTTTTCGCAGATTGTTCACCTAATACCCAGCGAACGGCTTCCGTGATATTACTTTTCCCACTTCCATTCGGACCAACCACTGCTGTCACATCATCTTCAAATTCAATAATGGTTTTATCTGCAAATGATTTAAATCCTGTAATTTCAATTCGTTTTAAATACACGAATATTGCTCCTTCCAGCCTTACTGAGGAATACTTTTCAGTGCCCGCTCAGCGGCATCCTGTTCAGCTAACTTCTTCGATTTTCCTTGGCCTAACCCAATGAGTTCACCATTCATGTAAACTTCAGTGAAAAAGGTGCGGTCATGAGCAGGGCCTTCTTCTTTAATTAAGCGATATTCAATTGAAACATCGCCTTTGCGTTGTAAAACTTCTTGTAATTGTGTTTTGTGATCCATCTCATGTGAAAAAGCACCGGCATCAATTTTCGGAAAAATAACGTCTTCAATAAATTTCTTGGCTGCGCCAACTTTTTGGTCTAAGTAGAGGGCACCTAAAAAGGCTTCAAATAAGTCACATAATAATGATGCACGTGTTCGTCCGCCCGATGCTTCTTCTCCTTTACCTAATAAAATGTAGTTGTCGAAGTGACATTCTTTCGCAAATTTGGCTAAACTATCTTCCCGAACGATGGCTGCGCGCATCTTCGTTAATTTTCCTTCTGGAAGTTCTGGGAATTTTAAATACAAATATTGTGAAACAATTAATTCTAAAACTGCATCTCCTAAAAATTCAAGACGTTCATTATCGGATAATTTTAAATAGCGATGCTCATTCACATAGGATGAATGAGTAAAAGCTTGCTCTAATAGATTGACATCATGGAAAACAATGCCGTAACGTTCTTTTAACTCTGTTGTTAACTGATTGTCCATTCTCCACATTCCTTTACATTTATTTACACCTTGTTTCATTATACTTTTTTTTTCACTTTTTTTAAATGGTTCTATTCAGAAAAAGCCTGTTATTCACTGTGTTCTCATTATTTTTTAGAAAAAAATAAATAAATCACCTCTCCAGCTATCAAATCAGCCACTGCTATCCCATAAAAAAAGAGAAAACGTAGCAACGTTTTCTCGGAATTTTTTGAATAAACGTACCAGCAAGAGACAATAAAAAAAGCATTCAGTTATTCACTTTCACTAAATATTAACATCTCATTTAAAGATTGGGATAATTCTTCTTTTTGTCGTCTTTTTAATTTTGTTTTAGTCGCATCATGATTCTTTACTGTGCCTATATGAACCTGCACCTCTTTCTTATTATTTATAGCAACAATAAAAGGTACAGAAAGCGACTCATCCCCAGTATATTTTTGATAAAATTTTTGTAATAATTCATCATCATTTTCTGTATAGTCATCACCACGAGTATTTACAGCATAAGCATTCATACTTTCCTTCTCTAATTCTTTATCTAGTATTGGTAATAATTCTAGACACCAAGGACAAGTCGGAAAGCCAAAATAATAAATTCCTTGTTGTCTGTTCACCAGATTTTCCATTATTTTTGAAGTATCAGTATGTACAAACTGTTTTGTCTCGTCATTATATGATACATACTTATTTTGATTAAACGCTAAGTAATAACCAAAAACAAATATAATCAAACTAACAAGAAAAATAATGAACACTTTTCTTTTTTTCATTTATTTCTCCTCCTAAAAATTTGAAAAATTGAAAGCAAAATTATTTCTCCATCTGCAGTAAACGGTAAGAGATTAAAAATATTACTAATACAAGATACTTTTAAAATCACAGTATAATAATTTAATGGCAAAATTATTCCTACTATAACCAAGAAAAGCGGAGATATCGCTGAAATCAATAAATTATCTAGAGGATTATTTCTGTTCGTATACACTACTTTAAATGGGTATAGACCAACTCTCTTTATATAAGCATTGTATTTGAAGAATTTGGCTAAAATAAAATGTAACCACTCATGTACAAGTAACACGACATATATTGACAACACATACAATATTGATAACTTAATAATCATATTTTCTTTTTTCCAAATAACCCAGTCAAAATATAGACAACTAACAATAACAACAAATAGAGTACTAATACCTTAATTGTCAAACCAAAAGTAGTTGAAATTTCATGTTTACTTATACGATTATCAATCGTAATTCCTAATAAGGTAGTGACTTTCGTTGATTCTGTGCGACTGGTATGGAATAGCTCCCATAATGTTTCAATCACAAGAACTAACAAATAGATAACTGTTATACTTCCTAAATATTTACTATTCTTTTTCATTTCTCACCTTCTTAATTACTAACAAATGCAAGAGTACTAAAACAATTAGAATCAACCAACCAAAAGAGCGATTTGTCAATAAACTAACTAGAACAAATACAATAAATAATAACAATAATGAAGTCGTTTCATTTAAACTTCCTTGTGATTTTGGAAATACATATCCCAAAATTATAGCTACTAATGATAACGACAACGCTGTAATTAGTTGAGCTAACTCCCCAAATCCCCAAAAACAAAGTAGTAACAATGGCATTGCCAACATTATCACTAGCAATAGTTGACTCAACCATTCATTTCTAATTTTTATTCTCAATAAATCATATTGTTTTCTGAAATCAGCAGTAATATCTCCATAGCTTAATAATAAAACGCCTGAAAAGGCCATAACAGTTGTCAAAATGAATAACATTGTTCTTAAACCACTTTGGAAAAAAATAACCAACATAACAACTGTAGTAAAACTAATAAAATACCAATTCGCTTTATAACGAAATATAACTTTATTTAAGAATGGAATGTATATATATTTTGAATGTTGAGACATTTGATTTTCAAGAATACTAATTAGTCTTAATAGGCCTATACTAATAAGCATTAAACATACCACTATTAGAAAAAAAGTGATAGGAATCATATAGGAGATACTCCACAATTGGTTTGCTAGAAATAATTCTAAACCATAACGAAAATCAAAAAAATAAAAAGTAGCAAAAATCATTAATAAACTATCACCTATCACTTTGAGACTATTGATTTGTTTCACTCTTCGTTTCAAAAAGAATGCAAACAAACAATGTATAAACTCAATCACCCCAATTACCACTAGGTAAAAAAGATGCTGAACAATAAAAAAAATGACATATTCAATAGGAACAGTCGTCACAAGTTTAATAGCTGGCGTAGAAATGATCATAACTAATTCATAAAGCAATATCATAATTACAAATTTGAATAGCATAAAAGATAAGCTGATGTCTTTCTTTCTAAAAGGCAATGTTTTCACAAAAAATAAGGAGTTTTTATCTAATGCAACAGTATTATCAACTAAAATATATGCTATTATACCTAAAACAAATGTATTACTAAAATAACTATAAAAAGTTATTTTTCGACCTTGTTCTATCAAAATATGACTAATTTTTTCTGAATCTGGTACAATTCTAGCTAATTCACTCATATTATAAAAAAAGTATGCAAAATAGATAAAAAATACACACACACCTATTACGATGCGAGTACTCTTTTTTGACAAAATAGAGTGCTTGAGCAAACCTCGTAAAGCATTATCAATAAATAACTCGATTAATAGGATGATATCCTTTGATGTATTTAATTTTTTCATGAATTTTCTCCGTACTTATCACTTCTTTTTCTAAATTCTCTGACGCCCCTAAAAATGGAGTTAAATTGCCATTGGACATCAATAAAATATTCTCTGAAAACCTTTCAATAATTAATTTATTATGAGAAATAATCACTATCCCTACTTCTCTAGATAAATTTTCAAACAGCTCTAACGTAAGCAATGTTGTCTCAAAGTCAAGTCCATTAAATATTTCATCACCTAATATATAATCAGTGTTAGCTAGTGCTGCTGCAACTATTTGTATTTTTTTCTTCATACCAAATGAGTACGATTCTATTAAATTAGTTCCAGCAAATTTTAAATCAAATAGTTCTAAAAAATCATCTATCCGTTCTGTATCACTACAGCGATATCTTGATAAAACAAAGTTTAAGTACTCTTTACCCGTCATATAATTAGGTAGATAAAATTCCGATGGTATATAGAATATACATTCTTTAAACTTTTCAGAATCATTAGAATAGCTCTCAATAAATACCTTTCCAGACGTTGCATCTTTCAATCCTACAATACAATCTAATAAAGTAGTTTTCCCACTTCCATTTATACCTACAATCACACTAACTCGGTTTTTAGGCAATGAGATAGTTATATTATCTAAAACTTTCCTATCAAATTTTTTTGTTAAATTTTCAATTCTTATCATAAGTTTCTTAACAAGAAGCCTCCATAAAATAGAGGCTCCTTCCTCCTTAAATATCAACGTTTACAATTGAAGGTAACGTGTACCAAGTCGGGAACACCAATTTTAATACTCCCAGCAAATGTTCCACCTACCCAACTACAGTAAACTGCATAACCAATACAGCCAATCACTGAAAGTAATATTACAACTGCCCAAACCCATTTTACAGTTATTTCTTGTGAATATTTTGATTGCAACGCAAGCAAATAATTCTCCATATAAAGTGGCATATCCATTCACTCCTTTCTTTAAATATAAGTTTTAGTTATAAACAATACCAAACACACCTTCAAAAACTAACTAAAACTTAATCTAATTGTAACTTATCGTTCTTTATACGTAAAGGTAGTATTATATATATAATAAAAAAAATAACATTTCATAACAAATATGTAGATATACACACTAAATAAAATAAAAAAACAGAACCTCCCATCAAAAACCATACTGCATAAAAAACAATTCATCTATAACAAAAAAATAACGCATACATATAAATTGTAATTGCTTAAAGTAACAAAAATTTTCACATAAAATAAGATGGCCTAAGAAACTATCCTATCCAAAAAAACAGATTCTAGAAGAGCTTTATGTCTTCTAGAATCTGTTTTTTTATTTCCGTGAGTCTGCAGTGACACCCACTGTTGCCCATGGATTATCTTTCGTATCAACTGCCCAAGTAAAGTCAACTACACGGTCGTTGACAGGCAAGACTTCATTTCTGTAAAGCGTTGGGATTACAAACGCTTCATCAATGGCATACTCTTGCCAATCGTAGAAGGCTTTTTTACGTTTTTCTTCATCAAATGATGCTTTTGAATCAATCGCATCAAGTAATTTAGTATTTTCTTCTGACTCAAAACGTGTATAGTTAAAGGCTGAGTTTGGACCATATAAGCCGGTTGGTGAAGGATCTGAACCTGTGCCCCACGCGCCTTGATAGATATCTACTTCTGGGTCATCATTTTTCAATTTATCATAGAAGGCTTGGAAATCAATTAAGCGTCCTGTTGTATACGTTACGTTTAAGCCAATTTCTTTCCATTGTTGGACATAGTAATCAGCAAGTGGTTGTGCAGTTTCGCCGCCTGACATTGAAGCAAACTTGATTTCTAGTGGTTTGCCTTCTTTGTCTTCGCGAATGCCATCGCCGTCTACGTCTTTATAACCAGCATCGTCTAATAATTTTTTCGCTTTGTCTAAATCAAGCGTATAGCCTTTCGCTTCGCTATCATGCAAGCTCTTGAAGACTGGTGGGATTAACGTTGTTGCCCCTGTTCGTAAGCCGTTGTAGAATTTTTGGCCGACTGCATCATTGTCAATTGCATAGCCCATGGCTTGACGTAAGCTTTTATCTGCCATTTTAGCTTTTGGATTGTATTTCACTGTATTGGTTTCTTTGTCAAACGTACCCATTTTAAAGCCAATATACGTGTAGGCTTGTTCGGGACGTCCTAAGATTTGATACCCTTCAGTATCTTTGTATGTTGGATACGTATCTGTTGGCATTGATAATGCAATATCGTATTGTTTCGCTTTCATCGCTTCTACAATGCTCGCAGAAGGAACAGATTTGAACACTAATTTATCTAATTTAGGTTTGCCACCGTAGTAATACTCATTTGGTAGGTATTCAACAGATTCACCTGTCACAATATTACTCATGTAGTATGGTCCAATAGTCACAGGGTTTTTACGAACTGCATCGCTTGACTCCATGTCTTTGACAGCAATTCCTTCAAAGGCATGTTTTGGTAAAACTGAACCCCAAACACCGCCACCTAATTGTTGCATTCCTGGGTGAACTTCTTTATAAGTGATTTTAACTTCTTTATCATTGACTTTTTCTATGCCAGAAATGGTTGGCGATTTACCAGCATGGTAGTCTTCCATACCAACAATATTCGTAAAGTTATCATCATAACGAATCCCTGTATAGTCTTTATGACCAATGACTTCATAAGAGAAAATCACGTCATCTGCCGTCACATCTTTACCGTCAGACCATTTCAAATTGTCACGTAATTTAATGGTTGCTGTATTGGCATCTTCATCTAATTTCAGATCCGCAGGACCCCCATCGACAATCTTAAAGTCTGCATCATTGTTAAATAATGGCTGTACCGTTGGAAGCATGTATTGTGCATCATAGTTGTCTTGATAAAATTCTTGCTGGAAAAGTCCTTGGAATTGTGTATCCATAACTACAGCGACATCTAATGTCCCGCCATCAATTGCTTTTTTATCATTTTTAACAGCGATTGGCATTTTTGAAATGTCTTCTGTTTCCGTTGCTTTATTGCCCCCGCCTTTATTGCCGCCACCACATGCAGCTAACCCGAATACTAACACAGAAGCTAACGTGATTGCACCTAAAATCCGTTTCTTGTTCATCTCTTTTCCTCCCTCATTTTTTGGCTAATTAGCCTAATCGTTGTCGTGCATCTGCTGAGCGCTTAAATGCTTGTCCAACATAGTTTATACTTAACATCAAGACTAAAATTAGAATTGATGCAGGTAACCAAACCCATTGTTTATTGACTAATACATCCCCACTGCTGGCGTAGCCAATTAAGGTTCCTAAACTTGGGACACTTTGTGGTAACCCGAAGCCTAAGAAAGTTAACGTTGTTTCGATCCCGATATTGGCCGCGAAATTAATCGTTAAGTTCGTAATAATTAATGAACTTAAATTCGGCATAATTTCTCGAAACATAATTTTAAAATCGCTTGTTCCCATTGTCTTAGAGGCACTAACGTAATCTCGGCGCCCTTCAGATAACGTTTTACTGCGGAACAACCGCGCTTTTCCAACCCAATAAAACGCACACATAATCCAAATAAAGGACCAGATACTATATTTAGGAATCACGGAAACGAACACAATAATAATTAACATAATTGGCAAAATCATAATAAAATCCACGATACGCATCAAAATATTATCAATCATGCCTCCATAATAACCGGAAATAATCCCTAAACCGACCCCGATAATAGACGTAATAATCGTAATGGCAAAACCGATTAAAATCGAGTTCCTAGCCCCGATAATCAATTGTCCTAAAACATCACGACCCCCTTCATCGGCACCTAAAATGAACTTGGTGCCATTCATTGTAACGGTACCTGGTTCCGCATACTTATCTAAAATACTTACATGCATAACGGCACTTTGGTCTAACACTAACGAACCGATAAAAACGGCTAATAAGATAATGACCAAAAGGATTAAAGAAAACATCGCCATTTTTTCTTTGACGAATTCTCGCGCAATCATCCGAAAGCCCATTGGTGGAATACTTTCTTGTAAGACTTCTTCTCTTTTTTCTTCTGTCAATTCCATTTTTATCACCCTTTCTTCGTGTTTTTTCTACTGAATTCGAATTCTTGGATCAACAATACTCATTACAATATCAGAAATTAAGGTTCCGATAAGGGTTGCCAATCCCAAAATCAACACGAGAGCGGTAATAACGGAATAGTCACGTTGAATGATACTATCAATAAATAATTTTCCAATTCCTGGGAAAGCAAAAATCTTTTCAATAACGACTGATCCGGCAATCAAAGCAGTAATTTCATAACCTAATTGAGAGGCAATTGGTAATGCTGCATTTCTAAAAATGTGTCGATTAAAAATTTTATTCGTTGGCACTCCTTTTGAACGAGCAGTACGAACAAAGTCCATGTTTTTAACATCAATCACTTCACTGCGCAAATATTGAATAGTGACCGCTGTCCCTAGCAACGCTTGAGTGACCCCTGGTAAAATTAAATGCTTCAGTTTATCTAAATAATACGGCCACGTTCCCTCAGCCAAACCAACAGTCACGGTTCCACTCGTTGGGAACCAGTCTAAGCGATACCCAAAAATAAAGAGCATAATCAAGGCAAAGATGAATAATGGCACGGCAAAACTGAAGAAGTTGTAGATAACCACCATTTTGTCAAACCATGAATTTTGGTAACGGCCAGCAATTAAACCGAAAGGAATAGCGATTAAATACGTGATTATAACTGACACAGCGGCCAATGCAATCGTATTCCCCACCCGACCAGCAATGAGCGTGGACACAGGTAACTTAAAGATAAAACTATGCCCAAAATCTCCATGTAAGGCATTGCCAATCCAACGGAAATATTGTTCGTACCAAGGATCATTTAACCCGGCAGCTTCGCGCATGGCTTCAATCACTTTCGGGTCTTGGTTCGGATTAATCAATCCTGTAAACGGATCACCTGGCATCATTTTAGCCAACAGGAAAATCAAGACACTTAAAATAATCACTTGCGGAATCATCAATAACAAACGGCGTAAAATTGTTTTCCACATTATTCAGCACCTCCATTTTTTAACGCTACTTGGTGGGTTGGACTAATCGCATGTAAGTTATAAACCCGCCCATTTTCATCATAATAGTCTTTATGATTTTCCCGATACTCTTGCTCAACTCTTCTTCGTTCTTCTTTGTGAGCTTCTCGGTTCGCTACGTCAATTTTAGGAATTGCTGAAAGTAAGCGTTTGGTATAAATGTGTTGTGGATTAGTGTAAATATCTTGGCGTGTACCGATTTCTACAAAACGGCCTTTGTACATAATGGCAATGTTGTCACACATATGTTTAACTACGCCCAAATCATGGGAAATAAATAAGTAACTTAACCCATATTCCTGTTGAATGTTTTTCATAAAATTCAATACCTGTGCTTGCACAGATAAGTCCAGTGCTGAAACAGGTTCATCTGCAATAATTAATTTGGGGCTGGTAGCCACCGCTCGGGCGACGCCTAAACGTTGGCGTTGTCCACCAGAAAATTCATGAGGATATTTGTACAACGCATCTTCTGGCATCCCCACAATGTCCAACAAACTTTTGACTTTTTTCTTTTCTTCTTGGTCACTTAACCGTTCAAAATTTCGAATTGGTTCAGCGATAATATCTAGTACTCGTTTTTTAGGGTTTAAACTTGACATCGAATCTTGGAAAATCATTTGGACATCTTTGTTGTATCCAATCGCTTTTCGACTTCGCGGCTTGGTTACATCTTGTCCTTGATAAATAATCTCACCATTTGTAATTTTTTCTAAACCAATAATTGCTTTTCCTGTCGTTGATTTTCCAGAACCCGATTCACCAACTAACCCATACGTTTTACCTTGTTCAATCATGAAATCCACACCATCAACCGCCAAAACATGATCAGTGATTCGATTGAAGAAGCCGCTGCGAATTGGATAATGAACTTTTAAATCTTTAATTTGAATAATTTCTGTCATTACGCTTCCCCTTCCCCGTCTCTAAAATGAAAATGTTTATAACATGTACAACGAACATAATGATTCGGTGCAACTTCATGTAATGTTGGATTTTCTTCATGTTCCGATGCATCAATCCAAGGAATTCGTGGGGCAAACCGACAACCTTTTCTAGGTAATTTGGTTAACGAAGGAACAATCCCTTCAATCACATGAAGTTCTTCTTCATCTGAATTCTCTTGGGGAATGGACTGAAGTAAGGAACGTGTATATGGATGTTTCGGATGACTAAACAATTCTTCAGCAGTGGCTACTTCTACAAACTGACCCGCATACATAACCGCTACACGATCAGCCATTTCCGCAACTACACCTAAGTCATGGGTAATTAAAATAATGCCGCTCCCTGTTTCTTCTTGTAAATCTTTTAACAAATCGAGAATTTGTGCCTGAATGGTAACGTCTAAGGCCGTTGTTGGTTCATCTGCAATTAAAATCGGTGGTTTACACGCGATTGCAATGGCGATAATCACCCGTTGACGCATGCCGCCAGACAATTCATGAGGATACTGTTTCCCGACACGCTCTGGGTTGGGAATCCCCACTTGATCTAACAGTTCAATGGCCCGTGCTTGTTTTTGTTGTGCGGTCATTTTGGTATGATACGTGAGACTTTCTTTAATTTGGTCTTCAATTCGCATGAGCGGATTCAGTGCAGACAACGGATCTTGGAAAATCATCCCAATATCGTTTCCTCTGACTTTGTTGTACAATGTTTCATTAAACGTAGTTAAGTTTAAATTGTTGTATAAAATTTCCCCAGTAATTTTGGTATGATTGGGATCATGTAAGCCCATAATCGTTGTTGCTAAGGTACTTTTTCCACAACCAGATTCTCCGACGATTGCCAGAATCTCATTTTTCTTCAATTCAAATGAAACATCATCGACGGCATTATAATAATCATCTTTGATTCTAAATGCTGTTTCTAATCCTGAAACCTCTAGTAATTGTTCATTTCCTTGCATCCATACGCACCCCTTACGTCCTTTCAAAAACATTATATAAATTAACTAATATTTAATGATAGCACTTTCTAATTTTTATCAATGTTAATTTACAGCTCATTGTTTTTTCATAATTTTATAGAATTATTCCATAAAAAGCAAGATAAAATAACTTTTTTCGCAGTTATTTTTTTACATGTATGATTTTTTTTACAAAAATATGTGTAAAAATAGCCTTATTGCTTAATAAAATAACCATTATGTACGCAAAAAAAGTCGATCAACACGAATGTCAATCGACTTTGTCTTATTATTTTTTATGAATTACTCACAATATAATCTACAGCGGCACCAACTGTTTCAATTTTTTCTGCATCTTCATCTGAAATCTCTGTTCCAAATTCATCTTCAAGTTCTAAAACAAACTCCATTACGCTAATTGAGTCAGCGTTCAAATCATCTTTAATGTTTAATTGATCTGTTACTTGATCCGCTTCAATATCAAAGTGGTTTGAGATAATCTTCGCTACTTTTTGAAGTACTTCTTCACGAGTCAACTGTATTCACCTCCACTGCTTTTGAAAAAAGGTTCTTTCTTTTACTAAAACGCTAAGATACATTGTACTCACAATTTGGGTATTTGTCCATCTTTTTTTCATTTGAGTAACAAACTGATGTCAAGACAATTGCAAATTACTCTGCTTTGCCTTCATAATATTCCACTAATTGTGGGACAACTTGGGTTTCTAACATTGTATGAATTTGACGAATGGTGTAGCGGACGGCATCAGGACCCGTGGCCCCATGCGTTTTAATGACTGGCGCTTTTAAGCCAAATAAAACCGCTCCCCCATGTTTTGAGTAGTCCATTTCGTCTTTCATGCCACGCAACGCATTCTTTAATAATAAGGCGCCCATTTTTCCTTTGACACCTTCAGAAAGAATCGCTGTTTTCAGCAAGCTCATCATGTTCATAGCTGTGCCTTCGATGGATTTTAAAACGGCATTTCCTGTGAAGCCATCTGTCACCACCACGTCAGCTACGCCATTTAATAATTCTCGTGCTTCAACGTTTCCGACAAAATTAATCGTTTCATCTGCTGCTAACAATTCGAAGGCTTTTTTCGTTAATTCACTGCCCTTTGTTTCCTCAGTTCCGTTATTTAATAGACCGACACGAGGATTCTGAACGTTCCGAACTTTTTCAGCATAGAATGAACCTAAAACGGCATACTGAACCAAATGTTCTGGTTTATTGTCTGCATTGGCTCCTAAATCTAACATGTCAAACCCTTTGTCTGGTTCTCCCATGACAGGTAAAGTTGACATCAAACCGGGACGTTCCACATTTTTGATGCGGCCGACAATGAACAGACCCGCTGCTAATAGCGCTCCGGTGTTGCCTGCAGAAAAAATCGCATCGGCTTCCCCATTTTTAACTGCTTGCGCTGCTAAAACCATGGAAGCAGTTTTCTTACGACGGATTGCTTTAACTGGCTCATCGTCACTAGCAATTTTTTCATCGGTATGAATAATCGTAATGTTTTTTTCATCGGTGATGTATTTTTTTATTTCGGCTTCTTTTCCATATAATTGAAATTCAATGTCTGGGAAGTCTTGTTTGGCTAGCATAACCCCTTCAACAATTGCTTGTGGGGCGTTATCTCCACCCATTGCATCTACAGCAATTTTCATGAGTGATTCCCTCCTACTTTTTTGTTTCCTAACAAGTATAACATATTTTTTTCAAAGAAATACGTATTGGCTTTTACTTTCTGGCTTCAAAAATTACCTCTTCTAATCGAAAAATTGGGCCGCCTCATCTTGAGGTTTCACTCGATTGGCTAAGCCTTGATAAGCAGGATATTGCCACCACTCTTTCACTTGCCATAGGGCACTTGCTTCTTGGCGCGCAACTTCTAAAATGTTAAAGTCCGTCACGATATCTCCTACCGCAAATTGAGGCACCCCTGATTGCCGTGCACCGAACACTTCCCCAGGTCCGCGAAGTTCCAAATCACGCTCACTCAAGACAAAACCATTGGTGGTTTCTGTCATGATTTTCATACGCTCAACGCCCATTTCATTTTTCGGATTGGCCACTAAAATACAATAAGATGCACTGGAGCCACGCCCCACACGGCCCCGTAACTGATGTAACTGTGCTAACCCAAACCGGTCCGCATCCATAATTAACATCACCGTGGCATTTGGTACATTCACGCCAACTTCAATAACGGTGGTAGAAACCAGTAATTGTAGCTGATTGTCTTTGAACTCCTGCATAATGTCATCTTTTTCTTGGTTTTTCATTTTACCATGTAGTAATCCCACTTGATATCTTGGGGAATAAAAGCTTTGCATATGTTCAAAAATTTCTGTTGCATTTTTCACATCTAAGGCTTCCGATTCTTCAATCAAGGGGCAAATAATATAGGCTTGATGTCCTCGAGCCAGCTCTTTTTCCATCCATTCTAAAACAGTATCTAACTGCGGCGGCCGAATCCAACGTGTTTCGATTGGAATCCGTCCAGCTGGCATTTCATCAATGATTGATACATCCATTTCGCCATAGGCTGTAATGGCCAGCGTTCGAGGAATCGGAGTGGCCGTCATGAATAAAACATCTGGTTTTAAGCCTTTTTCTCTTAATATTTTTCTCTGGTTCACACCAAAACGATGTTGCTCATCGGTGATTACCAAACCTAATTGATGGAAACTGACATCTTGTTGTATCAAAGCATGGGTCCCTACCACAATGTCAATCTCGCCATTGGCCAGTTCTTCGAGGATTAGACGACGTTCTTTCGTTTTGGTGGAACCTGTTAATAAGGCCGTTCGAACTTCTAACGGATCAAACAACTGCTGTAAGCTTTCCATGTGTTGCTGCGCTAAAATTTCAGTCGGAACCATCAACGCTCCTTGAAAGCCAGCGGTCATGGTGGCGTATAGCGCAATCGCAGCCACTACCGTTTTCCCACTCCCCACGTCACCTTGAAGCAATCGTTGCATATGCTTCGGACTTCGCAAGTCTCGACAAATTTCATTGGTCACTTTTTTTTGGGCGCCTGTCAATTCAAAAGGCAGTCCTTGGGTGAACGTTTTTAAGCGATCCACGTCATATTGAATAGCTAAACCATTTTTTTCCGCTTTTTCTTGTTTCTTCAATCCTTGCATTTTAAGTTGGAAAAGGAAAAACTCTTCAAAGACTACTCGTCGTTTAGCTTGATGGCTTTCTTCTGGATTACTGGGAAAATGCATCGCCCACATTGCTTCTTTTCTAGGCATCAAGCGGTACTTTTCTAATAAATCATTCGGTAAAATCTCTTCAACCAGTGAACCATACTCTTCAAAAGCAGTGCGGATTAACTGAACCAACGTGCTTTGGCGGACTTTTTTATTCACATGATAAATGGGGGCGAAATCTTCATTGTCTCCTTTAGAAGCTAAGATTTTCATGCCATTTAATGATTTTCTCTTGGCATCCCATTTGCCATAAACAGCAATTTCTTCGGAAAGAACTACTTTGTCTTTTAAAAAAGGTTGATTGAAGAAGGAAACATTAATGACCGCATGTTCTTGCATCATTCGAAACGTTAACCGGCTCTTCTTATAACCGTACCGACTAACGACTGCTTCCGAAACCACTAGCCCTTTTAGCGTAACTTTTTCCTGATCCTGAATCTCGCTTAAATCCTTTTCTTGGATATCATCGTAGCGGAAGGGATAATACGTCAATAAGTCTTCAATTGTAGCAATCCCCAGTTCTTGTAAATTTTCAGCACGTTTTGGACCAACACCGGGTAATACGCTGACTAAATCTGTGATGTCCATAAAATCCCCTCCTCATTAATATACGCAAAAAAATGGATCATTCATTAAATAGGCTGGTTCATTAGCCCTAACTAATGAACCAGCCTATTCGTTTTTATTTTTTCATCACGAAAACCTATTCTGCTGAGAATAAGTATGGATACACAGGTTGTCCACCTTCATGAAGTTCTGTTTCTAGTTCATCGTTTTCAGAAACTAAAATAGCGATTAGCTTTTCAGCTTCTTCAACCGAACCATCTTCGCCGACAATAATTGTCACGATTTCAGTGTCTTCATCGATCATGCGGTTCAACGTGTCTAATGATGCATTAAAACGATCTGCTTCAGAAACGACGATTTTACCATCAATCATTCCTAAGAAGTCATCTTTTTTAATTTCAACGTCATCAATGGTTGTGTCACGAACAGCTGTGGTTACTTGACCACTCACAACGCTGTCTAACATTTCCGTCATACTTGCTTTGTTTTCTTCTAATGATTGTTGATCATTGAAAGCTAACATTGCTGTCATTCCTTGAGAAATGGTTTTAGATGGAACAACCGCTACTGGTACATCGGCAACTTCTGCTGCTTGATCAGCCGCCATAAAGATGTTTTTGTTGTTTGGTAAAATAATGACTTGCTCTGCATTCACTTCTTTGACTGCTTTTAAAATATCTTCCGTACTTGGGTTCATTGTTTGGCCACCACTAATAATATAGCTTGCACCTAAACTTCGGAATAATTCTTGAACGCCTTCACCGGCTGCAATAGCAATCACAGCAAACGGTACGCGAACTTTTTCAGTCAACGCTTCTTGCTGAGCATCGCGTTCAACTAACGTTTCATGTTGTAAACGCATATTGTCTACTTTTATTTTTACTAACGAACCAAATTTTTGGCCGTAGTTCATCACTTCACCTGGATGCTCAGTGTGTACGTGAACTTTGATAATTTCGTCATCGTTAACGACTAATAGAGAATCGCCTAGTTCATTTAAGTAGTTTCTGAATGTTTCATAATCAAAAGCGCTGTCCACGGTTGGGCCTTCGCCGATACGAACCATAATTTCTGTACAATAGCCAAATTTAATGTCTTCTGTCGCAACGTGGCCACTAACACCACGGTGATGTTCAGCATTAACCATTTCGTCCATTTCGGCAGGACTTGGTTCATACGTTTCAGTTGGTAAAAATTCACCACTAAGCGCTTCTAAAAATCCTTCATAGATAAATAGTAGTCCTTGACCCCCACTATCTACAACGCCGACTTCTTTTAGGACAGGTAATAAATCAGGTGTTTTCGCTAAGGCACGTTTAGCGCCTGCTACAACAGCTGTCATAACTTCGATACAGTCATCTGTTTCTTTCGCTTTACGTTCACCAGAACGCGCCGCTTCACGAGAAACAGTTAAGATTGTTCCTTCAACGGGTTTCATCACTGCTTTATACGCTGTTTCTACACCATGTGTAAAGGCAGCGGCCAAGTCTTTGGCATTTAATGTTGTAACCTCAGGAATTTGTTTTGAGAAGCCTCGGAATAATTGAGATAAAATAACCCCAGAGTTTCCACGAGCACCCATTAATAACCCTTTGGATAACGCACCTGCTAATTCTCCTACTTTTTCAGAGCGAGAATCGGCCACAGCCTTTGCACCACTGGTCATTGATAAGTTCATATTTGTTCCTGTATCACCATCGGGTACAGGGAAAACGTTTAATGAGTTGACATATTCTGCATTTGTGTGCAGACGAGTCGCACCTGCCTGGACCATTTCCTGGAACTGACCTGCGCTGATTTCTGTTACATTCACCTAAAAAATCCTCCTTCAGATTTACCGCTAACGGCAACACACGACTTCCTTGTGCAATTGCATCGTTGACAGTACACTACCTCTAATCCGGTAATACACGAACTCCTTGAACAAAAACGTTAACTGAATTCGCAGTGACACCTAATAATGTTTCAAGATTATATTTTACTTTTTCTTGGACGTTACGAGAAACTTCAGAAATTTTTGTACCATAACTAACAATCGTGTAGACATCCACTGCGATTCCGTTGTCTTCTTGACGAACAACGACACCACGTGAGTAATTCTCACGACGTAAAATATCGTTTAAGTTATCTTTAATTTGATTTTTGCTTGCCATTCCGACAATTCCGTAAATATCTGTCGCAGCTCCGCCAACTACTGTAGCGATCACATCATTGGTAATCTCAATGGTACCTGCGGGTGTTTGAATTTTTACAGCCATTGATGAAAGCCTCCTTATAAGAGCACATTCGCCCTATTTTCTTCCATAACATTTTATCATATCCAGCCTTTAATTAAAAGGAAGTTCGTCAGATATTTTCATTCTTCCACTTCTAAGTGAACATTCTAGCAAGATTTCAATTTACTCTTTTTGATTGCTAAAGTCAAATCATAGAAAAAAATCTTCTTGCAAATCAGTGCCTAATATGATAAATTAAGTTAGTATGAGCTGAATATTATCGCTCCAAGATCAAGGCAAAGGAGGAAACTTAAAATGGCAAAAGTATGTTACTTCACTGGTCGTAAGACTTCAAGTGGTAATAACCGTTCACATGCGATGAACTCAACAAAACGCACTGTGAAACCTAACTTACAAAAAGTTCGCGTATTAATCGATGGTAAACCTAAAAAAGTTTGGGTGTCAACTCGTGCTTTGAAATCTGGTAAAATCGAACGTGTTTAATAAACTTAAATAAGCAAAGCTGGACGTTCGTTGTTCGGCTTTTTTTATTGCATAAAAAAAGAGGCTGGACCTTCATCGCATTGATGAAGGTCCAACCTCTTTTTACTTGTCTTTACTTTGAATAACCGCAATCATCCCTGCATCGAAGGAAAAAGCAGCGGCTTCTTCGATAAATTCATTACTTGCATACGATGTTGGGTAAGGAACATCTTGATTGGTTAATAAATATTTACTGCGTCGTAGCGTCAAGTTTTCTACAGGCGTCAAACAGCAGTATGCCAGATATTCTTTATCTGGCTCTTTTGGTACGATATACGAACCAGGGGCGTAATACTGGATGCTATTTTGACGATCGCATAGACGGATTTGACGAAGTACGCCTTGAAATCGTGGTTCAAAGGGTAACCAAAGATTGGCTAACAGGTGGTCAATTCTGCCCCCTGTCGCACCGATAATCGTCATCTCTGCTTGTGGAAATCGTTGTAAAGCTTCTTGAAGCGCTAATTGTGTATCTGTATCATCTTTTTCAGCAGGTGCTTGGATGAGTGTTTCGGCAGTTTCTTGGACAAAATGGTATTCTTCTCGTGATAATGAATCAAAATCGCCCACCGCTAATTGTAACGGTAAATCGGCCTCTAATAAATGGAGACAGCCGCGATCAATACCTACGAAATAATCATACGTAGCTGGTTCAATGGTTGGCCAATCACTTGGATTGCCGCCAGCTACCAGTAAGACACGACTCATTTGTCTAGCACTGCTCTCAGTGCATCGATTCGTTCTTGAGGATTTTCAGCATTATAAATGTAGGAGCCTGCAACAAACACTTCCGCACCAGCTTCTTTGCAGCGTGCGGCAGTTTCAGGAACAATCCCGCCATCGACTTCAATTTCATAGGTGTATCCTTTTGTTTCTTTCCATTCTTTTAATTGAGCAATTTTTTCTAGTGAGTTTTCAATAAATGATTGTCCGCCAAAGCCTGGATTGACAGTCATTACCAAGACTTGATCTGCCAAATCTAATACATTCTCGATCATCGAAAGTGGTGTCCCTGGATTGATGGTTACGCCAGCTTTCACACCCGCATTTTTAATCATTTGTAAGGCACGATGAATATGGGGTGTTGCTTCTTGATGGACGGTAATAATATCCGCACCGGCTTCCGCAAAGGCATTGATATAATTTTCAGGTTGTACAATCATCAAATGAACATCCAATGGTAGTTTTGTCACTGGACGAATCGCTGAAACGATATTCGGTCCTAAGGTAATGTTGGGCACAAATTGACCGTCCATGACATCAACATGAATATAATCTGCTCCTAATTCTTCTACTAAACGGATATCTCTTTCTAAATTGGCAAAATCGGCACTTAAAATGGATGGTGCTAGTTTCATTTGGCTCGCTCCCTTTATATTTGCTATGATTTTTTCTTATAAACAGGTCGTCGATTCTCGATTTCCATTAAAAACTGTAAATAATTTTCGTAACGACTCGTCGCAATGGTTCCCGCTTCCACTTGACGTTTCACTTCACAACCAGGTTCTTTGTGGTGCATACATTCACGAAACTTACAGTGAGAGGCCGCGGCAACAAATTCAGGAAATTGCTTTGGTAATTCCACTGCTTCCATCTCCAAGAAATCGATGGCACTAAATCCTGGTGTATCAGCAACCAAACCGTCGTATAACGGAATCAATTCCACGTGACGGGTCGTATGTTTGCCCCGTCCTAAAGATTGGGAAATTTCCGCAGTTGCTAGTTGTAATTCTGGTGAAATTTGATTCAACAATGTTGATTTTCCAGCGCCTGATTGTCCCATAAAAACAGTCAACCGTTCTGGGAAAAAGCGTTCTAATTCTTTGGTGGCTTCTACGTCTTCCGAAGCGATTACCGCATAACCTAACGCTTCATAAATCTGTTTAATTTCAGTGACTTCTTGACGTTGCGGCTCATCTAATAGATCAACTTTCGTTAAATAAATAACTGGTTCTATATCCTTATACTCTAAGCTGACTAAGAAACGATCCAACAAATTAAACGAAAAATTTGGCGAAACCATACTCATGACAACCACACCTAGATCCACATTTGCAACAGGCGGGCGCACTAATTCATTTCGTCTTGGTAAAATTTCCAACACATAACCATCTGTTAAATTATCGCTTTCAAAAAGTACTTCATCTCCCACGAGTGGCGTAATTTTTCGATTACGAAAATTCCCTCGCGCTCTTGTTTGATATGTTTCTCCATCTGCGTATACATAATAAAAACCGCTTAACGCTTTTCTGATTTGACCTTTCAGATAAACCACTCCTAACTACTTTCGAATATACAGGATAGTGGCAGAGAAATCAAGGGAGCCTCTCGATTCTATTAATTAAAAAGAGCCTAGGACATAAGTCGAAATGACTTACCTTCCTAGACCTAAATCTTAAGATAAATGGCGAGACAGGAGCAGCTTCTTCTTATTGCTGAGAAACACTATTTGAAAAGCAAATAGATGTTAAACAGTACCTACTTGGTTCTTGAAGCTAAACACTCCTGTCCCAACCTCTTGTCTTAATTACTCGTACTACTTTCACTAGTGGTGCTTTTTGAATCATTTGCTTTTGAATAATAAACTGTAACAGAGTCGCCTTTTTTGACTTTGCTGCCAGCGGATGGGCTAGTTCGTTCAACGACTTGGCCATCGCCAGAGCCAGATAATCCTTGTTCATTGATTTTAAGGCCAGCGTTATTGATGCTGTCTTCTGCAGCTTTTGGCGAATAACCTGAAATATCAGGAACAGTTACTGAGTCACTGCCTTTGCTGACATGTAAAGTAATCGTGTCATTTTTCGGATCAACAGCGGTACCAGAAGCTGGTTCTTGACTAATCACGGTATCTTTTTCAACTTTGTCGTTTTCTTCGTCCACTCGTTTAATTTGAGATTCTGGGATACCTAAAGCAATTAAGCGACTTACCGCATTATCGTAAGAAATTCCGCTATAATCAGAAAGTGTCACTTTGTCGCTACCTTTACTTACATATAACGTCACTTGGCCATTTTTAGGTGTCACGGTGCCACCTGGTGCGGGGTCTTGCGTAATGACTAAACCTGGTTCTACCGTATCGCTTGCTTGGTCGACACGCGTAATTTGAGAGTCAGAAATGCCTAATTGTGCCAGTGCATTTACTGCATTTTCGTAAGAATAACCGGCGTAACTAGGCAAAGTAACCGTTTCTGGTCCTTGACTGACCGTTAAAGTGACGTTGTCTTTTTTCGGATCAACTTTTTTACCTGCAGCTGGTTTTTGTTTAATAATGCTATCCGTAGACACAGAATCACTGTATTCTTTTTTCGTTGTAATTTGGTCTTCTGAAAACCCTAGTTTTTTCAAGGCTTCGACAGCAGATTCATACGATTCCTTTGTATAATCGGCCATCTCAATTTTTTCTGTTCCAGAGCTGATATATAAAGTAACAGATCGGCCTTTTTTCACAGATGATTTTGCTTCGGGGTCTGTTTTGACCACCTTGCCTTCTTCAATCTTATCGTCGGGAATTTTTTTGGTTTCACTATCGACTTTCAGCCCGGCACTTTGTAGCGCTTGTGAAGCGTCCGCTTTCGTTTCATTTGTAACATCAGGAACTTCAACGTCTTTACCGCCCGACATTGCAAAGGCTAAGCCACCTATTGCTAAAGCAATTAATGCCGCAATTGCTAAGCCAATCCACAATTTTTTACGGTTTTTCTTCGGCGGTTGTTCAGCTAAAATGTCATCTGCGATATCTTCTGGGACTTCGACAGGCGTTGTCTCTTCCGGTTCAGCGATGTCTTCGGGAATCGGAGTTAATACTTTCGTTTCTCCTAATAAAGCCGTTGGTTCCCACGCAGGTTCGTTTAAACGACTGGCTGACAAGGACGTGTATAAGTCTTCTGCCATCTCATTCGCTGTTTTGTAGCGATCGCTTGGGTCTTTTGCGGTTGCATGACGAACCACATTTTCCAATGATTGAGGAATCCCTGGATCAAACATTTTGACAGAGGGAATTTCTTCTTGAAAATGTTTTAAGGCAATCGTTACGGCTGATTCACCATCAAAAGGTACATTCCCTGTTAGCATTTCATAGAGAATAATTCCCACAGCGTAAATATCTGATTGGTTGGTCGCCATGCTTCCGCGCGCTTGTTCTGGCGATAAGTAATGCACCGAACCTAACATTGTGTTCGTTTGCGTAATTGACGTTTCTGACAAGGCAATCGCAATCCCAAAGTCAGTAATTTTGACTGTGCCGTGTTCGTCAATCAGAATGTTTTGCGGTTTTAAATCCCGGTGAATAATTCTATGTTCATGTGCCATTGCGACAGCAGATAAAATTTGTTGCGTAATATCCACAACTGTGGAATAAGGAATTGGAAAATGCGTTTGGATGTAACGTTTTAAGTCCATTCCTTTCACATATTCCATGACTAAATATTGTAGTCCATCTTCTTCGCCTACATCGTACACACTGACGATATTCGGGTGAACCAGCTCAGTTGCGGCTAGTGCTTCACGCTGAAAACGTCGGATGGCGGCTTGATCGTTTTGGAAGTCAAAGCGCAAGACTTTTACTGCAACGTCTCGGTCTAAAATTAAATCGTGTGCTAAATAGACGTTGGCCATGCCGCCGCTTCCGATGCTGCCAATAATGTGATATCGACCATTCAGCTTCTTGCCGATTTCTATCATTGGTTTTCCTCCTTCTGTTCGTCAAAGTGTATCACTAACACGGTAATGTTATCTAAACCACCCGCTTCATTTGCTTGGGCAACGAGTTGGCTTAATTTGGATTCTAAGGGATCTGACGTCTCTAAAATTTCTAAAATTTTTGTCTCAGGAACCATATTGGTTAAACCGTCCGAACATAACAGTAAATAGTCATTAGGCAGCCATTCATGATTGGTTACATCGACTTCGACAGTGCCAGGCATTCCCAAAGAACGTGTTAGGACATTTTTTCGTGGATGATTTGCAGCCATCTCACGAGTAATCTCCCCTGATTTTACTAGTTCATTCACTAAAGAATGATCTTCTGTTAATTGTAACATGTGTTGGTCACGAACTAAATAAGCACGACTGTCCCCCACATTTGCTAAGACAAATGAATCCGGTAAAAGGATGGCACCAACCACGGTTGTCCCCATTCCTAAATACTCTGGTTTCGATTGTCCGCGTTCATAAATTTTTTCATTTTCCTTTTGAATTGCTTGAATTAACCACTGTGCAGATTTTTCAGCTGAGTCGACAGACGCATTGGACCAACTCTCACCTAAATTATTGACTGCCATTTGGCTAGCGACATCACCTGCTTGGTGACCACCCATGCCATCTGCTAAAACAGCAAAGGTTATGTGTTGTTGGTTCTCAAAAACGTTGGCATAATCTTGGTTCGTATTTCTTTTGCGACCGACATCTGATTGAACGTTGATTTCCAAATTATTTCACCTCATTTGAACTAACTTTCCGCATACAGCAAATAAAGAAGCCATCTGTCATGTATTGATGGGGATACAGAACCAGTTCTTGCTCTTTTACTACTGCTTGGACGTTTTCATTTGCAACAATTTCAATTTTTTCAAATTCAGGGTGTTTGGCTAAAAAGGCTGCCACCACTTCCTGATTTTCTTCTGGCGTAATAGTACAAGTGCTATAGACCATTATACCCCATTGTTTTAGTGTTGGGGCAACACTTTCTAAGATTTCTAACTGAATTTTAGGTAAATTTTGAAAATCATTGGCCGTTTTATGGTATTTAATGTCTGGTTTACGGCGCATCAGCCCTAAGCCTGAACATGGCGCATCAACTAAAATCCGATCAAAGGTTTCTGCGGGAAATTCTTCGGCCACTTGTCGCGCATCAAGCTTTTCTGCTTGGACGACATCCGCCACATGGAGGCGTTGCGCATTTTCATTAATTAGCTTAATTTTGTGCGCATGAATATCTAAAGAAGTCACACGACCACCTGCTTCAGCCTCTAAAAAAGTTGCGATATGAGTCGTTTTGCCACCAGGAGCCGCACAAGCATCCAAGACACGATGATGCGGTTCAATTTGCATCGCTGGAGCCACGAGCATAGAGCTTTCATCTTGAATGGTTAAACAACCGTTAATAAACAGTTCACTACCAGCTAAGTAGCCTTTTTCAGCGACAACACCATAAGGGGAAAGTTGACTTTCCTTCGCGGCAATCCCTGTTTCTTGTAATTCTTCCAGCGCTTCTTCTCGTGAAATAAACCGTGTGTTTACGCGGCCACTCGCATGGCTTTTTTCAAATAACGACAAACCCAACTGCCGTGTTTCTTCTTCGCCTAATTGGGCAAGTAATTTTTCTGTTAACCAACGTGGCATGCTAATTTCCGTTGCTAAACGATCAACTGGATCGCTAATTGCGGCCAAACTAGGTGCTCCATTTCGTTGGAACGCCCGCAGCACGCCATTCACGAATTTACCAATCCCAGGATTGCCACGACGTTTGCCAATTTCAACCGCTTCATTAATGACTGCATGATCAGGCACTTTATCTAAATAAAGTAATTGATATAACGATAAAATCAATAAATTTTTCACCCAATTATCGACTTTTTGCGGTTTCTTAACAAATGGTGTTAAGTAGTATTCCAACAATAATTTGCGACTAATTGTGCCGTAGACAAGTTCTGTAAACAAGCGGCCATCTTTCTCGCTTAGTTCTGATTTTGTCATCATTTCATTAAGTAAAAGATTGGAGTACGCCCCACCTTTATCCACACGTTCGATGGTTTCTAAAGCAACGTATCGAACAGAACGTTTTAATTTCTTGGGGATTTTTTCAGCCATTTTTGTTAGTCCACCTTATCTTTTTCTGCGACATTTTGACCAACGCCATTTAAAAATTCTTGAATCGTTAATTGACCTTTACCTGCTGGTTGCAGGCGATCAATTTGAAGGACTGTCCCTTCACCACAAGCAATCCATAGCGCTTTTTTACTACGCTGGATAATCGTTCCTGGGGCGCTAGTTGTTGTTTCAGTCAGTGGTGTCACTGCCCAAATTTTCCAGTTGGTCCCTTGATAGGTTGTGAACGCTGTTGGCCAAGGACGCATACCACGCACTTGGTTATCAATTGCCTCAGCAGTTTTTTGCCAGTCAATTCGTTCTTGTTCTCGGGTAATATTTGGTGAAAAAGTAGCCTCTTCTTCCACTTGTGGAATAGGCGTGATTTCGCCAGCAATTAGCTTGGGTAACGTTTCTAATAAAAGTTCTTTTCCTAGAATGCTTAATTTTTCAAACATGGTGCCTACATCGTCTTGTTTCGTAATCGGAATTGCACGTTGCGCTAAAATCGCGCCAGCATCCATTTTTTTCACCATTTCCATAATCGTGACGCCTGTTTCTTTTTCTCCTTCAATAATCGAGTAATGTACAGGTGCGCCGCCACGATATTTTGGTAAAAGTGAGGCATGGACATTAATCGCACCTAGTTTGGGCGCTTTTAAAATTTTCTCTGGTAAAAATTGTCCAAAGGCTGCTGTCACAATTACATCTGGTGCTAAGTCAATCACTTTTTCCATTTCAGGAGAACCTGAAATTTTCTCTGGTTGTAAGACTAATAAGTTATGTTTTAAAGCTGCTTCTTTGACAGGCGTTGGGGTAATCACTTTTTTTCGGCCAACTGGTCGATCTGGTTGCGTGACAACCGCTTGAACGTCATAGCCTGCCTCGATTAAACTTTCTAAAATCGGAACAGAAAAGGCTGGTGTGCCCATAAATACAATTTTAGTCATCAAAATGTTCCTCCATATACGCTTCTAAATCTTCTGGTGCAATTTTCTCAATCATTTTATCGATAAATAACTCGCCGTTCAAATGATCAATTTCGTGTTGAAAAGCTCGAGCTAAATAACCGTAAGCCGTAACTTCCATTTCTTCACCTTCACGGTCAAAATAACGGACAGTCACTTCATCTGCTCGTTCAACGGTTCCATATGTTTCTGGAATACTTAAACAGCCTTCCACATCAATACTGGTTCCCTTTTTTTCAATAATCACTGGATTAATTAGTTCAAAACGACCAGATTCTTCATCAATTTCAATTACTGCCATTTGCAAATTTTTGCCAATTTGCGGGGCTGCTAAGCCAATCCCATCATGGGCCAGCATTGTTTCATACATATCCTCTAGTAACTGCACAATTTCATCGGTAATAATCGTCACAGGTTGAGCCTTCATTTTTAAGTGTTCGTTCGGGTGAATCACAACTGGATAGCGCATAAGTGCTCCTTTCAAAGCTGTATTTTTTAAATAAAATTCATGGGTTCTGCATCAATGGAAAGCTTTAAACCACGAGCCGTTGCTCGTTGTGTATCGGTTAAAATTTCTTTCAATAATGGTTGAAGCATTGGTTCTTGTTTATACTTGATAATCACTTGATAAAAGTATCGATTATTGACACGCATAATTGCGTTAGGCGTTGGTCCCAACAAAATAGCTTGCGGCGATAAGCCTTGTTTTAATTTCGTCGCAATTTGAAACATTTGTTTCGCTGCTTCATTTTCTTCAGGATGGCTAGCCGTAATTTGGACCGTAAAATAGTACGGCGGATAATCCCCACGATGACGGATATACATTTCTTTTGTATAAAAATCTTCATAATCTTGGGCTTTTGCCAATTGTATCGCATAATGCTCGGGGTTAAAAGATTGAATGATGACTTCCCCCGGTTTTTCAGCGCGACCAGCGCGACCGCTGACCTGTGTCAATAACTGGAAGGTCCGTTCACTGGAACGAAAATCGGGTAAATTCAAGGCGGTATCAGCATTTAAGACACCGACTAACGTCACATTTGGAAAGTCCAGTCCTTTGGCAATCATTTGTGTGCCTAATAAGATATCCGCTTGTCCTTCACCAAATGTTCGCAAAATCTTTTCATGCGCACCTTTGCGACGGGTCGTATCAACATCCATTCGGAGAATACGACTGTCTGGTAATAACGTTTGTAATTCTTCTTCTACTTTTTGTGTGCCTGTTCCGTAGTAGCGAATTTTATCTTGGCCACAGTTAGGACAGCGATAAGGAATCCGTTCTTCATGCCCACAATAATGACATTTCATTGTTTTACTATCCATATGCAAAGTCAAGGAAATATCACAATTCGGACACGGCAACACATAGCCACAATCGCGACACATCACAAATGACGAATAGCCACGGCGATTAAGTAGGAGAACACTTTGTTCGTTTTTCTCTAAGCGTTCTTGGAGTTTTTCTTGCAACGACATGGAAAAAGAAGAGACATTGCCATTTTCTACTTCTTGCCGCATATCCACTACATCAATCGTAGGCAAGGTTGCCGCTTGATTGGCACGCTGTGTTAATCGTAACCGCTGATAAACATTTTTTTGTGCGCGAGCGCGTGATTCCAAGGACGGCGTGGCACTACCTAAAACAACAGGGCAATGATGGTACTCCGAACGCCAAATCGCTAAATCTCTCGCGTGGTAGCGGGGGGTTTCTTCTTGTTTATAACTTGCCTCGTGTTCTTCATCAATAATGATCACACCGATGTTTTCGATTGGCGCAAAAATGGCTGAACGCGCGCCAACCACCACTTCCGCTTCTCCTCGTTCGATCTTCCGCCACTCATCGTATTTTTCACCTTGCGATAAGCCACTGTGCATTACAGCAACATGTTCGCCAAAGCGACTTTTAAAGCGTTGCACCATTTGCGGAGTTAAAGAAATTTCAGGGACAAGCATAATGGCTGTTTTGCCTTGGTTAAGAACTTCTGCAATGACCTGTAGATAAACTTCTGTTTTCCCACTTCCTGTAATACCTTCCAATAAGTAGGTTTGGCTTTGCTGTTCTTGGACCGATTGTAAGATTGTTTCCACAGCCACCTGTTGTTCTGCATTCAAAGATAACGCAGTCGTTTTTTCAAACGTCTGATTAGCAAACGGATCACGATACGCTTCTTTTTCAATGAACGTTAACCAGCCGTTTTTGGCCGCTTCATTTAAAAGCGCGGTACTGAAACCTAATTCTTTCATTTCCTTCACAGCGGTGACTTTTTCAGTGCCCAAGCGTTGTAAATAGTAAAGAAGTTGCCCTTTCTTCTTAGCTCCCTTGCGTAACCCCAAACGAATTTCCTCTAGTTGTTCAAATTCCTTAGCGGCTTGAATGAAGCGGACCATTTTGACTTTATTTCTCGTCGTAACTTCGTAGCGAATATCGACTTTTTGCTGTTTACGCAACGCCATTAGTTGAGGCAAAAGCCCACGTTCTTGCGCTTGGTCCCACGAAATTTCCTCTAAACCATAAAATAACTGATCTTGTAATTCTTCAGAAAGCTCATCCGTTAAATAAATATATTTTTGGTAATCGGCACGCATTACGCTAGGCAACATGGTTTGCAAACAAGTGATTTTAAAGGCAAACGTTTTTTCCTTCATATAATCAGCTAAAGCCAACATTTCTGTATTTAAGACAGGTTTTAAATCCAACACCGCCACTAGTTCTTTCAACTGAACATTGGTTTCGTCAAGAACCGTTGCAGCCACTGGTTCAATGGCTAGAACAAACCCTTGAACATGCCGATTACCGTTACCAAAAGGCACTTCTACACGCATGCCGACAGCCAATTGCTCATTTAAATTTTCAGGAACTAAATAAGTGAATGGTTGATCGGTTTGCATCGTTGGTACATCCACAATAACTTTGGCTACTTTTTGCATGGTGCGTCCTCCTTTTTATGTAAATTCTCTTTGCCTATTGTACTAAAGATTGACTGATTTGTCTTGTGTGTCTCGTTGTTGTTAAGCTTAGTTAATTTCCCCTTAAAATATAAAAAGCTAGCTTTCCTAAACAAATGATCTAAGAAAGTAGCTTTTAGTAATCCTCTTAAAATACTTTGAAACTTACACTGCTAACTAGTGTTAGCACTCTACATTTTTTTATGGTATAATCATTTTGAAAGAGAGATGTTGGTCCATCTCTCTAACTGTAGAATCATGACAGTAACTTAGTTTTTACTTAATTAAAAAGAAATAACCAGTTAACCGTTCAAAGTTTATGACTGGTTATTTCTTTTTGTCTTTTTTTAGCAAAGTGACAACCAAACTAATCAACGCAATGGTATATAAACCAAAGTCGAAAATTAGTCCGATTACATCTAATGCGGACAAATACGGCTTTCCCCTTTCATAGATTTTAGTACTTATGCTCATAAGCACCACCACCTTCCAGAAGTAGCCACCGTCATAACTTATCTACAAAAACAGTATACCACAAAAGTCATCCCACAACATTTGCAATCACAAAAAAACAAGCCTTTACTTGAAGAAAGCTTCAATCATAGACTTGTTTTTCATTCAATTAATTTTTTTCGTCACGTAAACGGTTTTCTAATTCTTTTTGTTCTTGTTCACGTTGGCGTTTGCGTTCTTCACGTTCAATGCGTAGACGTTCGCGTTTTTCTTCAGGATTTGGATCACTGATCACTGTTCCTGCTTCGATTTCTTCTAACGCACGACCCACACTTTTTACAGAATCAAAGGATTCAACGGTTGGTTGAACGCCTTCATCTAATTCATGCGCACGTTTGCTTGCTAAAATAACCAAAGAATATTTTGAAGGGACTTCTTTTAACAATGAGTCAATTGACGGTTTTAACATCATAAGGCTACATCTCCTCTAACATTTTAATATATTTTCCAATTACACGGTCAACACGGAAGTGCTCACTCGCGATAATGTCTTTAATTCGTTGCACGGCTAAAGGAACTTCATCATTCACTACCGCATAATCATACAGCGCCATCATTTCGATTTCTTCTCTGGCCACAGCCATTCGTTCTTCAATCACAGACATTTCGTCTGTTCCGCGGCCAATAATTCTTGATTTTAATTCCGCTAAATCGGGGGGTGTCAAAAAGATAAATACGCCATCAGGCACTTTGTCTTTGACTTGTTTAGCCCCTTGGACTTCGATTTCTAAAAAGACGTCTTTGCCTTCATCTAGCGTCTGGTTAACATACGTTAATGGTGTCCCATAATAGTTACCAACATATTCCGCATATTCCAACATTTCTCCAGCTTCAATCATCGCTTCAAATTCTTCTCTTGAACGGAAATAGTAATCTACTCCATCCACTTCGCCTTCTCGCTGTTTCCGAGTGGTCATTGAGATTGAATATTGAAAATCATTTTCTTCACTGTCGAAAATAGCCTTTCTTACAGTCCCTTTCCCCACTCCTGAAGGACCTGACAATACGATTAATAACCCGCGCTCTGACATAACGACTTCCTTTCAAAACATAATTTCACAGTATTAGTTCTATTTTGCACTTTTTTTCTGCAATTTTCAAGACTTTCTTGGAGATTCACTGAAAAAATAACATTTCTTCTTTAATTTGGCTTTCATAACTTGTTCTTTTTTTAAACAAATTACCTAGAATTCCTATACAGGCAGCCATTTTTTAAGTAAAATGAAGTGATGACTCCTTTAGGATGAAAAAAACGTGAATAAGAAAGGACTGAGAAACATCGCACGAATTAAACCATTTACATTGTTTCTGCTAGGCTTAGTTGTCAGTTGTGGGGCCTTTTTTGCCCAACCTACTGTGACTCACGCAGAAGAAGATATTACCGCAATTGCTAAAAAAATGGGGACAACCCTGAAAGCGGATGGCATTCCCAAAGCAGCCATCGTTGTTGATGCTGATTCTGGAGAAATTCTCTGGTCGCAGCAACCAGATTTAGCGTGGAATCCTGCCAGTATTGCCAAAGTGATGACCATGTACTTGGCCTTTGAAGCAATGGAGCAAGGAAAATTTACAATGAATACGACTGTGACTGCTACGCAAAAAGATGTCGATATTTCTAAAATATATGCCATTAGTAATAACAAAATTACGTTAGGTGTTGCTTATCCAGTCCGTGAACTGTTAAAAATGATTGCTGTCCCCTCTTCTAATGTGGCGACTCTCATGTTGGCAAACTTAATTTCAGGGAACCAGCCTACTGACTTTGTTCATTTAATGAATCAAAAAGCGGCTGAACTAGGGATGACAAATACTACCTATTACAACTGCAGTGGGGCGCAAGCAAGTGCCTTTAACGGCCTGTATCAAATGCAAGGAATTGACCCAAATGGCGATAACGTCTCTACAGCTAGAGATTTAGCTTCACTAACCTATCATTTTCTGAAAAATTATCCAGAAATTTTAGAAATCACCAATAAACCAGTGGTGAAAACAATGGTCGGCACGCCTTACGAGGAAACGTTTGAAGCGTACAATTATTCTTTACCAGGCGCTAAGTATGGTTATCAAGGCGTGGATGGTTTAAAAACAGGCTCTAGTCCAACAGGCGGCTTTAACTATATTGCGACTGTCAAACAAGGAGATTTCCGTTTAATTGAAGTCATTTTAGGCGTTGGTAATTGGCAAAACCAAGATGGTGAATACGAACGGCATGTGGCTGGGAATGCTTTGCTGGACTATGCCTATACGACATACGAACGCAAAAAACTTTTAGACAAAGGACCACAAACCATTGATCACAAAAAAGTCACTTTGGCTAACGATTTATACGGTGTCGTTCCCAAAGGCAGTCAGCCTACTTTTAAATTAGTAGCAGGGCAAGTGCAAGTCGACACGCCCTTGACATTGTTAAATAGTACGGTTCAAGCACCCAAAGTGGCTTACCAAGAAGTTAAGCCAAAACAAACAACAGCGGAAGCTGCGGAAGAATCAAACGAACATTCTGGGGATACCACCGTTGCAGAACCGAATCATTTTATTCCCAAATCGATTGCCACAAGTGTTTTAGTCCTTTTCGGGCTGATTTTCTCAGTAATTACCCGTCAGCTTCAAAAACGTTTAGAACGTCAGAAAAAACACGGCAAAGAAAGCAGTAAAACTGCATCCATGCGGACAATCTTTTTAAGTGCCGCAGTTCTTTCTTTCCTATGCGCCGTTGGCTTGTTTCTTTTATTCTAATTAAAAAAATACCACCAAGCGTGAAATGCTTGGTGGTATTTTTTATAAGCCCATATTAGAAAGCGTATTGACCACGTTCATCAATTCATCGCGACGACGAACTTGTTTGTCGACAGGGCCGTCAACTTCTTTCACGTCAATGCGAACAACAAAGTGACGATTCAAAGTAACAAACGTGTCTTCGTTAATTTGGATATTTAATTCTGTTTCAGAATAGCTTGCACAAGCATCTTGCCAGACGTCAAATGGTTCTCTGTCTGAAGCGACTTCTGTTTTTACCACAGAACGACCACTTAATTCTTGAAAGGTTACATCATAAAATTTAGTCATTGCTTTCACCTCTGTCATTTATTCGTTACTTCTATATTATAGCGTTTTCTGGAAAAACACGAAACCATTTTCTCTATTCGACATTTTGAATTTGTTCACGAATCTTTTCTAAGGTTGTTTTCATTTGAACGACACTATTTTTTATTTCAATTGGACTTGATTTCGAACCAATCGTATTGACTTCACGGTTCATTTCTTGAATTAAGAAATCTAGTTCTCGGCCCACTGGTTCTGTTTCGTCAAGCAACTGATGCAACTTATCAATATGGATATTCAAACGATCCAATTCTTCATGAATATCGCCTTTTTCCAATAAAATGGCCATTTCTGTTAATAAGCGTGTTTCATCCACTTGGCTACCTAACCATTCGTTTAATTTCGCTTCAAAACGTTGACGGTATTCTTGTTCAAAAACACCCACAAACGCTTGCAGCTCTTGAATTGATTGGGTCAACACTGCTACGTAGTCAAGCAGGACTTGTTTAATTTGCGTTCCTTCTTGCACACGGCTTTGGTCAAGACTAGCGATGGCTGCTTCAAATGCTTGAACAAGAAATGGTTCAAATGTCTGATCAACGATTTCTGCTTCCACTATTTCGACAAAATCATTTTGCTTTAATAAATGGTTGACCGTGTCCCCTGCATCAAACGTTGCTTCCGGATAGTTTTCCTTTAAATGTTGATCTACCGAAGTTAATAATTGATCAATTAAGTCCCACTGCACGCGCACTTCTTTTTGATTGTTGCCGATTTTTTGGAGATTTACATAGACTTCCACACGTCCACGTTTTAACGTGCGTTTGATTACTTGCCGAATCACCAGTTCATAGGCATTCAGTTCCTTGGGCATACGCAATTGAATATCTAAAAACCGCTGGTTGACACTTTTGACTTCGATATCCAATTGATAATTTTCATTTTGAATAGTCTTTTTTCCAAATCCAGTCATACTTTTCATTGACAGGGTGCTCCTTTTACATGGATTTAATTGTTTTGCTTAATTCAGCAAATTCTTCGTTAGTTAAGGTGATGCCTTTACCCATTTTTTCGTGATCAGGGGCCCACTCACGCAAATCAAATTTTGGTGGACGACCATTCCAACTAATTAAATTCAATTCTTTACGCCAGCCACGAGCATTCTCAGATAACACAGCGACTTCTTCTAAAATTTCATATGAAAATTCTTCTTTCATAACATTCACTCCTTGTTAGTATTCCTTAGGTTATTGTACCATCTTTTCCTCGACACTTAAAATACACATCTCTTTTCTATCACCCTGTCTATATAAACATACGCAACTTTTTCAAAAAATCAGTAAAAAAAGCGGCGACTGCTCGTTTCAATCGTGTCATTCACCGCTTCTCTGTCTATTCTTTTTCTGTATAAAGATCCACCACTTCAAAACTTTGGCAAACTAACAGCATGTCGGGATAAAATTGTAGCTGATAGGGGGCCAGTTCTTCTTTAAAGAACCGCGCATGCTCTTCATACCAATAATCCAGCGTCAAATCTCCTTCACCTTCCGCTTGTGCAAAAGATTCTGAGACCTTATTCATGGGCATAATTTCAACTTTGGTTGTTCGAATAATAGCCAGCGGTTGAGACTGACCATCTAAAATTATGTCGTATTGACCAGCTTTAGGGAGTTGTTCTTCCATCTTATAAATATCTAAAGAAGAACATGTCGCTGTCTTACGACCAGAAACAACCAATTGACCCAAACGATTACCCATCTCAGAAGAGCCATCACCAAACATCCACACATCGGGCATCAACATATCTAATTCATGTTTATCTAAAAAGTTTTGCCAGAACACTTCTACATTTTTTAACATCCTTTGCTCTCCTTTTTATTTTTACTTCACGCAACCTTCTTTCACTAATTATACATAACTGATTGCTTTTCTCCTATACTATTTTTACAAAATGAAAACTAAAATAATGTCAGTAACATTTGGACAGAAAAAAAAAAGAGAGCGTGGGACAAAAATCACTTTGGATTTTTGCTCCACGCTCAAAAACTTATAAACGGCGGGAACAGAAGCAACTCCTTCGGAAATAAGCCGAAATTCTCCAAAAATTACAGAACAATTTTCGGAAATTCCTTCTTATTTCTCGGAGTTAAACGCTTCTGTCCCGACCTCATCTTTTTATTTTGCTTGTCGTTCTTTGATTTTCGTGAGTAAAGATTGAACATGCTGGCGTGCCGAAGCTTCATCTTCTTGAAGCATCTTTTCCGATAAAATAAAGGATCCGCCCACTGCTAATACTTCTTCTGCTTCCACATACTCTATAAAGTTTGTTTCATCAATCCCACCAGTTGGTAAAAATTGAACATCATAAAACGGACCGCTTAAACTTTTAATGGCTTTTAACCCGCCGTAAATATCGGCTGGGAAAAATTTAACCACTCGTAAGCCATACGCCAGCGCTCGCTGAATCTCCCCAGGCGTAGCTGTTCCTGGAAAAATAGGCACCTCATTTGCCAGACAAAAATCAATGACTTCTGGAACAATCGCTGGGGAAACAATGAACTGTGCACCGCTCGCTAATGCCTCTTGGGCTTCTTTCAAGGTTCGAACAGTTCCTGCGCCTACTATTAAATTTCCTGAAGCAGCAAGTTGTTTGATGGCAGGCAAGGCCAGCTGACTCCGAAAAGTGACTTCAATAAACGGTAATTCGTTTTCTACTAAGACTGATTCTACTTGTGGCAAATAGCGTAAATCTGTTGCAGTGTATAGTGGTAAAAGTTTACATGTCGCTAATTGTTGATACAGTTGATTTTTTTCAACTTTTGTTTCCATTCTGTCACTTCCTATTTTGTTTGGCTTTGGTTGCTTCGTACAGTCCTTGAATATAGGTCAACCCCATTGCTCGATCATATAAACCATAACCAGGCATCGCTTTTTCATCCCAAATTGCCCGCCCATGGTCAGAACGAATAACGCCTTCATACCCTACGTCTACCAGTGCTTGCATTAATTCCGCCATATCTAACGAACCAGCGATACTAGGATGCGCCGTTTCTTCAAAACGATGCTCACCTAAATACTTCACATTGCGGAAATGAACAAAATTAATTCTGTGACCTATTTCACGAATCATAGTAGGCAAATCATTCGTCGGGTCCGCACCGAGGGAACCTGTACAAAATGTAATCCCATTTGCTGGTGAGTCCACCAAGGAAAGGATCCGTTTTAAATCCGCTAAATTTTTAGTGATTCTTGGCAAACCAAAAATTTCCCAAGGTGGATCATCGGGGTGAATCCCCATTTTGATATTTTCTTCTTCACAGACAGGAATCACACGTTCTAAAAAGTAGCGCAAATTTTCGACCAAATCTTCTTCCGTTACGCCGGCATACATGGCTTTCAATTCTTGAAATTGTTGCAAACGCTCCTCTTCCCAACCTGGTAACCGGAATCCTTTTGACTGACTGTGAATCAATTGATACATGTCTTCTGGCTGCATGTTCTCTACCACAGCTTGATCAAATAACAACGATAAGCTACCATCTTCATTCTCATACGCCAAGTCCGTTTTAGCCCAACCAAAAATAGGTTTGAAACTGTAGCACACTAAGGAAATTCCGCATTTCCCCAAGTTACGCAACGTTTGGCGATAATTATCAATATAGTGGTCTCGTTGATCCGTTCCCGCTTTAATGGCATCATGAATAGCAACACTTTCAATTCCTAAAAGTGCTAATCCTTCTTGTTCCACCGATTGTTTAAGTGCCTGAATTTCGGCTACTGTCCAAACATCACCTGGTAGTTTATTTAACAAGGTACCGACAACACCAGTAATTCCTGGAATCTGTCGAATATGTTTTAACGGAATGGCATCGCCTGCCGCTCCGTACCATCTAAATCCCCATTTCATTGCTTTCACCCTTTACTACATTCTTAAAAATCATCGTCCTCATCCTCTTCGTCCTCAAAGGAAGTCATAGAAATATCCCATGCTTGCACACTTTCTTTGCCTTGCGCAACAATCGCTTGCGCCGCTTCAGCAATCGGTGTGCCCAATAATTGATGGTTTATCGCTTCTAAGACCATTGGTAGGTTGGTACCACTCACCACAAAGATTTTCTTTTGTAGAGCTGGTTCGAGTTCGTTAATCACCAAAACTGCCTGATTGTAAGGACTCGCACTTAATAAGTCAACCATGACCAACACGCCATCCCCTTGTTGGACGTTCTCAATCGCTGTTTTAATTTGTCCGCCTAGTGCTTGGACATCGTCTCCACTATTTAGATTAACGGTTTCGATATTTTCGGTTGCGCCCATAATCACGGTAGCTGCGTCTTTCGCACCGTCACTTAGTGCACCGTGTGTAGCAATCACAATCCCTAACATAAAAGTTCCTCCTTCAATTCAGTGGCTTGAGTCATTACTTCAAACAGTCATGCAATGACTCAAGCGACTGGCCTTTTTTATAAATTAAATTTGCCTAAAACCTCTTTTAAACTAGTTTTTGGTGCAGAAGGCGTTGCTTGGAAATAAATATCTTCTACGCCATACACCTCATGTAGTTCTTTTAATTTTTCGGCATCTTCTTTGTTTAAATAAACTGATTTGGTTACTAATAAATCTTTTTCTGGATTCTTCTGTGCAATACCGCCGATGTTTAACTCCTTCATAGGGACTCCGTGTTTTACTAAGTCATAAATTACAGAGACGGTTTTAGCGATTAAAATACAGTTGTACTCTTTGAATTGGTATTCATCCCAATAAAATTTGGCTTTTTCCGGCGTAATGACAATGGTTTTTTGTCCTGTCCGACTGCCTGCACTTTTGTATAAATCACGCATAAATTTATCCTTTGCCACCACTTCATCGACAACGAAAATGGAATTAACACCACTTTTTTGGGACAAGGTCACCATCACTTGTCCATGAATTAATCGTTCATCTACTCTTGCTAAATTTACTACGCCCATCTGATTCACGTCCTTTTCTTTTTATAAAATACCGACTGTTGCTAAGACAATTAAAATACCTGTTAACCACAATAATGCTTGCGTAACTTTCAAGCCTTTTTTCGTATAGAACCAATACACGCCCATTACAACAGCTAGCGGTAAGAGTCCTGGGACAATCTGATCAAGGATATCTTGAACCACAAACTCACGGCCAGAAAGTTTAAATTGAAGAGTTGAAGAAACTTTGACATAATTACCAGCTAAAATCCCCATCATGAACAACCCTAAAACAGATAACATTTCAATGGCTTTTTGAATCCCCGCACTTTGCATTAAGCCTGTGGCATTCCGCCCCATTTTGAAGGATTGTCTCGCAAAGAACACACCTAACAGTACTTGATAAAGAGCAAACGCCACAAATGGGAAAATCGCACCTAATGCGCTACCTTGTTGCGCCCACGGCACCGCAATCGCAATAAAAATATATTGAACCGTGCCTGAGTCAATCGCATCACCAATCCCAGCTAACGCGCCCATCAAGCCAGCTTTGGTGTTATACATTAAATCATCTTGCATCATGATTTCGCGGCCTTCATGTTCTTCTTTGGCCCGCTCTTGTTCCATAGAAGCCATCAACCCAGTAATGACCCCGCCGCCCCAACTTAATTGCGTATTGAAAAACAGCAGTTGACGCATATAAGCGGCTTTTAATTGTTCATCGTCTTTATACAATTTCTTTAAAAGTGGCATCATTGCGTACAATAACGAAGGCGCCAAGTAACGTTCAAAGGAATGGGGAATTTCATTGGCAAAATGCCAACGGAGATAGGCTTTTGTAACATCTTTATTGGTAATTTCTTCTGGTGCTAAATTCGTTGTTTTCGGCACGACTTTTTCTGTTGTTTCCGTCATTTCAGTTCCTCCTTTTTCTTTTAAAACCCGTCATCGTAATCGTCATCATCATCAAAATCAGTGGTGGCACTGGCGGAACCAGCACTTTCTGCTACAGGTTTGCCTTTTTGGACTTGCACAAAAATTAACGCAATAATTACGCCAAAGATGGCATACGTTACCATGGTAATTTCCAATGACTTAAAGACGATACTCATGAAGTATGCAAGGAAAAAGAAAACCAAGAAATCTTTTCGACCAATGACATAGACCGTTGTCGCAATCCCAATTGCGGCTAAACCACCACCGACTACTTCTAACACGTGAATCACAACGGTTCCTTCTAATGCTTTAATAATATCGGCAATGACTGGTGCCCCTAGATAAAGAGCAAAAAAGACTAATGGAACGAATAAAATAAATGAGGCAATCGTTGGATACCAGATAATTGAGCGGGCAATTTTTTTAGAATTTAGTTCAGCCACCGCACGATCGGTATACTTCCCTAAAAACGTGTTAATAAAGAAACGGAATTGATATAAATAACTTCCTAAAAGACCGACAGGAACCGCTACGGCGATAGCCGCTTCCGGCTTCAAATTTCCTAGCAACGCAACTGGCACAGCAATCGCTGCCGCAATTGATGGTTCTGCTGGCATAGAGCCACCTGGTGAAAAAACACCCATGTAAATCATTTGTAATGCTGCGGTGACGATCATCGCTTTCGGGACATCGCCCATCACTAAACCTGCTACTAACCCTGTCATTAAGGGCGAGAAACGCAACGTTAACGTTGCTCCTCCTCCAAGCCATCTGGACATAATTGCTGCCACCCAAAGCGCCATTATCAAACTTTGTAAAACACTTAACGTTTCCATAGTTCCTCCTTCTTATCCTTGGTTTTGGATATACTTTTCTAGCTCTTCAATCCCTTGACGTAAACGTTCTTGCGAAATCTCAATAGGAATTAAATGAACCTTTTCTTTTGAATCAATAAATTGAACCATTGCATCGAGTACTGCTTCTTCTTCTGGGTAAAGGCCCATTTGTCGTAACGACATGGGCAAGTTTAGCTCTTGATAAAAGGGGATTAATGCGTCTATGATGGCCCACCTTTTTTCCAATGCTAATTGATAGAAGATGCCGTAAGCTACTTTTTCGCCATGTAAATAGTCATGACTTTTTGGTAAAAATTTACTCATAGCATCATGCATGGCGTGTGCTGCTGCATTGCGGGCGTATTTGTCGCCGAAGCCGCCGACTAATCCAGAAACAGCGAAAACAATTTCTGAAAGATGGACAAATTCAGGCGTGAGTTTGCCCTCATCCATCGCTGCTAAGGCTGCTTTTGAGTCCCGCATAATCGCTTCTTGCGAAAGCTTGGCGGTCGCTCCCGCTAATTGTAAAAAGGGTTCCCCTTGCAAATGGGCTTGGCGTAAAATGGTCTCTGATTCATACCATTTCGCTAACGTATCAGCTAAACCAGCGACAAAATAATCACGGGGCGCATCAAGAAGCAACTTAGGATCAGTGATTAAAAACGCAGCTTGGCGAAAGAAATGTTCCGTTTTGCCTTCGGCCGCGCCATTTTCTTGATACATCACAGCTAACGGTGTCCACGGCGCACAGTTACTAGCCAAAGTAGGGACTAAGCCAAAATTCAGATTGTTTAAATGGGCGCTGTAGCCCACTAAATCGGCTAACTTACCGCCGCCGACTCCCAGAAGAAAGTCAATCTGGTGTTCCTTTATTTGCTGTGAAATTTGTTCGGCGCCAAAATAACTACATTCTCCTGTGTAAGTGTGATAGAAGAATTGATACTCTGAATCTGCCAAGAATGGTAAAAATGGCTGAGCTTTTTCAAAGGATACGGTGCCATGCACCACCAAAATTCGTTGGGCGTGATATTCCTTGAAAAGTGACGGCACCGAAGCTAAGGCGCCTTCGTGGTAACGATAAAATTGCGGTCCAACTTTCACTTTTAAATCAGTTAACATGCTCCTCCTCCTTCTTAACTAACGTAACGACTGACTTCTTGCACTGCCCGTTGAGGTAAAATACCTTGCACCACGTCTTCCACATCTTGCACGCATTTTTCTCCCATCGCTTGCAGGCATTCCATGGTATAAGCGGAGGTGTGCGGCGTCATTACTACATTTTCAAACGCAAGATAAGGATGATTTTTCCGACCTGGTTCCTCTTCTAAAACATCTGTCCCAAGCCCAGCAATTTTGCCCGATTCTAAGCCGGCAATCATGGCTTCTTCATCAATCAAGGCGCCTCGTGCGCTATTGGAAAGATAGACGCCGTCTTTCATCTTGGCAATTTCCGCCGAGCCAATCATGTGATAACTTTCTTCAGTTAAATTGGCACATAAACAAATGATGTCAGCTGAAGCTAGCAACGTATCTAAGTCTACTTTTTTGGCTCCATAACTTTGCAGATAAGTGGCGGATTTATAGGGATCATACGCTAACACGTCACAGCGAAATCCGTTTCGTAACGTCTCCACGACACAACTTCCTGTGTTCCCAACACCAATGACACCCACAGTTTTGTTAAATAACGTCCGACCGACAAAATTCGCTCGTTTTTCCCATTGATCTGCTTTAACGCTGGCATCTGCAGCCACGGTTTGCCGTAAAACAGCTAGTAAATTTGTGACATTGTTTTCCGCCACGGCATCTCGTTCTACTAAAGCTGGGATGATGGAAACAATTGTCTCGTGCTGTTTTGCAGCGTCTAAATCGATGTTGTTATACCCAATGCCGTGGCGAGAAATCAGCAACAATTCATCTTTATGTTCAAAAAATTCTTTCGTGAAAAATGGCGTCACGCTAGCAATAATAATCGTATATCCTTGTAAACGTTCCGCTAACTCTTTGCCACCAATTTCACTGTCGACTGTAAAATGCTTCACGGTGCCTATTTTTTCTAAGCGCGTCAAGTGTTCAGGAAAAATTTGACCAAAACTACTGGAATTCACTATGGCAATTTTTTGTTTTTTTAACATGACTAAACTCCTTTACTGACTTTTTACGACTTCATGCCCGCCAAATCCTTGTCGCAAAGAAGCGACCACTTTGTTTGAAAAATGATTTGCTAGCATACTTTCATTTCGAGTAAATAAGGACAACGCCGTAGTTGGGACGGGCATCTCCAAACGCAATGCTTCTTCAATCATCCATTTGGCTTCGCCATTTGCTGCCACTTTCCCTTCTAGATTGGCTAACGTAGGATTTTCCGCAAAAACCTCTTTCGCTAAGCCCATCAAGCGAGCTTCAATAATCGAGCCGTGATTCCACACATCGGCTACTTTCTCCAACGCAAAATCATATTCGGCAGCTTCTAATAAATTGAATCCTTCGCCCATGGCTTGCATCATGACGTACTCAATCCCGTTATGCACCATTTTCAAATAGTGACCAGCTCCTGATTTCCCAGCATAAAGATACCCTTGTTCACAAGCTAAATCTTCAAAAAATGGGGTTAACACCTTGACGGCTTCAGGCGCACCGCCAACCATTAAACACGCTCCTTCCCGCGCTCCTTTGATGCCACCAGAAGTACCACAATCAATAAAATAAATTCCTTTTTCCTTAGCAAATTGAGCATTCGCAACACTATCATGAAAATTTGAATTGCCACTATCCACAATGATATCCTCTGGTGCTAATTGCTCTACCAATTCTGCCACTAATTGATTGGTAATCTGACCAGCGGGGGTACTTAAAAAAATCACCCTCCTTTTGTTAAGCGCTTTCAATAGTTCCGGCAACGAATCTACAACGGAAAGCCCCTGCTCTCTAGCAGTCGCTCTTGCTTCCTTTGTCACATCAAAGCCAATAATGGGCCAGCCTTGTTCGTGAACATTTAATGCCATGTTCAAACCCATTTTCCCAAGTCCAATAAAGCCAATGTCCATTTTTCTTTCACCTGCCTCTTTTGATACTTCAATCATAAAGGATAAAAAAAATAATGTAAACGATTACACTAATTAAAAAATATTTTTTATTTTTTAGCAAAAATCTTGCCTGCTCAAAAGGTAAAACGTTTTTATTTTTAAGGAGCTTTCATACAAAAAACACAAGTAAATCTCTTGGTATCACGTTCTTTTTACTGGCTACTTTCTTTAGTTGAGAGAAGTCTTTTCAAGACCCCTTCATTTTTCAGAAAAAAGATTATTTATTTTTTTTGGGCTTTTTTTAAAGAATTTCTTTTTTGTGGAGAAAAAGAGAAATTGTATTTGTCCTCTTTTTCCACTATAATCAGTCTATACCAACAATGAAAAGGCATTCATTTTATTTTTAAAAAAATAAGATTGGAGGAACGTGTTAATGAAAAACCACTATTTGGATCAACGGATTCGGATCAAAAAACCGAATTTGAGCCTCACAGAAAAGAAAATTTCCGATTACTTTGTTCATTCTGAATCATTATTGACACAAATGACGTTAGAAAGTCTTGCCAACGAAATTGGCGTCTCCCAATCTTCCGTGTATCAATTTGTAAAAAAGATTGGCTATTCTGGGTTCCAAGAATTTAAAATTGATATCGCCAGGAATTCTAATTATCAGCCGACTTTTCAAAACGTCAATAGCGTGAATGGCGCCGATGATATTTCACCAGATGATGATAGTATTACGATTGCTAAAAAAGTCTTACAAGCCAATATTTATTCCCTCAGTAACGCCACACAGTTCTTAACAAAGGAGCTGTTAGATAACGTGTTGGCTTTGATGTACTCTGCCAAAACGCTTCACTTTTTTGGGCAAGGTGGCTCCTCGATTGTGGCTTTTGATAGTTTCCATAAATTCATTCGGACCAACTATCGGTGCAACTACATTTTTGATTACCACATGCAGTTAAGTTTTGTCACAAAATTAACCAGTGAAGATTGCGTGTTTATTTTTTCCCATTCAGGCAAAACCAAAGAATCAATCAACCTAGCACGACAAGTTAAAAAAACCAACGCAAAAATGATTACGTTAACTGGTAACAGCGGTTCAGAATTGGCAGGCTTGTCCGACGAAGCAATTATTGTCGTCACCGAAGAAGGCTTGTTTCGTGCGGAATCCTTGGCTTCACGGATTAGTTACTTAACGGTAATGGATATTTTATATACAAATACGATGTATCACAATTTTGATCAAAATGCCGATTCCTTGAAAAAAATCCGCGACAACATTAGCACGACTAAGACAGATCCGCATTATTTGTCGTAAGATCTGAATGGTGCTTATTTTTGTAATATCGGTCCTCGCAAATTGGCTTTATACCGTGACTCTACATTTTATGAAGCAAGTGAACTACCATGGAGGTATTTAAAAAGCGACCAATTTTTTGGTCGCTTTTTATCTTGTGGGTAAAAATAAGTTGGAAAAAAGAACTTGGGGGTTATGTCCAAGTTCTTTCTAAATCTTAAGACAATTAGTTAAATGCATGTGTTGTCTTAGCTTCATTTTAAGTTTGCTTATTTCGTTCATTCCGTTACTTTAAATTGTTCGGATACATATTTAGCGTAAGTTTTATGTTTACTTACTAGCTCATCATGTTTTCCTGAACCAGTTACTTTCCCTTTTTCAACAAAGTAAATGCTATCCGCATCAACAATTGTCGACAATCTATGGGCAATAACCAATGTCGTTCGGCCCTTCATTAAATTAGACAATGCCTCTTGGACCTTCATCTCAGATTCTGAATCTAGGCTAGCAGTAGCTTCATCTAACATTAAAATCTTGGGATTCCGCAAGAATGCACGAGCAATTGCAATACGCTGTCTTTGTCCTCCAGAAATTTTAACGCCACGTTCACCGACTTCCGTATTCAATTTATCTGGCATTTCTTCTACAAATTTTCGCGCATATGCTAGTTCCAAGACATCCCATAGTTGTTCATCTGAGAAGTTTTCTGCTAAGCCATACGTTAGATTATCTCTGATTGTCCCTGCCATAATCGCAGAATCCTGTGATACAAAGCCGATTTGACGACGATAATCTGATAATTTGATATCTTTTATGTCAATATCTCCAAATTTAATTTGTCCTTCTGTAGGTTCATAAAACCTTTCAATTAAACTAAAAATCGTCGATTTCCCGCCACCTGATGGGCCAGCAAAAGCAATTACTTGGTTTGGCTGAGCAGTAAAAGAAATGTCTGTTAAGATAGGTTCCTCTGGTGCATCTTCATAAGAAAATTTTACATTTTTAACTAATAAAGTCTTTTCCGATAAATCAATATCTTGTCCACTTTCAAAGTCTTCAGGTTCTCTAGATAACAATTCTTGCACTCGTCGCGTTGATCCTGCTGCTTTAGCTACTTCAGAAAATAACGTCGCAATGATTGGCATGACGCCAATAAGATTAAATAGATACATTAAGAAACTCATCAATGTTCCGATTGTCATCACACCAATGGCAATTCGATGCATCCCATATGCTAATAGCCCAAATACCATGCTCATAAAGACCATCATCATAATTGGTTGCATAGATGCATCAAATATTGCTTCTTTTTTCCCTACATTAAATAACCGATCCACTTCATTTGCAGCACGAACCTGCGCCTGAGATTCAGCATTAGAAGTTTTGACTAAACGAATTTCACTCAACGTTTCAGTAGCAAGTCCGTTAAATTGACTCATAGCATCTTGGCGAATGTGACTAACTTTTGAACCAAATGCCATTACTGGAATCATACAAAGGATTACAACAGGAACAGCAATTACCATAGCAAGCGACATATGCCAATCCATTTTAATCATCATATATACCGTACCAATAACTGTAATCACACTGGCAACTGTTTGAGGAAAAGTAACGGCTAACAATTGCTTAACTTGATTAGTATCATTTACGACCCGGCTGGATATTTCACCCGCTTTAACAGAGTCAAAATAAGAAACTTTTAGAATAGTTAATTTATTCCATAAGCGTTTACGCATATTTTGGATGACATTTTCACCAAAAATACCTAAAATTGTCCCTCCTAATGCAGAAACGAGTGCTGAAAATATAAATAATCCAACAACTTTACCTAATAAACTATAATCTACTCCCTTTTGAAAATTATTGACTAAACTTGAAGCAAGTTTTGGAACGTACACTTGGATACTAGAAGAAATCACAAGAAATATCATCCCAATGCCAAGCAGTAAATAGTTAGGCTCTGTCATCTTGATTAAGCCTAAAAATTCTTTAAACGAAAATTTTGTTTTATCTGCTCGGATAGAATCATGACTATTTTTGCCGCCTCCACCTACTGCCATTATCTTCTCCGACCTCTCTTCCATCCTTCAAAGCCACCGTATTCACCATTGAATTCACCAAATCTACCAAAGCCATCATGTCCCATCATCTGTTCTCTAGCTCTACCATATCTAGCTGATATTTTTCTGAAATGTTCCCAATTTTTATCGTCGCCAAAAATTGTTTCAATTTTATCTAAAAATTCTTCACTAGAAATATTCTTTTCTATACGTTCTAAATAATTATTTAAAGACTCTAGTTCCTCCTCTGAAAAGCCCTTAAACATTTCTTCATTAAATCCATTGGAAATATTTCCTTGAGTACTTAAACTTTCTCGTCCCTTATCGGTCAATACAACGAATGTGACCCGAGCATCTGATTCATTTTTGACTCGTTTAACTGCTTTAACAGACTCTAATTTTTTTATGATTTGTGTCACACTAGAAGGTTTTATATCTAAATATTCAGCGATTCTTCCAGCTGTTACATTTTCTTCAGAAGCAAGCAATTTTAACGTTTCAAAAGTGTTATCTGGCTTCTCCTCTATGCTAGAAGCAAAGATTAAGTAAGGTTGTTGAGCAATTTTTAATAGTTTATTTAAAATATCTGTTTTTTTCATAATTTCCTCCAAAAAATTTATTTAGTTTATATATAATCTAACGAACTAAATAGTAATCTATTTAGTTTACTTTGTCAACAACAAACTAATTATTTGTATGTAGATATAACCAAAATGAAAAATAGCATACAGAAACTGCCGATTTGTTTTATCGATTCATCTGTTCCTCTACTTAAAAATCTATTTGCCGATTCAATCATGAATACTAAAAAAACGCTTGGCACAAGCCAAGCGTTTTGATTCTCTCTTTACATCGAACCTTTAAAAACATCTTTATTCTTAGCAAAATAATCAACACCAGAGTAAATGGTGAAAATCAAGCAGGCATATAGCATGATTTGATCTAGTGGTAGATGAAGTGCTGAAAATGGAATGTTGTTAATGAATAGTAAAATAATTGCAACCATTTGGGTAGCTGTTTTTACTTTTCCTGGCCAAGCTGCTGCCATTACTTCGCCATGTTCGACTAATAACAACCGTAAACCAGTTACTGCCAATTCACGACAAACAATAATTGCTACAATCCAAGCAGGTACTTTGCCTTGACCAACTAAGACGATAAAAGCGGTCATCACTAGCATTTTGTCCGCTAATGGGTCCGCAAATTTTCCGAAGTTCGTCACCAAGCCTTGTGCACGGGCAATTTTGCCATCCAACCAGTCTGTAAAACTAGCAACTGCAAAAATAATCGCGCCCACTAATTGGGTAACGGCTAACGTTGTGTCGCCAAAACTAATCGTTCCCCAGTCCATCGGCACCGACACAATAATAATAAAAATCGGAATCATAAATATTCTTAAAACTGTTAATTTATTTGGTAAATTCACTTCAATTGCCCCTTCCTTCTCCTGTTCTATTTTACGTTATCTTGCTGGCAGTGTCACGAAAAAAAGAAAAGAATCTGGAATAATTGCCGTTTGACAGTTTATCCAGATTCTTCTTACACCATTTCTAACGATACGTAATCCCTAATGTAACATCCTTACGAATTAAAACTGGCGTTTTTTCCAGTGTTAAATCGGCGCCATCGACTTGAATGGCGACGTTATTTGAGGCGCCTAGAATCAGTGTTGCATTGGCGGCATTCGCAGGTAAAGCTGTTGTTTGGGTCTCTCCTGCTTGCAGGGTGTGTTGGTACGTATAGTTGCCATCGACCATCACGCCAATCCAGCAAGAGCCTTCAGTCCCTTTAAAGGTAATGTTGATTGGACTATTCGCATCTTTAACCGTTGCAGTCACTTGATTGTTAGCATCACTCACCACAGCCACAGCTGTTTTCTTCTCTGGTTCGCTTGAAGAAGACGGCGGTGTACTACTTTGTGTGCTACTTTCTGGGGCTTGACTTGATTCTTTGGGTTTTTCCACACTGGCACTAGTTGCCGGTGTTTGAATAATCGGTTCGGCTTTTTGATCTTGCCACATAATATACAGCACTACGACCGCAATGGCTAAACCAATTAACGAAAAGGCAATGGCTGGTAAGTTCCGCAGTAACCAACTGGATTGCTTTTCTTCGTCATGCAATTGCTTACGTGATCCTTCAAGCTCTTCATACACTGGCTTGGGTTCTTCGACAATTGCTGGTTCTTTGCCATCATAGATATCTACCAATTGATTGCCATCTAAGCCGACCGCACTTGCATATTGGCGGATAAACGCCCGCACATAAAAGGTGCCTGGTAAGGACTCAAAATCGTTTTGTTCAATAATTTCTAAATATCTTTTTTGAATTTTTGTCATTTGTTGCAGTTCATCAATTGAGATGTTCTTCTGCAATCTTGCTTCTTTTAGTGTTTCTCCAATATTTACGCTGGCCACTCGTCCATCTTCTCCAGTCTATTTTGTTAATTTATCGATTGTCTCATCAGTCTTTTTCAATTGCCAAGGAAAACATTCCCGTCCTTTAAGAATACCACAAAAGAAGCCAACTGAGGATAACAAAATTGAAAGATTTCAAAGATTTTTCTTTTTCTTAAACAGTTGGTTTATTGCTCGGTTTCTCCTTTAGGATACATGTAGAAACGGCTCAATCCTTCTTCACGAATAAAGGTCTCTGCTACTTGGCGGACGTCGGCTAATTGAATGCTTTCAATGACTTCAATCTTATCAAACAGCGTGGTTTCCCCAAACAATGATTGTGAAAATTGGTTGGCGATATACTCTAAAGAGTTTAAGGATTGGAAATATTTACCAATCATTTTTTTCTTCAATAAGGACAAATTTTCTTCCGTTAATTCTGGACTTGTTGTGGCAGATAATAAAATAGCTTCAATTCGTTCTGCTAAGACTTCTGGTTGCTCACTATCGCCGCCAATATCCGCAAAATGGAAACTGCGATCTAAATTAAAGTCATAACTAAAACTATCATCTAACAAGCCTTCATCATAAAGAGCCAAATAGTTTTGAGAGGTATTACCAAACAATAATTGTAACAACAAGTTCACGGTGACTTGATATTTCATTAAGTCACGACCCGTTGTTGGCACTTCATCTAAGCCTTTCAAGCCAACAAGCACTTTTGCCCGTGTGACTGCCATTTCAATGGCGCTCTCTTTGACAATGTCAGCAGCTGTTTCTTCAGGGAAATGCCGACGAATAGGTTGGGCGGCAGGAAACTCTTTCGCCGCTTGATTTTCACGAATGAACGCCATTAACGCTTCAGGGTCCATTTTCCCTACCACGAATAAGGTCATATTACTTGGATGATAAAACGTATTGTAGCATGTATACAAATCCTCTGCGGTAATCTCCGCAATACTTGCCACTGTGCCGGCAATATCAATATGCAATGGATGCTTCGGATAAAGGTTGCCTAAAATACCAAAGAACAAGCGCCAGTTAGGATCATCTAAATACATTTGAATTTCTTGTCCGATGATGCCTTTTTCTTTTTCGACCGTTTCCTTCGTGAAATACGGCGATTGCACAAAATCAAGCAACGTTTCTAGATTTTGTGTCACTTGATCCGTCGTTGAAAACAAATAACTCGTCTTCGTAAAACTGGTAAAGGCATTCGCTGAAGCCCCTTGTTGCCCAAATTTTTGGAAGACATCGCCATCTTCTTTTTCAAACATTTTATGTTCTAAAAAGTGGGCGATTCCGTCAGGTACTTCAATCATTTCCTCTTGACCAATTGGCACGAACGTATTGTCGATGGATCCATAATCGGTCGTAAACAAGCCATACGTTTTTTGGAAATCATTTTTCGGTAATAGGTAAACCTTTAACCCATTCGCCAGTGTTTCTGTATACAATGTTTCTTTAATTTGTGCATAGTCTTTTTTAATCATTTTTCATTTCTCCTTCCAAAAAGAAGATCGCTTGAAGTTCCAAGCGTTTGGCCACTTCTTGGATTTCTGAAATGGTCACGGCATTGATCCGCGCAATCCATTCCTCCGCCGTCAGCATCGTCTGCGGCATTAATTCGTTCAAGTATTCTTTTTCCAGCCACGCGCCTGCATTATCTAACGCTAAGATATACTGATTTTTTAGCATTGCTTTCGTTTGTTCAATTTCTAATTCGCTAATCTTACCTAAGCGAATATTTTCCAATTCTGTCGAAATCAAACTCAAGACCTGATTCCGATTTTTGCCATCGATTCCTGTTTGAACCGTCATGAAGCCACGGAAAGTGTCGATACTACTAGAAGCATAATACGCTAAATGCTCTTTTTCACGGACATTCATAAATAATTTAGAATGCGGGAAACCGCCAAAAATCCCATTAAACACTTGCAACGCAAAATAATAGCTATCGCCATAATAAATATCCGTGTTGTAAGCCAAGTTTAATTTTGATTGGGCTAACACCTCACGCTCGGTCCGCTCTTCAATCACATTGCGAATTGGTTGATTGTAGAAAATCGCGGCTTTGCCTTCTTCACGAGGCGTAAACGGTAATTGCTTGAATAACGGCACTAGCTCCGCCTCATTGACATCACCTAAAACAAAAATATCCACTTGATCTTCCGCCAGCATTTTTTGATAATACGCTGCTAATGACGCCGCTGTTTCCTCAGCTAACGCCGCAACGGTCCCGAAACTAGGGATTTTTTGATCCTCCGATTGATTAAAATAGACACTTTGAAGCGCCAAAGAAGCATAGGTTTGCTTATCCTCCACAATACTTTCCAAGTACGCTTTCAAGTTCTCTTTTTCCCGTTGGAAGGTTTCCGCCTCAAATTGGCCCGCTTGAATATTGGGGGCAAAAATAATTTCCTTCAAAAAGTCCACCGCTTCGGCGAGAACCTGACTATCCTGTAAATAATGATCATTGACAATGTTCATAGAAATATTAAACCAATGTTGATTGCCTTTTTTGGAAACGCCAATCCCAAAGCTGGCGCCGTAAAGCTCCGCCAAACGCTCACTTAACTTGACTTGATTCGGGTAATTCAAGCTGTTGGTTTCCATCAAACTGGACAACAGCGTTCTTTTTGTAATAGTTTCATGATTTAATCGTGTGTTAAAGCGGACTAAAAGACGCACCGTTTTATATTTTTCTGTAGGAATGACGTGTAAATTCACGCCTTTAACTAATTGAACAGACATTGCCGCATCGCTCCTTCATTTGCTTCATCTTACCTAAAGAATGCTGTGAAATATATGTATCGCGTAAATTCTAAAGCATTTTTTAATGTTTTTTCCAATAGCTCCATTATAACACAGCTTCAGGTGCTTTCTGAATGATAAGAGTTTTTCAGTTCAAATTTTCAAGAAGATTCGGTATACTGTTTTTAAAGTGAGGAGGGAAAAAAGAATGATTAAAGAATTTAAAGAGTTTATCATGCGCGGGAGTGTCTTAGACCTAGCCGTTGGTGTTGTCATTGGTAGTGCGTTTACAGCGATTGTGACACAAGTGGTGGAAGGCTTGATTACCCCGTTAATTAGTCTGATTTTTGTCTTGACGACTGGGAAAAAGAGTGCCGACGATGCATTGGGTGCCCTTGTTTATAAAGTCGAAGGCGTTGAATTCAATATTGGTAGCGTGATTAGTGCACTTATTACATTTTTAATTACGGCCTTCGTCCTCTTCTTGATTGTCAAAGCGGCCAACAAAATGAAAAACCGTGGCAAAAAAGAAGAAGCGGCAGAAGAAGAAGTGGTACCAACGAGCGAAGATTACTTAAAAGAAATTCGCGACTTGCTAGCGGCGCAAACACCGCCTGCTGAAACTATCAAAACAGACAGCACCTTCACAGAGAAATAAGCAAAAAGTCATCCTGAGGGGATGACTTTTTTGTTTGGACTTACACAGACGGTCCTGCGACGAGGTTCCACGTGATACTGCCTGTGTAGGCCCCTGCTTTAATATTGTTGGCTGGTGTTGTGATGTTTAAGGCTGTATTAAACAGTGAAAATTGCCATAATCCTTGGCCTTGACCAGCTGCTGCGTTAGCCATTAATTGGGCTTCCCCGCCTAAATCAAGGGTCCAATTTTGCGGAGCAGCCAGTTGTGGTCTGACTTCTGGCGCAGAGACGGCTGTCGTCAGAGCTACATAGCGATTGCTTGTTGCCGCGTATTCCAAATCAAGTTGAGTAATCAGCGCCACTTTAATGTTGCCTTGTAAGCTTTCAGTGCCTAATTTTAGACCATTAGATTGGGCCGTTAAATGCCAGCCTTCTTTGCCGCCGCGTACGTCACCGACACCAATCATTTCTGTATGGCCGTTGGTGGCTTCGGGGTCTCTTTGGTTAAGAATTGGTTTCGTTAAATCATCTGAAATTGATAATTTCCCAAAATTAAATTCGCGAGGAATAAACAGTAAATCAAAGTTACTGTTTGAGCCATTCGGGTCTGGATCAACGGTATTGGCATCGCCGTTGCCGTCTGGCAACATGCCGCCTTCAAATTCTGCTGTGACTGGTGTATTCCCTGTCGTAGTCGCCTGTGCCGAAAGCGGGGCTAAACTAGCACCAACCACTGCGCTACCAACCAATAAACTTGCCATCATTTTCTTTTTCATTTGTGTTCTTCTCCTTTACGATTGAATGATTATCAGAGGGCAGACCAGCAGCAGTTACCAGCTGCTGGTCCGTCCTCTGTTCTTTTGTTGCTTGTGCTTAAATAGCTGGTCCTGCGACAAGATTCCATGTGATAGTTCCTGTGTAGTTCCCTGCTTTGATATCATATGCTGAGGTAGTGATATTTAAATAATTATCACGCATTGCAAAATGCCATAATCCTTGTCCTTTTCCAGAAGTAGCATTAGCAACTAGCGTGGCATCTCCTCCTAAACTAAGTGTCCAATCACTAGCAGCAGCAAGACTTGGTCTAATTTCAGGTGCTGAAATTGGGGTTACCATATATTCATACTGATTAGTTGTTTCATTAAACTCCAAATCATACAGAACTGTAATACCTGAGGTAATATTCCCATCTAAGCGTTCGTTACCTAACGTAAGTCCACTGGATTGAGCAGTTACATGCCAACCCTCTTTAGTCCCACGTATATCACCTACACCTAAGGCTTCTCTACGTCCACTCACACCTTCATCAACTTTATTCGGAATTGGTTGTGTCAAATCATCTGAAATTGACAATTTTCCAAAATCATACTCCCTTGGAATGTACAATAAATCAAAATCGCTATTCGTAGCGTTCGGGTCAGGCCTTTCTGTATTCGGACTAGGACCATCACCATCTGGCAGTTTCCCTCCACCAAACTCCACCTGAACTGGCGTATTCCCTGTCGTAGTCGCCTGTGCCGAAAGTGGTGCTAAACTTGCGCCAACGACTGCGCTACCAACTAATAAACTTGCCATCATTTTCTTTTTCATATTATGTACATCTCCTTTAACTGTTCTGAATTTCCAGAGCGCGCGGTTCCTTTTTTCTGCGCTTCCGAAGCTATAGCCTTATTATACAAGAATCTGCCCTCGTCGTAATTTTAAATATTTAACAGCCATCTGCAAAAATTGATGATTCCTTTAAAACCAAGCATTTCTCTTGATTTCAAGCTTTAATTTCAGCACTTTTTGATATTTATAAATGTTATTTAATGATTTTTTCGTCAAATTCGTTTAAAAAACAAGGAGAAAACGTCAAAAAGTAAGAGTCGGACCTCTACTTTTTGACGTTTTCTCCTAAAATCTTATACATTTACCGGCGGTTCTTGCGAAAAAACCGTCAATTTTCATTTAATGACAGCCGTTTTTGTATTTGTTCGTCACTAAGACTTACAATTTACGGCGACGGGCGAATTCCACAAACTTAAATTTGTTTAAGCGGTGACGAGATTCCGTATAGCCAAAACAGCGGGTATCTTCCAAGTTCATGATACTGCGGACCACGACGACATGATTGCCTTCGACTTCACCAATCAGCTGCTTGTCCATCTCTGTGAGCGGTTCCACGGTAATTTCTTTCTGGGCATAACTAATCGCCAAGCCAAGGTCGTTTTCCAGATAATCGAAAATCGAATCTTCGGCACGGTGCTTCGGCAATTTTGGGACAATCTCTTTAATCAAGTAATCAATATCTAAAATATCGACTTCCCCTTCAATCTCCCGTTGCCGAACTAAGCGCCACACAGGGGCCCCTTCCGTCCAACCAGTCAACTGAGCCAAGTTGCGCTCCACAGGAATTTCTTCTAAGGAAACCACATGGGTATGACTTTCAATATGTTGCGTTTGTTGTAACTCCTTGTAACTGGTCACCCCTGAAATAGGAAAATTAAACTTTTTAAAGTTGAGCACAATCGAGCCTTTGCCTTGTTTTTTCTGAATGTAGCCAGCGTTAATCAGTAAATTCAAGGCTTTCCGAATTGTTTCACGGGAAACATTGTAAGTTTCCACTAATTGATTTTCACTAGGTAATAAATCGCCTGGCTGATAGTCGCCTTGGACAATTTGTTGTTCTAATTCTAAAAATATGTCATGAAACTTGTTCATGCCGATCCTCCTCTACCAACAATTTCTTTTCTAAAAGCATAGCATATTCCCTCCGAAAAACCTAGAGCTGGTCAGAAAAATCCCCCGCACTTTCTGCCTTGCTTACGCCACAAACTCCCCCAGCCAAACCACTGCTTGACCGCCTTTTTTCGGACCCAGCGCAGTCTGTTACAGCCCCCTTCTGGAAAACTTTTCCCAAGAATCTAGGGAAAATCCTTGTAATTCTGATTCGTTCATACTATACTGTAGTCAAACACAACATGTCTATACAAGTTCACAAGGAGGCGCCAAACATGACCATTTTAGAATTAACATTCGCAACGAACCAACTAACGACGACTTTTTTTAACCATAAATTGGAACCGCTTCACCAAAAAACGTTCCCTTTTGAAGCTTTGACTATCGAAGAAACGGTTCCTGAACTGTGCCAATTGATTGTGGCAGAGGCTGCGCCGATTCTGGGGGGGATTGTGGCTGATTTCCCAGCGGACTTCTTTTCGCCAGAGGAAACGTTGGCGCTGGTTCCGCAAGCGGTGATTCAAGCATTCGCGGAACAGTTGAACACGCCACTTTTAACGGCAGCCGAACAAGCGGCGGCACCGAATCTGCTGGCAGCATTTGAAGAAAAACGGCAGTATATGGCTTGGCATTTGGACTATTATGGCTACGTGCCTGGGAAAAATGAATATGCGGTGGAGTCCCTGTTAACTGTCGGCAATGGCTTTTTAGGCTTGCGCGGCACAACACCTGAGATGACGATTTCTGATGATCATTATCCAGCGACCTATATTGCGGGGCTTTATAATACAGCGGCTTCGGAAGTGGCGGGTCAAGTAGTGGAAAATGAAGATTTCGTCAATGCTCCTGATAACCAACACATCGCTTTAAAAATTGGTGATGCCACTGACTGGTTAACGATTTCCCCAGAAACGCTACAACAATTACATCGTCAATTGAACTTGAAAACGGGGTTGTTTGTCGCAGAAATGATTTTGAAAGATGCGGACAATCAGCAAATTAAATTAACGACGAAAAAAATTGCCAATATGGCACAGCCGAATGACTATCATCTGCAATATACGTTTGAGCCGTTAAACTTTTCGGCCCCGATTACTTTGAAAACCGTCACTGATGGCAGTGTCTACAACTATAACGTGGCGCGGTATCGCAACTTAACAGCGAAACATTTTCAGGTGACAGCATTAAGCGCGCAGGAAAACAAAACCGTGATTGAGGTTTGTACCAATCAATCCAACTTGAGTGTCCGAGAAACGGCCTTGATAACCGGTGATTTTTTTGAAAAAGAGGCCATTATGATTCAAGAAGAAGCGGAAAAAATCGCCCAAGTGGTGACCGTGATGGCGCACCAAGGAACGCGCTATACGCTAGAAAAACAAGTCTTTGTGCAAGTCAGCCACGCCGAACAAAGTTGGCAGGTACCGTTTACGCCGAAGGACTCTTTTGCGGCCGCCGCTCAGGAAAGCGCCCGCGCTTGGCAAACTCTTTGGCAACAAGCCAACATTACCGTGACAGGCGATTTGATGTCTCAAAAACTTTTACGGATTCACAGTTATCACTTGCTGGCTTCGGCTTCGCCTTTTAGTAACCAAGCGCAAGCATTGGACGTCTCGATTACCGCCCGAGGCTTGCATGGTGAAGCGTATCGTGGACATATTTTCTGGGATGAAATTTTTATTTTACCTTTTTATATTCAACATTATCCTGACACAGCGAAACAATTGTTGCTGTATCGTTACCACCGATTAGAGAAAGCGAAGGAGAATGCGGCGGCCAGCCAGTATCGTGGCGCAATGTATCCGTGGCAATCAGGGCGTGATGGGCGTGAAACCACGCAAAAACTTCACTTAAATCCGTTGAATGGACATTGGGGCGAGGATCATAGTATTTTGCAACGGCATGTGTCCTTAGCGATTGCTTACAATGCTTGGTTGTATTGGCATAGTACACAGGATCATGAATTTATGAAACAATATGGCGGCGAAATGTTGTTAGAAATCGCTCAATTTTGGAACAGCGCTGCGACGTTAGATGACGCAACAGGACGGTTCTTTATTGATAAAGTGATGGGACCTGATGAGTTTCACGAGGGCTATCCAGACCAAGCGGAAAGCGGCTTGAAAAACAACGCCTATACGAATTTGATGGTGGTTTGGCTATTCGAAGAATTAACCAACATTTTGGCACTTTTCTCTGAGGAAGAACAGGCACAACTTTTTGCCAAAACTCAGACCTCTTCGGCTGATCTAGCCCGCATGCAGCAAATTCAAAATTCACTGGAAATTGAAGTTAATTCTGACGGTATTATTGCGCAATATGAAGGGTATTTCGGCTTAAAAGAGATTGACTGGGCGGCGATGAAAGAGAAATACGGCAATATTTACCGCATGGATCGAATTTTAAAAGCCGAAGGGGAATCCCCCGATGATTACAAAGTGGCGAAACAAGCCGACACGTTAATGTTGTTCTACAACTTAGACAAAACTCGGGTGGATCAAATTTTAGAAGATTTAGGGTATCAATTGCCTGCGGATTATTTGGAAAAAAATCTTTTGTATTATCTAAAACGGACGTCTCATGGTTCGACTTTGTCACGAATTGTTCATGCCCAATTGGCAGAAATGGCGCAATTCCATGAGCTATCTTGGCAACTTTATCAAGAAGCGTTGTATTCCGATTATCGTGACATTCAAGGTGGCACGACCGCTGAAGGAATTCATACAGGGGTCATGGCTGCGACGATTCACGTTACTTTAGCGACGTATGCAGGCGTTGACACGCGCCAAAACGAGTTATCAATTTGTCCAAACTTACCTGAACATTGGCAAGCGCTGGCGTTCCAGTTTATTCATCAAGGCGTAACCTATCAATTTTCATTAACACAAACCAGTGTCACGATTACAGCAGATAAAGACACACAATTATTGGTTCAGGGCGCGTTGATTCCGTTAACCGCCGAACGACCAAAAGAAGTACATTATCAATAAAGGAGCGAACCACAATGACGATTGGATTTATTTTTGATTTGGATGGTGTCATTACTGACACCGCCAAATTTCATTATCAAGCTTGGAAAGCGTTGGCCGATTCGCTAGGTATTCCCATTGACGAAACCTTCAACGAAACATTAAAAGGCATTAGTCGGATGGATTCCTTGGACCGCATTTTAGCCCATGGCCACCTTGAAAATGCGTTTACTCCAGCAGAAAAAAAAGCCTTAGCTCAGCAAAAAAATGACCACTACGTTCAATTATTAGAACATTTAACGACAGAAGATGTTTTACCTGGTGTCGTGCCATTGCTACAGCAAGCCCAAGCACGTCACATTCCCTGTGCCGTGGCTTCGGCTTCAAAAAACGCACCCCTGATTTTGGAAAAATTAGGCGTGCGCGCGTACTTCGCCACAATTGTCGATCCCGACTCGTTAAGCAAAGGCAAACCTGATCCTGAAATCTTTTTAGCCGCCGCTGACAGTATTGGCGTGCTACCGCAAAACGCCATTGGCTTTGAAGATGCACAATCAGGCATTGACGGCTTGAAAGCCGCGGGCATCTATGCCGTCGGCTTGTCGGCCAACCAACCCTTAATCGGAGCCGACATGCAAGTCTCTGAAATGACTGAACTAAGCGTTGATGCACTGCTCAATCGCTAAAGAATGACAAGAACCTTTAGCAGCAGGCACCTCTTTTCATCTACATTGTATCTATGCTAGAATGTAGATGAAAAGAGAGAAATGCGTCAACGTACCTCTCTGATGTAGAGCCGTTTAAGACGGTGACTTTTTGAATTATTTAAAAATAACCGTACTCGGTCAAAGTTGACGGTTATTTTTTATTGTCATTACACTCCATTATTGGATTAAAAAGGATTGAGTTGAACGTGGTTCTGTGGTAGACTTTTATTAGAAACAAGTAGATGTTTCTTGATGATCAGGCATCATAATAACTCAATACTGAAATCGGAAGTAATAGCCGATAGTTGGCGAGCAACAGAAAAACTCGATATAGAATTGGACGTAGAGCCAATAGTTGGTGAGCAACAGAAAAACCTGAATTATATTTGAAGTTTAAAGAAGGCAAGCTAAGCTTGGCTTCTTTATTTATAGGAGAAACTAATGATTGAGAAAAAAGATTTTGACACAATTAGAAAGGCGTTCTTAATTTATGACACCAACTTCAATAATCATATGTTCACTTATACATATCAACATCGGAAAACAAAGAAATTGTTAGAAATGAACGTTCAATTTGAAGCTGGGAATTTTATGCATTTATGCGGAGTTGACTATTATCAAATAGATAAACAAGGGAGCTGTAAATTTCGTTTTAAGGCTACTCAATTTTACAGAGCTTTAAAAAATAATAAAGTTTCACTGCGCGGGATTAAACCTAAAGATGATGGAACCACAGGCCAAAAATTACAAGTAATTCCTCTATTAGAAATGCTTATTTCTCCAGGTGTACGAATATGCGATGGAGGAAAATTTTATAATTTACAGTATGAAAAAGCAATTCGTTCAGGCAAAATGATTGTGGCGTTAACATGTAAAGAGAATAACAAAAAGTACGTTCCACAATCTTTATTATCGTTAATAAATCAGCCGCGAAAGAGCCAATCGAAATCTTTAACTGAATCCCATGAAGTAATTAAAATAAGTAAGTCTGAGCTGAATAGCACCTCAGTAATTGAAGTTTACGATAAATTTTAACAAAAAAGCGGGCTAAACAGACTATAGGCAAAGAGAAAAAGCCCAGAAGTTTTTCTCCTCTTTAACAGCTTTTAGGATTTCACGGATTAACGCTAAATTTATTCGTGCTTTTCGGGAAAATGTGCTATAATGAAAACGAAAAGAGAGATATGCTTCAACATACCTCTCTGATGCAGAGCCGTTTAAGACGGTGACTTTTTGAATTATTTAAAAATAACCGTACTCGGTCAAAGTTGACGGTTATTTTTTATTGTCATTTTTAAGCAATTTCACAATCAGTGCAATCAAAGCAATGGTAAACATACCAAACCCTAGGATCGTCTGAATTGTTTCATATGCTGACAAAAGGCCTCTCCTTTCTGTAAATTTTGGAAGTACGCTCATACGCACCACCTCACTTTCAGATTAGATAGCCACCGTGTTAACTTCTCTACACTTAGATTATACCATGCAAAACTAAAAAATAATTAGTTTCAAATATTTTTTTTAGGGAAATGTGCTATAATGAAAACGAAAAGAGAGATATGCGTCAACATACCTCTCTGATGTAGAGCCGTTTAAGACGGTGACCAATTGTATTATTTAAAAATAACCGTACTGGTCAAAGTAGACGGTTATTTTTTATTGTCATTTTTAAGCAATTTCACAATCAGTGCAATCAAAGCAATGGTAAACATACCAAAACCTAGGATCGTCTGAATTGTCTCATATGCTGACAAAAGGCCTCTCCTTTCTGTAAATTTTGGAAGTACGCTCATACGCACCACCTCACCGAAAGGGGAAAGTCTCTGCTCCTACGCTTCTCACTTTGTTGCGATGCTCGTCGCAAAGCGCATGTTCCTTTGCGCTTGCCTCCGCCTTAACTTCTCTACACTTATCGTATATCATGAATGCCTAATAAATATTCAGGTTACAATATTTTTTTAGATAAAATGATTTAGAGAAAAAACCGCCCACATCAGAAAAATGATGTGGGCGGTTTTTTGTAATTATTTATTTTTTGTTTCAAATAACGGACTAACTGGTTTGTTTTCGTGGATACGTTTAATCGCATCTCCGATTAATTCACCAACGCTGACTTCGTCAATTTTAGCAATTTTACGATCATCAGATAGGTAAATAGAGTCTGTTACAACTAAGCGTTCAATTGCTGAATCTTCAATACGTTGTAAGGCTGGTCCTGATAAAACGGGATGTGTACAAGAAGCGTAAACGTCTTTTGCTCCGGCTTCTTTCAATGCATTTGCAGCAAGAGAAATTGTCCCCGCTGTGTCAATCATGTCATCAATTAAGACACATGTTTTGCCTTCCACATGACCAATGATATTCATTACTTCTGCTACGTTCGCTTTTGGACGACGTTTGTCAATGATCGCAATTGGTGCTTTTAAGAATTCTGCCAATTTACGCGCACGCGTTACACCACCATGGTCAGGGGAAACAACAACGACGTCATCGCCTTGAATGCCGTGTTCGATGAAGTAATCGGCAATTAATGGTGCACCCATCAAATGATCCACTGGAATATCAAAGAATCCTTGAATTTGGACCGCATGTAAGTCCAATGTCAACATTCTTGTTGCACCAGCTTTTTCAATCATGTTTGCAACAAGTTTAGCAGTGATTGGTTCCCGGGCACGTGCTTTACGGTCTTGACGTGCATACCCATAATAAGGCATAACCACGTTAATTGTTTTAGCACTCGCACGTTTTAACGCATCAATCATGATTAATAGTTCCATTAAGTTATCGTTAACAGGGCTACTTGTTGATTGAATGACGTAAACATGTGCACCACGAATACTTTCTTCAATATTCACTTGAATTTCGCCATCACTAAATTGTGTTACAGAGCACTTTCCTAGCTCCACACCCACAGCATCCGCAATTTTTTCTGCTAAGGGACGATTAGAGTTCAAAGAAAAGATTTTCAATCTTGGATCAAAATAATGTTTCGACATTAGAACCTCCACTTTCTATTTCAGCCAATTCGTTAAAACTGAACAATACTTTCCTTCTAAAATAATAGTAGTCCTAGCCAAATAAATCAAGAGATTTTCTGTATTTCATACAAGATATTCATCAAAAGTCGCTTTCTTCTAACTATTTTATCGTATTTGTCTAAAAAATGAGGATTATTTGAATAAAGAAAGGTACTCGCCATAGCCTTCTTTTTCTAAATCTGCCACTGGCACAAATCTCAAAGCTGCCGCATTAATGCAATAACGTAAGCCACCTTCTTGGAGTGGGCCATCAGTGAAAACATGCCCTAAATGTGAATCCGCTTCTTGACTGCGAACTTCTACTCGGTGCATGCCGTGACTAAAATCAGCTTTTTCTTTGACGCCACGTTTTTCAATTGGTTTGGTAAAGGATGGCCAGCCGCAACCAGCATCGTATTTGTCCAGGGAGCTAAACAACGGTTCGCCACTAACAATGTCTACATAGATTCCGTCTTGGTAAAAGTCATCATATTCTCCTGAAAAAGGGCGTTCTGTTGCGTTTTCTTGTGTGACGGCATATTGAAGATCCGTCAAGGTTTGTTTTAATTCTTCTTCTGTTGGTTTTGTCATTCTGTCCACTCCTTTTCTTCTGTTCAATTTATTGGGTTCAATGATACCACGTTTGCCAAACAGGCACCTAATAGTTTGCATAGTAAAAGACAGTCCTTTCTTTTTTTGACGAATGAAAAGGACTGTCTTTTATTAGTTGAATTCTTTTAGTAGTCGGGCTACTTTGGCAATTGGTAAACCCATAATGGCGTAATAATCGCCAGCGATTGCTTCAATTAGTAATGCTCCTTGTCCTTGGATACCATAAGCGCCTGCTTTGTCGGCATATTCTGCGGTATCTAAGTAAGCATGGATTTCCGTGTCTGTCAGTGGATAAAACGTTACGGTTGAATGAACTGTCGCGGAGCGCTCTTTTTCCCCTTGTTTCAACGTCACACTTGTATACACGTCATGTGTTTTGCCACTTAGGAGGCGCAACATGCGATAACCGTCTTCCCGAGAAGTCGGTTTGCCGAGGATTTCTCCCGCCAATGCCACAATTGTATCGCAGCCAATGACTAGTGCTTCGGGGGATTGTTCTGCTATAGCCGCTGCTTTTTGGGCAGCCATTTGCGCCACATATTCTGCTGGTAAGCCGTCTTTACCAACAGTTTCATCGATATCGGCTGGTGCAATCGTAAAAGCTGGGACCACACGCTTTAATAACTCCTGACGGCGAGGAGATTGGGATGCTAAAATAATTTGCATAAATTGATGACGCCTCGTTTCTTTTTAATGGGGGTCTTGAATGCGTTTAAACATTCGTTCCATATCTGAATTCGTAAAATGAATCAGCACCGGACGTCCATGCGGACAATTAAACGGATTTTTGCACAAGGCTAAATCTTTTAATAGCACGCGTGCTTGTTGCTCATTGAGGTAATGATTGGCTTTGATGGATCGCTTACAGCTCATCATAATGGCAGTTGCTTCACGGAATTTTTTCACGCTGACCGAGCCAGTTGTTAGCAACATGTCAATCATCTCGCGAACAATGCTTTCCTCTTCGCCTGCAGGATACCAAGTTGGATGCGCCCGCACAATGAAACTATTTTGTCCAAAGTCTTCCAAATGGATGCCGACTTCCGCAAGGGTTTCTTTCTGCTCTTTAATTTTCAAGGCATCGCTATTTGGATAATCAATAACGATTGGTACCAATAGTTCTTGTAAATCATCACTGACTTCGCCAATTTTTTCACGGAAGTACTCGTATTTAATTCGTTCTTGGGCAGCGTGTTGGTCGATAATAAACAGGCCATCTTTGCTTTGTGCGAATAAATAAGTTCCGTGCATTTGACCGAAGTATTCTAACTCAGGAAAACGTTCTGTTGGTCGTTCTTCTTCCAACTTATTCAGGGCTTGTTTCAGTTCTCTTTGACTCGCAGCGCTATTGGCATCGAATTCTGGGTGAAGTTTCATTTCTTCTTGGAAAACCTCGTCAGCAGCCTCTGATGAACGCAGAGAAGGTTCTGAATCAGATACTTCAGTTATTTTCGTTTCTTCGGCTATTACCTGTTGCTCATTACTAGCTGTTTCCCAATGATTTTCGGAATCAACAGCTGCCGAAGAGGTTTCGTAAGCTGACGTTTCTTCCGCTACACTCGTTGATTCTGGCACTGGCGGCGCAAATGGATCGTCCATTGGGTCCACTGCTCTTTCTGTCTGGTTGACAGCTTCAGGGGCGCTTGAGGCTGGTATTTCGTCTGTCGCATGTTCCGCATAGAAGCGGCCTGTTGCGGGATTATAGCTTAAGCTGCCCGGTCGTTGTTTTACCGCAGGTTGTTCAGTCGATAAAGGAATTTCCATTTGTTCGGCTTTAGGTTCTGGCGGTAGTTTCTTTTTAAAACGCAAATTGTCTGCCGCATTGGGAATCAACTGTTCTTGGCTCAACACTTCTTGAATCGCCTGTTCAATTAATGCCATTAAATCTTTTTCTTTACTTAAACGAACTTCTTGCTTAGTAGGATGGACATTGACATCGACTAACAGCGGATCCATTTCAATTTCTAACACAGCAATTGGAAAACGTCCCACCATTAGTTTCGAACCATAGCCGGCTACAATTGCTTTATTTAACGCGAAATTTTTAATATAACGACCATTGATAATCGTTGATAAATAGTTGCGGCTGGCCCGTGTGACTTCTGGCAATGAAACATACCCTGTCAAAGTAAAATCAAGGTCTTTTCCTTCAATTTTCAACATTTTCTTTGCGGTACTAATGCCATAAATCCCGGCAATCGTTTGTTTTAAATCACCATTGCCTGTTGTACTCATCATTTTGTGGCCGTCATGAACTAAGCGAAAAGCGACTTTAGGGTGACTTAACGCCAGACGATTGACAATGTCACCGATATTGGCCAATTCCGTTTGGATCGTTTTGACGTATTTCAAACGAGCAGGCGTATTATAAAATAAATTGGAAACGGTCATTTTTGTGCCTTTACGGAGAGCTGCTGGTCGGTTTTCTTCGACCTTGCCCCCTTTTAGAATCACATAGCTGCCTTCTTCTTCCTCAGCTGTGGCAGTTTCGACAATCATTTCAGAAACTGAGGCAATACTTGGTAAGGCTTCGCCTCGGAACCCCAAGCTGCGAATTCGGAACAAATCATCTCTTGTATGAATTTTGCTTGTGGCATGGCGTTTGAAGGCATTCAGTACATCTTCTTTGGCAATTCCTTCACCATTATCAATAATTTGAATGGTTTTCAAGCCAGCTTCTTCAATAAAAATATCAATTTGGGTGCTTCCTGCATCCAGTGCATTTTCCACCAATTCTTTGACGACAGAAGCGGGACGTTCAACAACTTCACCAGCAGCAATCTGGTTGGCTAGTTGTTCGGATAGTTCTTGAATTTTCCCCATTTCACGACCTCCTAACCGGTTCGGTTCCTAATTAGATACGTTTTTGCAATTGATGAAGCATGTTTAACGCATCTAGTGGTGTCATTTCTAATAGATTCATTTTCTTCAATGTGTCAATGACACTTAATTCTTCTGTTGAAACTTCTTTAAATAATGAAAGTTGCTCGGTTTCTTCATGTACTTCTGAAACTTCTTCATGATGAACTGAAATTGGAATCGTTGTTTCTTCCGCTTCTAAAGCGGATAAAATGGTGGCTGCTCGTTCTAAAAGCGGGCTTGGTAAACCAGCGATTTTAGCAACATGTATCCCATAGCTCTTATCAGCAGGTCCTTCCATCATTTTATGAAGAAAGACCACTTCGCCATCTTTTTCGACAGCGCCCACGTGAATATTCTTCAAGCCTTTTAAGGTTTCATCTAGAACAGTTAGTTCATGATAATGTGTAGAGAATAGCGTTTTGGCTTGTACTTCACGATGGATATATTCAATGATGGCTTGCGCTAGCGCCATCCCATCATAGGTTGCCGTGCCGCGTCCTAATTCATCAAATAAAATTAGGCTGTTAGGCGTGGCGTGTCGCAGTGCTTGGTTAGCCTCCATCATTTCTACCATAAAGGTACTTTGCCCTGCAATTAGATCATCAGAGGCCCCAATCCGTGTAAAAATTTGATCGAAAATTGGCATTTCAGCACTTTCCGCTGGTACAAAACAGCCAATTTGCGCCATGACCACCGTCAAAGCCAATTGACGCATGTAGGTACTTTTCCCTGACATGTTTGGTCCAGTAATCAAGAGAATATCTGTTTCTGGGTTCATGCGGATACTGTTTGGAATGTATTCTTGATGCCCTAAAACTTTTTCCACGACTGGGTGTCGTCCTTCGACAATCGCCAAATTTTTCGTGTTACTTCTTAACGTTGGTCGAACGTATTGATACCGTTCACTAATTGTTGCAAAAGATTGTAAAACATCAACCGCACTAATGGTTTTAGCCAGTGTTTGCAATCGATCAATATTCGTTTTCACTTGTTCTCTAACGGCCAAGAACAATTGATATTCTAGTTCAACTGATTTTTCTTCAGCTTCTAAGATTAAACGCTCTAGTTCTTTTAGTTCGGGCGTAATAAAGCGCTCCGCATTAGCTAATGTTTGCTTACGCTCGTATTTTCCTTCTTCTAAATTCGCTAAATTTGACTTAGTGATTTCAATGAAATAACCAAAGACACGATTGTAGCCAATCTTCAAGTTTTTAATCCCTGTTTCTTGGCGTTCTTTCGCTTCTAACTCCGCTAACCATTGCTTACCATTGCGCATGGCATCACGGTATTCATCTAATTGGTCGTTATAGCCGTCTTTAATAACATTTCCTTCAGTAATTTGTAAAGGGGCTTCTTCATTAATCGCCGTCGCAATCAATGCCACTAAATCTTCAACGGGGTTTAAGTCGACTAACAAATCATCCCATTCCCCTTGATTGATCCCGACAATTAACTGTCGAATCGTTGGTACTTGTTCTAAAGAGGTCCGTAATTGAATTAAATCACGCCCATTCACGCTGCCGAATGCCACGCGTCCTGCTAACCGCTCTAAATCATACACGTTCGTCAATGCTGCTTGCAAATCTAAGCGTTCAAAATAGGCATTTAATAAGGATTGCACCATTTCTTGACGCGCCTTAATTTGACGTTCCTGAATTAGCGGACGATCCAACCATTGTTTTAATAAACGGCCGCCCATAGCTGTTTTCGTTTCATCTAATAGCCACAAAAGAGTCCCTTTTTTCTGCCCTGTTCGAATCGACTGACTCAATTCTAAATTGAATTTAGAATAATGATCCATTTTCAAGAAATGATCTGGCTGATATTCCACAGCTTTCTGAATATGGGACAAGCTCCGCTTTTGGGTAACGGATAAATAAGATAATAATTTGCCTGTAATTTCAATTTCTAATGGATTAATCAGTTCATTGGTTAAAAAACTAAACTCGGCATTTTCTTCCACCGTTTCTTGTGTCGAAAAGATGATGTTTAAACGTAAACTTAAGTTCTCTTTTAACGATTCAGGAATCCCTGAGCCTAGGACCATTTCTTTTGTTTGCAACGCAGAAGCTTCGTTTAAAACGCCCTCTTCATCAGCCAAGACTGCTGTTTTTAATTCGCCTGTACTCAAATCTACATAGGCAAAACCAAACTGATTACCATCTGTTAGCACAGCGGTTAAGTAATTATTGTCTTTGGCTTCCAAGCCTTTACTATTCATCACCGTTCCTGGCGTTACCAACTGCACCACTTCTCGTTTGACCATGCCCTTGGTAGTCTTTGGATCTTCCACTTGCTCACAAATCGCTACTTTATAGCCTTGCTCAATCAACGTATCAATGTAGCCTTGCGCGGCATGATAAGGAACGCCACACATAGGAATCGGATCATCCGCATTGCGGTTACGACTGGTTAACGTCAATTCTAAGATTTGCGCTGCATTGATAGCATCTTCATAAAATAACTCATAGAAATCACCTAAGCGATAAAATAAAAACGCATCCTTGTATTGGGCCTTAATGGACAAATATTGTTCCATCATGGGTGTATTTTTTGTCTTTTGTGGCATTTAATTCCCTTCCTTCTCTAGCTCTTCGTTCACGCGGTATTGAATGAGCGCCGTGACATGTTGAACTAAGTCATTGGCTTCGATCAGTTGTTCGCGGTAGGCTACAACGAGTGGGTGCTCATCAAATTCTTTTGTTTTCGCATCAGCTCGTTGAATGGCTTCTTTTTCAGCAGTTGGTTTGCCATAGTGAGCAAATTGAACCGCATCTTTTTGCGCAGCTTTAATTTCTTCCACTAATTCTGTCAGCTTTTTGTTTTTCTTTACCTTTTCTTCAATCGCTTGGTAGCGCTGAATGACTTCATCTTGTCCAATTAAATGTAACAATTTTTCTAATTCTTTATTACTTTGTGCATCTAAATTCAACGGCTCCATTTTTTTCACCTTCATCTTTCACCGGCACTTTTTCTATAAGAGCAGAAAAAGTTAACCTCTTAATGATCCGAGATTAACTTTTCTTCTATTATTCTTGAAACGGGCGATCTTCGCTAATCTGAATCGGCTCAATCATCTTCGCTTGGCCCGTTTGGTCATCAATCTCTAAAATACAGGCAGATAAAATTGTCCGCCCTGTTTCGACTACCTCAAAGCGCTTCGGCAATGCTGTCATAAACTTCTCAATAATCGGTTCACGCTTCATTCCTAAAATCCCATCATAAGGACCGGTCATACCGACATCACTTAAGAAGGCTGTCCCTTTCGGTAAAATCCGAGCGTCATTTGTTTGAACATGCGTATGTGTTCCAACAACGGCTGAAACTTGGCCATCTAAAAACCAGCTCATGGCTTGTTTTTCGCTTGTCGTTTCGCCATGAAAATCCACAAAAATGAGCGGTGTCCGTTTGCGAGCGATAGCCACTAGCTCGGCGGCTTTCTTGAAAGGATCTTCCAATGGCACCATAAATGTGCGGGCCTGTAAATTAATCACCGCTAGTTCCAATTGATTGACTTTCACAAAAACCATTCCTTGACCAGGCACATCTTCTGGAAAGTTCGCTGGACGAACCATTTTCTTCGCATCATCAATGAATTCAAAGATATCCTTGTTGTCCCACGTATGGTTGCCCATCGTGACAACATCGACACCATCTTGCAAAAATTTCTTATAAATCTTGCCAGTAATTCCCCGACCAGATGCCGCATTTTCACCATTGGCAATGGTCACTTGTGGACGATATTTCTTCTTTAATTTAGGGACATACGTTGCTAGGGCTTCTCTTCCTAAAGAACCGACAACATCTCCTATAAATAATATACGCAAAAAGGTTCCTCTTCTCTTTTTAACATCTCTTGTTTATTATAGTTGTTTTCGCTTTGAAAAGAAAGTTTTGGTTTTAAAAGATTAAAAAAAGTGTCTCAACGAACAATCCTTGCAATTGTTCGTTGAGACACTACACGCGATACTTATTCGCTTTTCATTTTATTTCGCATAGTCAACGGCACGTGTTTCACGGATAACCGTTACTTTGATATGTCCTGGATAATCCAAGTCATCTTCAATTTTCTTCCGAATGTCTCGAACTAAACGAACAGATTCTAAATCAGAAATTTCTTCTGGTTTCACCATGACACGAACTTCACGTCCTGCTTGAACAGCAAAACTTGAATCAACGCCTTCAAAACTATTAGAAATATTTTCTAAGTTTTCTAAGCGGCGAATGTAGTTTTCTAACGATTCACTACGTGCACCTGGACGCGCTGCAGATAACGCATCTGCGGCTGCCACTAAAACAGAAATAACTGAGGTTGCTTCCACATCACCATGATGCGAGGCAATGGCATTAATAACTACTGAATTTTCTTTATATTTCGCAGCTAATTCTGCGCCAATCTCAACGTGAGAACCTTCAATTTCATGATCCAATGCTTTCCCAATATCATGTAGTAAACCTGCACGTTTGGCTAATTGAACATCTTCGCCTAATTCGGCGGCTAAAACGCCAGCCAGTTTTGCTACTTCGATTGAATGGTTCAAGACATTTTGACCATAACTTGTTCTGAAACGTAAACGGCCTAAAATTTTAATTAAATCAGGATGTAACGTATGAGCACCTACTTCAAAGGCTGCTTGTTCTCCGTATTCACGAATCCGTTCATCCATTTCTTTACGTGATTTTTCTACCATTTCTTCGATGCGAGCGGGATGAATCCGACCATCTTGGATTAATTTTTCCAAGGTCATTCGAGCGATTTCTCGTCTGATTGGATCAAATCCGGATAACACAACCGCTTCTGGCGTATCATCAATGATTAAGTCAATCCCTGTTAATGTTTCCAATGTACGAATATTACGTCCTTCACGACCAATAATGCGACCTTTCATCTCATCATTTGGTAAAGTGACCACGGAAACAGTTGTTTCAGAAACAGAATCGGCGGCGCAACGTTGAATTGCTAGGGAAAGCAAGTTCTTCGCTTTGCGATCAGATTCTTCTTTGGCACGTTGTTCTGACTCCTTGACCATCAAGGTTAGTTCATGATTCAACTCTTCTTCTGTTGACTTCATAATAATCGATTTTGCTTCTTCTTTTGAAAGGGAAGCAATTCGTTCTAATTCTTGATGTTGCTGATTAATTAAGTTTTCTACTTCTTTTTCTCGCTCATCAATTAATTGCTGTCTAGCACCAAGTTTCTCTTCTTTTTCTTCCAGTGAGCCTTCACGTTTTTCAAGAGAGTCATCTTTACGATCCAACGTTTGTTCCCGTTGAATTAAACGATTTTCTTGAGATTTAAGTTCTAATCTGCTTTCTTTCAACTCACTTTCAATTTCTGAACGATACTTCTGGTTCTCTTCCTTAGCTTCTAGCAATGCTTCTTTTTTCAGTGTTTCTGATTCTTTCCGAGCGTTCTCGAGAATACTCGACGCTGAAATTTTTGCACCATTTATTGCTTTATCATGACGTGACTTTGCAATAACAAATCCTAAACCAAGACCGACAATCAAACCGACGATAGCGAGGAGAATATTTAAAACCATATTTCCACCTCCATACTATCTTTTTGTTAATTCATATCTTGTAGTTTTTTGATAAACTAAAATCAATTATCAATATGCCTACTTGCATATTTGTGCATACACACAATTTTATTCTAATGTTTGTCGCGAAAGGTGTCAACTTAAAAAAGCCCTTTCTTTTGGAAAGGGCAGCAAATATTAGACAACGTCACATTTTTAGGTTTCCGCCGTCACGAATTGTTTAAATTTTAGAACAAACGCCGCATAGTCTGCTGTTTGACTAAGCTGCTTGATGTGGATGGGTTCGGACATGGACAACAGTCTATTTAACAATTTAGTTCTAAACAAAGAAAGACAACACCTGTCCTGTTCAGTAAGTGTTGTCCTTCTTCTTAACGAGTCGTATTCACTCGTTATCTATTCATCTAAGGGTAATTCTTCTTGACCTTCTGCTTCTTCTGTAATGGTTGAACCGTCACCGATGCCGTATGCATCACGGACCAATTTAGACACTTCTGCCATCATTTCAGGATGATCCGCCATGTATTGTTTGGCATTTTCACGGCCTTGGCCAATTCGTTCTTCTTTATAGCCATACCAAGCACCACTTTTACTGATAAGGTCTTTTTCCACAGCCATATCTAGTAATTCGCCTTCTTGGGAAATACCTTGGCCATACATGATATCAACTTCTGCCACTTTAAATGGTGGCGCCACTTTGTTTTTAACGACTTTAATTTTTGTGCGGTTACCGACGATGTCTGTTCCTTGTTTTAACTGTTCTGCACGACGGACTTCTAGACGAACCGTTGCGTAGAATTTCAATGCACGTCCACCAGGAGTTGTTTCAGGATTTCCGAACATCACGCCAACTTTTTCACGAATTTGGTTAATGAAAATAGCAATTGTTTTTGTCTTATTAATTGAGCCTGATAATTTACGTAGTGCTTGAGACATTAGTCGAGCTTGTAAGCCGACATGGCTCGCTCCCATCTCACCATCAATCTCTGCACGAGGAACTAACGCAGCAACCGAGTCGATGACAACGATGTCAATCGCACCACTTGAAACTAAGGCATCGGCAATCTCTAAGCCTTGCTCACCCGTATCTGGTTGAGATAAAAGTAATTCATCAATGTTAACGCCTAGTTTCTCCGCATATTGAGGATCCAATGCATGCTCAGCATCGATAAAAGCGGCTGTTCCACCATTTCGTTGCACTTCTGCAATTGCGTGTAAAGAAACAGTTGTTTTACCTGAACTCTCAGGACCATATACTTCAATAATTCGGCCACGTGGATACCCACCTACGCCCAATGCAACATCTAACGCTAAAGAACCACTAGGGATAGTTGAAATTTTTTGATCAGCTTTTTCGCCTAATTTCATAATAGAGCCTTTCCCAAAGTTCTTTTCAATTTTTTTCAGTGCGGCATCTAAAGCCACTTTACGATCATCTGCCAATGGATAATCCTCCTTTAATTTATATAAACTTATTTTTCATTTCCTGTTAGTAGGTCTATCATATCTCTTTTGTACCAAAAAAGCAAGAAAAAACCGAACAAACATTCGCATATTTATTTTTTATTAATGATTCGGCGCCGTAAAAGATCTAACCCTCGCATAACCGCACTCTGTCTAATATAATTTCGGTCACGGTTAAAATGGAAACATTCTGCAACGGTTGGTTGGCCTTCTTCCGCCAGCCCAATCCAAACAGTGCCTGTCGGTTGACCTTCGATTGGGTCACCAGCGACCCCAGTAAATGATAAACCATAGTTAGATTTAGCTAACTGACGCGCTTTCTCTGCCATTTCTTTGGCACACGCTTCACTTACCGTGCCATGTTCTTCTAAAAGTTCATGAGAAATTCCTAAAAAGTTCTCTTTTGTTTCTTGCGAATACGTCACGAAGCCTCCCTTAAAAATCTTCGAAGCGCCCGCAATTTCCCCCAGTGTACTTTGGAAGAGGCCAGCGGTGAGGCTCTCAGCAGCCGTGACGGTTTGTCCGTTTTGTAATAACAAGTCCACTGTTACCTTGGCTAAACTATTGTCATCCCCATACCCATAAAAATAGTCTCCCACTTTAGCTAAAACCTTTTCTTCCGTCGCTGTTAATAATTCTTCGCCAGCTACTAAGTCTTTTGTTTTAACTGTTAAACGAAGTGTCACTTCATTAGGCTTAGCATAAGGCGCAATGGTTGGATTCGTTTGGTGCGCAATCAACGATTGAATCTCGGTCACCAGCTGTGATTCACCAATGCCATAAAAACGCAAGACTCTTGAAATCAATTGTTCTTCTTGTGGAAACGCATCAATCAATAAAGGTCGTGCCGCTTGTTGGAACATCGGAATTAATTCATTGGGTGGCCCTGGTAAGAGCAAATAGCTTGTTGTGCCTTCTGTTACAAAAGAACCAACCGCTAATCCTGTCGGGTTTTGAAGAACTTGTCCACCTTCAATGGCTAACACTTGTCGTAGATTATTTTCCGTCATTGGCCGCTTAGACTGTTGGAAAAACTGGTGCAAGCGGTTCAATCCTTCTTGATCTTCTACTAATGATTTATGGAGATGTTGTGCGACAACTTGCTTGGTTAAATCGTCTTCTGTAGGTCCTAGCCCTCCACAAAGGACAATTAAATCACTTCTTTGTTCTGCTTCTGTTAGTAGCGTTTCTAAGCGGCCGCCGTTATCACCAACAACGGTCTGATAGTAAACATCGATGCCTAGCGCAGCTAACTCTTCTGATAAAAAGGTGGCGTTGGTATTCACTACTTGTCCCAGTAATAACTCTGTTCCGACTGCAATGATTTCTGCTTTCATTGATTTCCCCTTCTCTAATAACATACGTAGTTAAACTCACTTTCCATTTTAGCACAACAAAATTTTTACAAAAGAATTTGAGCTTCAGGAAATAATTTTTTTATCAGGAAATTTATTAATTATTACGAAAAAAATGTTCATTTTCTCACAATACATTGTATAATAACGTTATATCGAAAGGAGAGAAATGAATGAGTGTAGTATTAGTACTTTTGGGTCTATTAGGGTTACTTGTCAGCGGGGGACTGACTATCAAAGCATTAATTAAGAAACAACCGAAAAAACAATATGGCTATGCCGCGTTAGCAAGTGCCGCTCTATTTATTGGTGGGGTTGCCACGACAGATTCTTCCCCGACACTTTCACTTGATGCAGAGAGTGTTGAAACCGATGCCAATGGCTCAGCCACCATCAAAGGCGAATATGACGGCAACAGCAAACTAACGGCCAATGGCAAGGAAGTAAAAACAAAAGACAAAACGTTTGCTTACAAAGTAAAACTGTCCGATGAAAAAACGCAAAAAATCACCTTTGTTGCTGAGAAGAAAGATACCAAAGTTGAAAAATCAGTCGAAGTCACACCATCAAAAGAATTTATTGCAAGCATCACAGATTCTGAACAAGAATTGGCCAAAACAGAAAAAGCCTTAGCTTACGCTGAAAAACAACCTTCTCAGAAAAACTATGATGAAGCCGCAACCTTAGTATCTTCATTAAGTCAAGAATACGAGGAATACAATGATCGCCTTGAAAAAATCAAAGAAGCAGTACCTGTTGATGAAGCAGTTACAACTGCTGAAAAATCTAAAAGTAAAAGCGATTATCAAGCAGCTGAAAAATTAGTAGCTGCTGCCCCAGTTGGCAAAGAAGGATTTCAACAACGATTAACGACTGTTCAAACCGCTATCGCTGAAAAAGAAAAAAATGAACAATTAGTCGCCAGTGCAACTGCCGCTGTTGAAAAAGCTGAACAAGAACCAACCAATGAAGCTTACTATAATGAAGCGGTCAAACAAATTGACGCTTTAAACTCCCCAAATCAAGCTTTAACAAAACGGGTAGCCGTTGTTAAAACTCAATTAGATGCCCACAAAGAAAAACAACGAAAAGAAGCAGAAGCTCAAAAACTAGCCGCTGAAAAAGCGCAAAAAGAACAAGCCGAAGCGGCAGCAAAAGCGCAAGCTGAAGCAGAGGCGCAACAAGCCGCACAGGCACCGGCGGAAGTCGAGACGGCTGCTGCAAATGCTGGTCCAGAAACAAGCACAACTGTTCTTGTGACACCAACTGGCAGTAAATACCATGCACGCAAATGTGGAAATGGAACCTATACAGAAACTACTTTAGAAGCAGCTCTAGCAAATAACTTAACTCCTTGTTCTAAATGTTATTAATTTTTGGGTAAAATAAAGAAAGAAGTGAGAGATAAAATATTTTATTCCTCACTTCTTTCTTTATTAATAATTTTTTCTTTTATTGATACACACTGATTCGTTGATTTGGGTGTACATTACTTTCCACTTCATCTAACATGGCAACGGCGTAGTCTGCGTAACTAATGTAGCTGTCACCTTGACTATTGGTTGTTAATTCTTCGCCAGCGACTTCATAATGGCCTGTCGCAGGACCTTCAGCATCAAACATGGCTGCAGGACTAATATAGGTCCAGTGGATGTTTTGAGCTTCTTTCAATAAGTTTAAAGCTTCGCCCATCGCCGAAGCTAATGGCTGAATTTCTGCTGGGAATGATGGTGTATCTTTTAATTGAGTTGTGTGTTCTGGGTCCACATACAAGGTTCCAGCGCCCCCAACGACAAACAAGCGCGTTTTTTGATTGGTTAAAATCTCAATCAAATGTTTGGTAGATTTGGGGAAATCTTGCACATCAGGGAATCCTAAGGCACTAATTAATACATCAAACGCTTGAATATCTTCTGTTGTTAATTGATAAACATCTTTTTCAATGGTCGGTGTGCCATCTGTTATTTTTGAAGCATTACGAACGATGGCTGTCACGTCCATCCCGCGACGTTTAGCTTCTGCTAAAAGTAATTGTCCTTCTTTTCCTGTTGCTCCTAATACTGCTACTTTCATGTAAATCATCCTTTCATTTTTAAATAGAACTAAAATAGTTACATTTAATACTTTAAAAGTAGAGAGATTACTTATCCCTCTTAACTTCTATTTCATGAATCACATCTGCTAAGGTGATGCTTTTCAATTCTTCTTCCATTTTTTGTTGCACTTTAGTAAATTCAGTTTCTAGTACCGATTGGATATTTGCCCCAACGGAACAGTTTGGATTAGGATTTTGATGAATATTGAAAATCTCTCGTTCCAATTCAACCGCTGTGTAAATTTCATACAGTGAGATCTCTTCTGGTTTCTTTAATAAGGTATTTTTATTGGCTCCACGCATGGAATGAATCAAGCCGGCTTTTTTTAACTGGCTCATTAGTCGTCGAACAACGACTGGATTCGTATTCACGCTTGAAGCAATGTATTCAGAAGTCACTTGTTCTTGAGGACCTGTTTCAATCAAACTTAAAATATGAATCGCAACACTTAATTTCGTTGACATGGCCATGTCTAATCACTCCAAACTAAATGTAACGTTATTTGTTACATTTACAGAATACGCTGTTTCGTTTTATTTGTCAATGAGAAACCTCTGACTATTCAAAATAAAAATCAGTTGTTGAAACAACACGGGCCCCAAACGGCATTAACGCTAATTTCGCCAATTTAAAGGATTGTTGCCCAAACGGAATACCGATGATTGTCAGACAAAGCAACAAGCCACTAATACAATGCCCAATTGCTAATGGTAGTCCACTGATAATCAGCCAAATAATGTTTACCACCAAAGATACGCCGCTATCACTATACACGACTCGCTTTTTAAACGGCCAAAAGCTCAACCCCGCTAATTTAAAACATTGTAAACCAATCGGAATACCGATAATTGTAATACACCAAATCACGCCTGCGAATAGCCAAGATAAGCCACCAAAAAAGCCGCCAAAGATGAACCATAAAATATTGCCAAGTGTTTTCATTCTTGTTCCTCTACTTTCCTCATTAAAAATTATGTATGTGAGTAAGTATACCACGAAAGCTTCTTTTTGTTTCAAACAATATTGTAAGGTTGCTGACTCGTTAAAAGACGAAGACGCTGTTTCATGATACAATGAAGAAACTAACGATAAAGGAGCAGACTTCATGGACTTACATTTAACCGTTGATCTAAAAAAAACAAAGACACTCATTGATTTAGCCGATCAGGCCCACTTAATCATTGAACAAACAACTAAATTACCGAAAAAAGAGGCAGCGATTCTTTTCTTGCTAAGAGATAACCAACTAGTTGCTTTAGGACTTGCTGAAGAAAAAGCTACATATAAAGAAGTTTCTTTTGATCACTCGATTTTGTTGAAACCGACTTGGGACACAGAACTTGCCTATTTAGCGCAAGCTTTCCTAGATGATGCGAAAGAAAGTGGTTTAACATTGGAAGCAACCCCAACGACAGTCAAAATTCCGAAAAGTGCGGTAGCGACAGTGACTAACTATAAAGAAACAGTCACCTTTATCTTGGAACGTTTTGGCTACTCTCTGTTTAAAAAACCGGCGCCGAAGAAAGCCAGACCAGCCAAAGCACGCCACAAATGGACAAAAGAAGTCAGCCAAATTCCTTTTTATATTGATACTCGACAAAGCAAAGCAACTGTTTTTTGGCAAAAGCGCAATGAAATGCTTATTAAAGCTGGCGCGACAATGATGCCCGAAGCCCCTTTAAATAAAGACGGGTCTGTCGGTTTCTCCGCTAGATTTGGTGAAAAACTTCGTGATGAACGCAAGAGCCAATTTAAAGACTTTGTCACAACGGAAGATATCGTCTTAAAAAGCGTTAATGAAGTCGGCTTGTTTCTCTATTTTGCTGGAACAAACAGCTGGTTAGAGCTAGTTGATGAGAACGGCAAAACCTTAAATGAATGGACTGTGGTGGAATAAACCTTATAAAAAATGTCGCACCTGATTTTTATGATTCAGGCGCGACATTTTTTTAATTTAAATAACTTTTTGCTATCGCTTGATACTTATCAATCATATCTAAATAATTATCAATTTCGACATATTCGTCGACTTGGTGTGCAGTAGTGGTCACACCTGGTCCAAAGACAACGCAATCAAATGTATTGTCTGATTTAGTAAATTCAGCTAAGTCTGTGGTCCCAGCGCTTGTCACTAATGGTAATGGTTGATCAAATTGGGCTTGAATGGCTTGAATTAACGCAGAATCTTTCTCAGCTTTTACAGGAATTTTATTGTAATCAATCGTTAATTCTAACTGATGTTTTTCTTTTTTGTTCAATTCATCGACAATTTTTTGTAATAATGCAATGACTTGGTCGTTGCTGAATTCTGGAATTGAACGGATATTCCCTTGCAAGGCTGCTTGACCTGGAATACTGTTCACTTGTGTGCCACCTTTAATGACGGTTACATTGTGAATCGTTCGGCCTAATTCAGGATTTTCATAGTTTGCTGTGACTTCCGCCATTTGTTGGTTTGCTTCTGTAATAAATTCGTTCAAATTATTAATCGCGTTAATGCCTTCTTCTGGCATCGAACTGTGGGCTTCTTTTCCGTGTGACACAACAGAATAGTTAATTGAACCCATGTGCGCATACATCAAGTTATAATTGGTTGGTTCTCCAATGACTAAGGCACTTAAATCATCCGCATAGCCTTTTTCAGTTAATTGGCCAGCACCTAGCTCACCGACTTCTTCACCAACTGTACCTAAAAATTTAACCGCTCCATTTAATGGAACTTCCTTTTCTTTTAATTCAATCATTGCTAAAACCATTGCGACTAAGCCGCTTTTCATGTCCGTTGCGCCACGGCCATACAATTTATTTCCTTCAATATGGGCCGCAAATGGCGGGAAAGTCCATTGACTTTCGTCCCCTTCAGAAACCACGTCCATGTGGCCACTAAACCCTAAGACTTTTTCTCGGTTTTCACCTAAATAAGCAACCAAACTACTACGATTTGGTGCATAAGAAACAAGTTCAGAAGGGATCTCATATTTTTTCAAAAGATTTTGTAAATAGATTGCCACTTCTTCTTCGTTTCCATTTACAGATTTAATTTTAACCACATCTTGTAAAATACTAATTTTTTCTGATTTTTCCATTGCCATTCGCCCTTTCTTGTTATGCTTAATTCTAGTGTACGCTTCTCTCAGTAAAACCGCAACTGACTTGGTTAGGTCAGCAAAAAACACGCGACAGTTTTAAGAAATGTCGCGTGTTTTTTACTGAGTTTATTTTAAATAATTAGGCGCTGCCAATTCATTTTCAATGACTTGATCAGGAATCACAAATTCAGGAGTGCCCATATAGTAAGGCGCAATCTCTCCTTGGGGAAACACAATCACTAATTGGTGTTTTTCATTGATATAGAAAGGTTGGTCCTTTTTAATTTTTTTGAAGGGTTGAACATCACTGGGGGCATCCTCTTTTTCGGACCAGTATATTTTATTGCTATCGTTCTTCATTTGGTCTGCTATTTGTTGTTTAATTTCACTACTAATGACATCAATGTAAAAATCATTTTTAAAAATTAAGGGGAGTGAAACGACAACATTGGCTCGTTTGTCGATGGTGTCATATTTCGTTGTCGTCGCAGAACTGCCTTTAATTTCTGTGAAGGTTCGTTTGACCACTAGGAAGCGACGGTCGTCCACGACTTTTTCATAATCTCCAGTGACTGAAACACGAGAACCATCAAACAATTGCCCTTTGACTTGTTGAAATTCTGTTTGGGCTTCTTTCAAGTATTTTTTGTTGAGCGTGTCGGCTACTGAAGATTCTTGGGATGTTTGGATTTTAGGGACATCGATGTTTACTTCACTTTCCTGTTTTTTCGCTGTCAACGTTTTGATGGTGACTAATTGAACAATTTTATCTAACACAGGAATGTTGCGGGCTGCTTCACTAAAACCTGGAAACAAATTGACTGATAAGACAAAGCCACAAGCCACTACTAGACTACTTTGCAGTGAGCGGTTTCTAAAACGAAGCCAGGTGTACCGCTTTTTCTCTTTATGAAAACGCGCTTTGACTTCCGCTTGTAGATCCGTTGGCAACGGTTGTTGGCGGTATTCTTTTGAAAAGTTTTTAACAACACTTTTTACAAAATCTTCCATTATTTTTTCGCTTCCTTTCTTTTACTAATTCAATAGACTTCGGAGTTCATTCAAACTGCGGTACATCTTCGTTTTAATCGTGTTTTCGTTAATATCCAGGATCAAGGCGATTTCTTTTAGCGTAAATCCTTCAAAAAATTTTAATAGAATAATTTCACGATTGGGACTATCTAATTGATTAATAATTTCTTCAATTTCTAAAAAACTGCGTTGGGGATTATTTAAAAGGTCTAACACATGTTCATCTTTTTCAATATGAACAGCTTCTCGTTTCTTTTTACGCCAATAATCTGTCGCTACAGAAAGCAGAATTCGAAAGAACCACGCTTCAAAATCCTTAATATCTGGTCCTTTTTGGATGGCCTTCAGTGCCTTTTCAAAGCTTTCTTGAATCACATCCAAGGCATCTTCTTTCGAATGTGTATAGTTAAAGGCAATGCGATACATTTTTTCATATTTGGTATCCACAAGGGTTTCTAACGCGCGAATTTGTTTTTTTCTTTTCCAACCATCGAAAACCATCGATTTCTGGAACCTCCTTTCCTGTACACTTATATAGACGAATCACAAGCATAAAAAGTTTCAACTTTTTTATTATTTTTAATTTTTATATTCTAAAAGAAAAAGCGTGGTACAAAAATCACTTTGGATTTTTGCTTCACGCTCAAAATCTGATAAACGGCGGGAACAGAACCAGCTCCTTCGGAAATAAGCCGAAATTATCCAAAAATTAAAGAACAATTTCCGGAAATTTCTTCTTATTTCTCGGAGCTAAGCGGTGCTGTCCCGACCTTGTTTTCTTCTCCCGAGTGCGGTCTTAGTGCACTCAGCGTTTTAATAAAATGCGACCAATCAACAGGACGTGGTGGCGCTAGCCAAATAATTTGAGTAATCTCAGGCCAATCGACAAAATGAATATCCGATAAAATTAATTGTACACTTTCATCTACATGTGCTTTGAAAATGATATTCCATTCCGTAATTTTTTCAATATTTTTTTGTATCATACGATTATAGGCTTCACCAAAGGAAAAGTCGACACACAATGTAATCGGAGCCAAAACTTTTTTCAATGGTAACGCATCCACCATTAACAACAGATACCGATAAAATAAAAACTGTCTGGCATCCCAAACAGCGGGATTCGTTTTTTGTTCTTGAATAAATTGTCGACTAGCAGAAAAATACTCTGTATACGTTTCTGCAAAGTAGGTTATATCCATTTTGCGATAACTATAGTTTGCTTCTATTGGAAAATGGAACAATTTAAAATGAACGATTGTTACTTTTTGTTCAAAACCTTGCAGGACTTCCTCGGAAAGCTGAAATTGTATTTTTAAATAGCTTAACAAGTCACGATTCAATTGTTGAATTTCTGCAAATCTTTGGCAAAGTGCTGCTGAAGCTACTTGAAGCCACTCTTCAGCAATTAAAAATAAGAGTAAATAATTGCCTTCGTTTGTTCGTTGTGGTTCTGGGATTTGAAGACTCTCTAACCAATTGAAAACATTCTGCTGATTGTCACCGGCTAATTGTTTTAACACTTGCGAATCTACTTTTTTCTCTACATAAAACTGTTGCTGCGTTCGTACTAAAGAAACCGCCAAAAAATGAAAACATTTAGCTTGTGCATAGCCCGCACGCTGATTAAGATGAACCTTCTCAGAAAAAAATAGCTCAAAGTTCCGAATCTGCTCTAAAACTTTTTTACCGTACAATGAAAAATCACGTTGGTATAATTGTAAAAAAACCAGTGTTGTTACTTCGCGTAAATTGGTTTCATTTCCCACCAAGTGAAATTCTTTATTAATTGTAATTTGGTAATTTTCCAGCATTTTCTTTAATTCCTTGAACTCCTTATAAGCCAATGTGTGACTAACAAAGTGTTCTAAAGCAAACTCATTCACAGAATCAAAACGCTGAAAAAAGAAATCTTGAAACATAGCAAAACGTAACGACTCTTTAATATAGCAATCAATCAAAGTAGCGGAAGTTTCCGTTCCTGATTCATTAAGCGTTAAGAAAATACCATCGCTCACAATTTGAAAATCCTCTGATAAACCAAATTCAATAAAATCAGCATTTAATTCAGCGACCGTTTTGTTCACGATAAATTCAGATAATTCTAACTCCTGCATTACGGTTTCTTTTGACTCTGTTAACATCGGTGCATTTTCCAGTAACTGAAATAAGGCGATTTTTCTTTTATCCACTTTATTTAAAAACATCATCAATATCATAGACTTCTCTCACATCCATTTTTTTCCCATACAATCCATTTCCTGAAAGAAAGTACCCAACCGCTGCTAAATAGCTTTCAGATTCTTCATCGCCGCCTGCACCAAGTCCGTTAGGAAAGACAAAATCTTTATTCACTTGTAAGGAATGAGCCGTTGTTTCTTTTGTTTGTTTCTTTTTTTCTTTTGACATTGCCGGTTTCTCCACAGGTTTGTCTTTTTTCTTGGGTGAAGGCTTTTTTTCTTCAGAAGGAACCGTAGTTTTTTGATCTTCCGGAGGGGTTGGCGCAGGTTGTTCCGGTTCTGACTTTTCCTGAGGGGTGATTGATTCTGGTTTTGGTTGAATTTCTTCCGTTGGTTCTAAGGGATTATAAATAGGTGTCGCCAATGTTTGAATTGGTTCTATTTCGACAGCCGTAAAAATTAGCAAAGAACTAAATAAAAAAAGATACTTTTTTCTCATGGCTTCTCACTCTCTCTACCTCTACTTTATGGGAAGCAATTCCTTGTAAAAGTACCTTTACTTTTACAAGGAAAACCCTTTTTGTCAATAGATAGCCCTTTTTATTGCTCAGATTGTTGTTCTTCCTCTTTTTTCTTTTTACGATACAAGAAGAAAATCAATAAGAGCAGCGCTAGAATGATTAATGCAATCAGTAGATACAACCACCAATTGGTTCCTTTAATGGTTACGTCTTTTTCATTTAATTCTTTAGCGACGTCCCCAGAAATAGTAAATTCTTTTGTAAATTCCCATTTGTACAGGTACCGTTCTTCACCATTGGCACCTTTGACTTGATAGGTACCCTTTTCATCTTTTACACCATAGGCCGTTGATTTCAAGACATATTTTCCTGGCGTTAATCGTTCCCCTTTTAAAGAAATTGGGTAACTAAAGTTAGAGTTTGGCGCCACTTGCATATCCTCAGTATCGGATTGGTAAAGCGTTTCGCCTCCTTTTGAAACAGTGTTGATTAAATGTAATTGGTTTAAGTAGGCCGCTTGTGGGTTTTGTAAAGAAACATTGATGACGTTTCGCGCGTTGACTTGGCCTGGTTTAACCCCTAGTAATTTTAAATCTGGTTGAACCTTTGTCTCATTTTGCTGAAGAATAATAGCCACAACATAGGAGTATTCATTATTAATAGCTAACCCTTTTGATTGATCCGCAGAAGTCGTTGTTTCTTTCTTTTTCTCTTTGAGTGTTATACCGCCAGCCATCACGCCATCAAAAGAATCTTTAGGCATCGTGATGGTTAAAGGTAATGTCTTTTGGGAATGCTTCGGCAAGATGATTTCTTTCGGTGCTTCCACATAATCTTTTAAGTTAAAGCGTAAAGTTTTGTCAGGTTTGATTCCGTTTTGGCCATATTCTACTACGCCATTTAAATTTGTTGTCGCTGAGTTCACCGTATTTTCAATGGTAATGTCTTCATCTGTATCATTGCGTAACTGAATTTCTACGGTTTGTTTGGCACCAGGCGCCATTTTTAAGTCAAAGTAGGTTTTTGATTTATCCACTTGATTTTCGGGAATTGTTGGTGTGACCGCAAAATTAAATTCAGAAGCGTGCGCCTCCACGCCAATCCAGCCAAATAACATACAAGCGATTACCGTTGCATATACTTTCCATCTGTTCATATTCATTCTCCTATGTCTTTCATTCTTTGTTGTATTATAAGCACCAAAAGACCGAAAGATAAGCCAAAAATTTTTGACTTATATCCCGATCTTGCGTGTATGCTGTCGTTCTTAGTTTCCTGTGTTAGCAGGTGTATCTGTCAAAGTCCAAGTAAAAGTTGTCGTGTATTTTTTCGCATATTTTGTGGTTGAACCAGGTACTTCTAATGAAATACTTGTTTTAGCGGCATCTACACTATCGCCCCAGCTCATTAAGTACGTACCCGCACCTTCTTTATCGCCAGCAGCCATGACCACTGATTCAGCCCCAGTTGGGTTTAATTCAATCGTAGCTGGCGCTGTCGTTGGTTTTGCAGATTGTGAAGCTGAAACCACGCGTCCGTTGCTTAAAGTTACTTTGGCCGCTGTTAGTTCTTGGTTGGCTTCAGTTTTGAATTGACCATTTTGTTTTACTTTTAACGTCCAACCTGTTTCAGTCCCACGATTATCTGAGACTTGAACAAAGTTCGGGCCTTCTTGATCGGCACCAGCGTTATCTTTGTATTTTTGTGTTTCTGCATAGTAGGTCATATTTTTTGAGGTAATCGTTTGTTCCCCAAAAGATAAGCTAGATGCATAGTCAATGGATAACGGACCTGCTGTCCCTGGCTTAGGCCCTGTCGGATCAGTTGGATCAACTGGCGTAATTGGTTTATCCGGGTCTGGATTCGTCGGATCAACTGGATTCGTTGGGTTCGTATTTGGTGCAAATTGAATCGCTCCGTTTGTTTGGTATTCACCACCGTCGACTGCTAATGCACTCATTGGTACAAGTGCCAATGCGCCTAAAGTTGTGGTTGCCATCAATGTCATTACTTTTGTCTTTTTCATTTATTTCCCTCCATTATTTACTGGTACATCTGAAAGTAGCCAAGTCAATGTTGTTTTATATTGTACTGCATCCTTAGGGGTTTTCCCGGGAACAGTTAGTGAGATTGCCCGTGTGATTGTGGCATTTACTTGCTGTCCTTGTTGATTTTTTTCGGTCACTTTTTCTGCTTGCCCCCACAGCGTGATCCACGTTCCGGCGCCGGTCTTTTCTGGGGCTTGCATGACAACAGTTTCTGCGCCCGCAGCATCTAATTGAATGTTTGCGGTAGCAGTTGGCGGCAATACGTCCGTCGCATTTGAGCGCACACTGGGCTCAGTAAAGGCGACGGTGGCGCCTGTTAATTCTTTGTGTAATGTTTCTGCATTACGAAATTGACCATTTTGTTTCACTTTTAAAACCCAGCCAGCATTGGTTCCCCGTAAATCACTTACTTGTACATAATTAGCAGTTGCCAATTCACTTGCTGAACCATCTGGGTTTTTATAGGTTTGCGCTCTGGCAAAATACGTTTGATCCTTATTCGATATCTCATTACTCCCAAAATCCAAACTTGAGGCATAATCGATGGAAAGTGGCCCAGGTGTGCCTGGATTAGGTCCATCAGGATTCGTTGGATCGACTGGTCGAACTGGTTTTTCTGGATCGGGATTTTCTGGATTTACTGGATCCGTCCCATCTGTGCTTGGGGTAAAAACAATCGACTGTTCGCTATCAAAAACGACCGTCGCCGCTTCAGCAGGAACAGTGGCGCCAAGCAACATTGTTCCGAATAACAAGGAGTAGACGACTGTTTTTTTCATTTACTTAGCCTCCAACATTCGTTGGTACAGATTTCAATGTCCATGTTAAGGTCGTACGATATTCTTTTGCTAATTTAATCGCTTTACCTGGGACATTTAATTTCACGGCAGTAGCACCTTCTGTCGCATCTTTCCCAAAACGATAGACCCAAGTCCCCATTCCTTTGCCATCTTCTGCTTTGACTAATTCTACTTCTGTTCCAGGAACAAAGGTATGTGCTGCTGTTGGTGTTGGCGCGTATGCGGCATCAACAATCGATGTCACACCTGCATTGGCAATCGATAAAGCGGCCCCTACTAATTCTTCATTTTGGGCTGTTTTGAATTGCCCATTTTGTACAGCGCTTAACGTCCAGCCTTCTTGTGTCCCACGTTTATCCGTTACCTGAACATAGTTGGGACCTGTTGTTCCATCTTTAAATGTTTGAATTTGTGCGTAATAATCTTTCGTATCGGAAGTGATTTTTTGGGCGCCAAATTGAAAGCTTGAAGCATAGTCAATTGATAAGGGGCCTGCAGTCCCTGGTTTTGGTCCAGTTGGGTCAGTTGGATCTTCTGGTTCAACTTTTTCATCTGGATTGGTTGGGTTAACTGGCTTCGTTGGATCTGTATCTGGTTCAAATGTAATGGCGCCATTACTTGTATAGTTCACGTTAATGTCTTCCGCAAATGCTTGTTGTGTCGCTAGGACACCGCTAAATCCTACAATCCCTACTACTGCTAATACTGTTTTTTTCATCTTCTTTTCTCCTTTTAATAAATAATATGCCTATAGTGATAAGGCTGATTCCCAAATAAATAAATGGTGCTTGATTGGTGGTACCTGTCGCTGGTAATCTTCCTTGTCGCGACCCATATACGCCAGAAGAAAGGACGGATGAAGCGCCTCCGTCAGCTGGCTTGGTGGGTTCGGTCGTTGTGGAAGAATTACTAGTCGCTGTTGTCGACTCTTCTGTGGGATATTCATACGTTCCATAAAAGGAGACAACACCACTATTTTCATAAGCTGCTTCCCCAAACGCAGTGTCTGAATGACAGAAGCTGAAAAGACCTAAAAAACAACTAAGCAAAAGGTATTTTTTCATCTCACTTCTCTCCTCCTTGTTATGGTGCCATGACTAATGACCATGACAATGTCCCTTTGAATTCGCCAACTTTTTGTTTCTCGACTGGCACAGATAGTTTAAGTCCCCGTTGGTTTGCCGCACCCCAACCTTGGTTAATTGTATAACTACCTGAACCGGAGCCTTCATTTTCTGTAACAACCGTATCTCCTTTATTGAGTAAAAATTCTCCTTTGTCTGTAACCAATGACAAATCTTCCAATTGATCTGTGCCGTTCGTTAAGGGATTCGTTACCTGAACATTCAGTTTCCAAGGCGTACTTTCTGTCCCGCGTGTGTCTTGAACGACTAAATCATCTGAAAGAGTTGGCCAGTAAACTTCTGGCTTGGCAGAAATTTTTTGTTTGCCAAAATCAATTGTTTTAGGTACTTTTTCTAACGTTAATTCACCTGAAATAGACACATTGACTTTTTTATTTAACGTTTCACCAGCTTCTGTAAATTGATAATTGGCTGGCACCGTTTTGGCTAATTCTTCTGGTTTCGCTTGTTGAATGGCTTGGAAGGTTGCGGCATCAAGACTTGGCGTTTGATTGGCCCGACCATCTGCGAAAATCACCGTTGCTTGTGTCCATTGTGCCAACTCGTCTGAATTCGTTAAGCCATTTGCTTCTTTTAACTTCAAATGCGCACTTGTCGCATACAAGGCAAACGAACGATCTTTGGCAAGGACACTTTCATTTTTCACAACAACTAAATGAACCGTTTTGTTTTGCAAATTATCCCCTGACGTCCCTGCTTCTAATTGAATATCATGTTTCCGCGATACAGTTTTTTCTGCTAACGGCGCTTGAATTTGTGGTAAATCCGTCTCTTTTAATGAGGTTTTGAAAAACGGCCGACCTTTTGCGCCAAGCATTTCTATTACTTTATCGACAGTCGTTAGTTGCGCTGCCTCATCTTCTGTGACAATCACCGATTGCCCCGAAAGTTCCACTTTATTTGAAAATTGAACTTTCACCTGATAACTGTAGTTCATATTCGTCGCTTTCCATGAAAGCGGGGTGGTATCTTTCTGCTCTGGAATTTGCTCTATCGCGCTCCCAACTTCACTAGATTTAACCGTTCCTTGGTGCAACCAAGAACCTGTTACTTCGTCAGGAAGGAAGCTTAGGGTTGGTGTTAAAGCACTTGAGGTCGGAATCATCAAACGTCCTTTTTGAACTTTTTGTCCAGCTACTTCGGTGCCCCACGCTTGTAAGGTTAACGGCGCATTGCCGGCTTTGACCTCTTTTACATCATGAGAAATAGTACCTGCACCTGCCACAATTCCAGGCGTTTCCACTTCGTAATCGATGATGGAACCAGGAATTGCTATCCCATAGCCATTGGCGCCCTTTGTCACATCGTTATCGCCAATAAATGTTTTTCCAGTCGCTTTTTCAATCCCATGAAACGTTGTTGGCATAAGTTTTGTAGCATTATTGACCGTTGGATTAATCGTCAAGACCTGATAGGCTTTGACATTTCCAAACCAAGTCCCTGTGCTATCCACCAAAGCAGTTGTATCTGTCGTTGGTTTAATCCATAAAAGTTCATCTTTTGTTGGATCGACAGCTTCAAAATCCGCAATGTTTACCTTACCTGTACCAGGAATTGTTTCTAATGTTGCATGATCCTGAACCGTTAGTTTGCTAGCTGAAATTAAATTGGCCGTGTTGGTAATCCCAATTCCTGCATTTTTAGATAGATGAATTGATCCGAATTCATTGTAAGTCGTACTATGATTCGCGGCAGTAGCAGAAACGCCATTTTTGATGTTCCCACCATTAGCCATTAATTTAATGCCATTGGTGACATTTAATTCCGTAAAGTTGACAACGCCTAAGCCTGTCGCATTTAGTGGTTCTGTTTGATAGTTATTGGTGCCGTCAACGTTCTCGCCAATGTTAATGACAACTTTCTGAGCATTTTTAGAAACAATGGTATTGGTGAAACTATCTGTTGCATTTCCACCAGATAATCCATTGATTGTTTTGGCACCTTGTAAATTTATCTCGACATCACGTAACAGCCCTGTCGTAGGGGCATTACCATAATTTGTTGCATATAAGTTACCAATACTTGAACCTGTTGCTTGAATATTCATAATAATTTTGCCACTTTTTGTATATGAGGACGTCCGCGCGCCATCTCCGTATATCGCTGCACCATTCAAAACATCTGAACCTGGTTTTGTATAGATATTTAGCGTGATTGTATTAGAAGCATCTGTTCCTAAATTAGTTGTTCCGTTATAAGGAACACCTCCTGAAATAAACGTTCCCGAAGGCAATTTAAACTCGCGATTGTAGTTTCTTAAATCAATGGTCAAATTTGCGTTTCCTAACAAAGAGCCAACATTTGTTATTCCGCCAGAAAAACCATTCGTTCCTTCACGAGGAGTACCAGAAAAGTCGCCACCGTAAACAATGTTATTAGAATTTCCAGTAACAGTATGATCACTTGAAGCACCATAAGATGCTCCCATTGAGGCATTAATGACACCATCATAAACGGTTACTCCAACATTCCCGACAATTTTTTTATCATTCCAGCCACCACCAGATAAGAACCAGTCAACTTGACCATTCCTCACAGTTGCTTGGGCATTTCCATAAACTCGACCGCCTTCATAACCACTTCCTTCTAAGGTATCGACAATACCTCCATTCAATGTATTAGAGGTGTTCCCTTCAACAACGCCAGAAAATAAACCACCGTATGTTCGTCGAGCTACAGCATTATTAATTACTGTATTTGACTCACCGCGAATGTAGATAGTCCAAGCATCTCGGCCAATGACAAGACCACCGCCAGCAATATCAAAATCTTTCGCATTCGCTAAATTATTTCTACTAGAAGAATAATTCGTGTCAGTTGGACGACTTCCTTTATAAACCAAGCCATCGCCGCCAGCTGTGCCATCGCCTGTTTGTGTTCCAACTTCTATAGTTGCCTTACCTTCTACGTAACCACCTACACCAGCTGCGGTTGTTCGCCACAGATCCGCATTACCAAATGAACCTTTAACAAGATGTGAGTGAATATTTCCTAAAATTTTATAAGTTGCACTATCAAAAGCTAATTTTGCTCGTTGCTCTGATGTATAAGCATCATAGGTGCCTTCATTGGAAGCTCCTAGTGCTGCTTTTGATAATCGATCAGCTTCCGTTCCACTACCACCATCAAAATTACCTATACCGCCTTGAGCATCTGTTGTTCCACCAATAACCGTATTTTCAATATTTCCTGTTATTGTGCCGTTATAACGATTGGCTCCAATAATACTTGGTCCATAGGTTGTATAATTACTTGCATCGAGGGTTGTGGAAATTGCATTTGTTCCACGATTTGTTCCAATATTCCCACGACCTGAACCACCAACATACGGCCCTCTTGAACTCCAACCGCCATATCCAGATAATGAATTTTTAATAGTACCATTAATGTTTCCATAAAGTGCGCCACCATAGTAAGTGGACATCCTAAAAGAACTATTTGCTTCTACTGCAATGTCTAACTCATTGGAAACACTCCCGGTCACAGAAATTGGGTTTGCTGCTGTACCAATTCCTGCACCATAATAATTAGAAAGAGCACCATTGATTCGTTTAACAGAAACGGTTACATTCCCATCGACTGTACCTAGATTTGCACCGCCTGATAGCGTATTGATTCCGGAGACCGTGTTATTAATGAGCAACGTTGGGTTTCCTTTTAAAGTTCCACCATTATTATTTCCGCCATAAAAATACCACGTACCTGAACCAGTACTATTTACTGTAATCACAGGATTTCCTGTAACATCGCCTGAATCCGTTCCGCCAAACACAGAGAAACCATTCCCGATAGAACCACCATTCAATGACAAACTATGACCGTTTAAATACATTTGTGATCCTGTATAAGAAATATTTCTTAAAGTAATATCTGTACCGAAGTGAACAATTCCTAGTGCCAATGTTTTGGAACCTGTAGGTAAAGTTGTATCCATACTAATCGGATCCGCACTGTTTCCAGTAATCACTAAATGATTGACCTTGCCTTGCAAGGCGTAAAAGGTCATATTACTTGCCGTAACGGTGTCAGGAATCACTTTAGCGGTGGTTGCCGTACCCGTTGTAATATTAGTTCCTATATAAAGAGTGAAATCGCCATTGTTCCCCTGTTGATACAAATCAAACAAGGCTTCTTTCAAACCAGCCTCTGTCGATGCATATTCTTTGTACGCTGCTCCATCTCCTGCTGGACTTGGCACAACAATCACTTTTGTTTTATCCGCAGGAGCAATTGTGTCCGCAATGGACTGATCAACTGAAACAGCTCTGGCCATGCGTGTCCGTTTCTGTTTAAAGACAGCTGTAAGTTGTGTATCTTCTGAAAACTCTAATTGAAGAAGTTCTTCATTTGTATATGTTTTTCCTTGGTAAGACCAGCCAACGAAAGTCGTATTTTCCTCACTATTCGCCCATTTTGGTAATTCTTCTGTCCGAAGTGGCTGATTTTTTTCTTTTACCACTTGATAACTTTTTGTATCATTTAGAAACAAAGCTTGATCCGTTGTTTCAAAGGTCAAGGTGATTTGCTTCTGCTCTTCGCTTGGTTTTGTTTCTGTGGAAGAGGTGGTTACTTTTTCTGTGATAGCACTAGATTCCGTCATTGATGACTGTTCTATAGAATGTGCGCTGCTTTCTTTTGTTGCTTCACTTGTACTGGTTTCTGCTGTTTTTGGCTGTGTCTGCGTACGTTCTGTTTGTTGCTCCCCTTCAATCGCCCACGCTGAAACAGATAAAAATGGTTGTACAAGTAAACAAGTTGCCAATAAAACAGCGATTTTCTTTTTCATTAACTTCATCACTCCTCCCTCGAAGTAAACTTTCCACAACCAACCTATGGCTCAAGTATACGAAGTTTTCTTCTGATTTTTTTAAAGATATTTTCTTAATTTCAAAAAAAAAATTTATTTTTTAATTTTCTTTTTGTTAACTAAACGAATTTTTTGCTGTTTTTTGTAAGATAAAATGTTAATTTGTTCACAAAAATAACAAAAACGTTGTTTTTAACATTAAAATTAACAAACGAGTTCGTAGTATAGCACGGATTTTCTCTCATGTAAACATCATTAAATAAACATTTTTGTTTAATTTATACATATTTCCCAGCTAAAAAAATGACAAAAATAAATAAACAGAGGCCTTAGAAATATTTCTAAGGCCTCTGTTTATTTATACTTATTCACAAACTGGACTGTTTCTTGGTAACATTGTTTAGCTTCTTTTGTTTGATAGTCGAATTGATATTCATGGGTGATCGTTGCTTTCTTATCTTTGAAAAAGAGAGCTGAAACTGGAACATTTAAAGTTTTTAACCGCTGAACCAAGGCTAGTCCTTGCTCTTGGAATGAAAAACTATTGCCATCTGTTAGATACGTCGGGGGAAATTCTTTGGTGACTTTATCCACTAAACTCACTTCTTGCAGTTCCGCGCTCGTCTGCCAGTCTTTAGTGCCGAGCAAGGACCAAGCCACTGTTTTAACGAAAAATTTCATAAAACGATTATCACTTTGTTGGTTGGCCATTTGTTTCAAATCCACCGGACCACAATACGAGAGCGTGCCTTTTAAATGGCTAGCCGGCAATGCTGCAGTCATCCCTAGTTCTTTGGCATAGTTGGCATTGGTTTGAACTGTTGCATATTGTAGAGCAATCTGTGCACCCGCACTGTCCCCGCCAATAAAAAGCTTAGATAAATCTAACATGGGATACGCTTGTTTCTTTTCTAACAAAAATTGAACAAGTTCATTGACCTGCTGGAGCTGGCTTGGATAAGGTGCATCTGGTGCTAATTCATAATTCATTGAAATAAAGGCAACTGAGGAATCAGCCACTAAACGTGTCGCAAACTCTTTCATCCCAGACTTATCTCCTCCCACATAGCCACCACCATGGACCCATAAAACGACTGGTACCGCTTGTTTTGACGTTTGGGGATAATACAAATCAAAGGTATTCTTTTTTCTTGAAGAAGGGTATGTTTGATTTTCTTGCAATTGAACATTGGGCAATGCTTTATCATAGGAAGCTGAATCTTTTATTTCAACTTCGCCTGCGAATAACTGGTTGATGACCCAAGCGCCTGGCTTAGGAGATAATTGAAAGGCGAGAAACACGCCTAAGCAAATAACCACAATGATTCCTAACAACCAAAGGATAAAACGTACGATTTTTCTTTTCACTCTATTCACCTGCTTTAATTTGTAGCAAAATTATAGCATGTTTTTTAGCCAAAGCGTTTATTTTGAAACAGCTTTTTTAGAATTTGATGTACTTTTATCATTTGAAATGCCCTCTTAAAAGCTGTAAAATGAACAAAATGACTTTAACCTTTAGGAGGTTGCCAAATGAAAGCTCTGATTTCCATTGATTATACGAATGATTTTGTCGCCACAGACGGAAAACTAACCACTGGTGCCGCTGGACAAGCCATTGAAACGGCTCTTGTTCAACAAACAAAGCACTATTTTGACAATGGCGATTTTGTGGTTTTTGCCATTGATGGGCATGATCCCCTAGATCACTATCATCCTGAAAATAAACTTTTCCCGCCCCACAATGTCTTAGGAACTGACGGGCGTAATCTGTTTGGCTCGCTAGCTGATTTTTATCAAGCTCACAAAAATGAGGCAACCGTTTATTGGCTGGACAAACGGCACTATTCTGCTTTTAGTGGCACGGATTTGGACATTCGGTTACGAGAACGAGGAATTACAGAGCTTTGTTTAACTGGTGTTTGTACAGATATTTGCGTGTTGCATACGGCTGTTGATGCCTATAATTTAGGCTATCAATTAATGATTCCCGAGCATGCCGTTGCTAGTTTTGATGAACAAGGACACGAATGGGCGTTACGCCACTTTAAACAAACTTTAGGAGCAACCATTCTATAAAAAGACTGGTCAATCCTTCCACGCGCCCTATCTATACTCAAAAAATCGTGTAAACAACACAAAAGCCAACCTTACTATGGATAAGGTTGGCTTTTTTATGCTCATTTTAACTCCGAGCCTGCGGATTAGTGATAACTAGCATTCACAGAATAAGCAGAGACTGCTAGCTGATAAAAATTAGCTACTCATAAAAGAGTGAGGAATCCCACTTTTTTATAGACCAATGACCGTTGCAAAGAAAGGAACTACTAAAACAGTAACTACGCCAACCACTACGACAGAAATACTAGCCATAGCAGCCTCTGTTTCGCCCATTTCCATGCCAACTGCCACACCTAGGGCATGTCCGGCCGCACCTAAAGCTAAACCTTTGGCGATTGGATTGTTAATTTTAAACCATTTCAATGCAATTCGGCCCAAGGCATAGGTTAGTACACCATTGAAGATTACAGTAAACGCCGTAATGGAAGCAATGCCACCAACAGTTTGAGAAATAGGTACGGCAATCGCTGTTGTAGCTGCTTGTGGTAAGATTGAGGCCACTAAATGATTATCCATGCCAATCACTTTTCCTGCAAAATAAACAGCCACTAGCGAATCAAAAGAACCAATTGTTAACGCCGTTAAAATTTCTAACCAATATTTTTTCAACACGTCTCTCTTTTTATATAAAGGAATCGCAAACGCTACTGTCGCAGGCTCTAGAAAGAAGCTGATATATTTGCCACCTTCATTGTATTGCTCGTAACTAATTCCTGTTACTTTTAAAACGACAACGCCTAAAATCATCGCAACGAATAATGGCGTAAATAAGAAGAAACCTTTACTTTTTTTAAACAACCAAGTACCTATGCCAAATACAGCTAATGAAATAATAATGCCAACATACGGATTCATGCGCGAACCTCTCCTTTCGCTTTCTTCGTTGCTGCGGGTTCTTTTTCTTTTCGAGCATCTTTCATATGCAATAAAAAGGCGCCCGTCCAACCAGTCGTTGCTAGTAACGCTAATGTTGCTACTAAAATAACAAAAACAATTTGAACGCCAAATTGTTGCATAATCCCTAAAGAATTAACTAAGGAAATCCCTGAAGGAACAAATAAAAATGTAATAACCGTTGATAAGCTGTTACCTAGCCCTTCCACTTGCTCCAATTTAACAACTTTTGTACATAAACCAATGAACAATAACACCATGCCAATTACTGAAGCAGGCATTGGTATTGGGGAAATGAACGCCAAGCCGTTGGCGATTAACATAATAATGGCAAAAACTGCTGCTTGTTGTAAAAATGAATATACTTTCTTTTCCATTCTTCTTCGCTCCCTTTTGTCTGTTTTCTATGGGTTAAGTATATAAAGAAAACGTTTTTTTAAGGGCTTTTTTTCATGAAATGCCAGAATTTCTTCACCAAATGCAAAAATCACCACTTGAAATGCATTCGACATTTCAAGTGGTGATTTTTTAACTTAAGCCAAGTTTTTCTTTAAATTCTTTGACGTATGAACGGCTAACAGGTACTTTTGAGCCATTGGTTAAAATTACTTGCAACGTGTTATTAAACCACGGCTGGATTTCTTGAATTTTTGTTCGATTCAAGATGAAACTTCGATGCGTTTTAATAAAGAGCGTGGCAGGTAATTTTTGTTCGATACTGTTGAGGGTCCCTGTCATCTTGTAGACCTGTTGATCCACAAAAATGCTCAGTTGCCGTTCTTCGACAGAAACGAGGTAAATATCTTCTGGCGCCACAAGATAAATGCGGTCTTCCCCTTGAATAGGTATTGCTTCAGATTTTGGTCCTTTTTCGGCAGTGTTTTCTGGGACAGCTTGAGCCATTTCTTTCGATGCTTTTTCAATGACTTGTGTTATTTTTTCTTCTTCAAAAGGTTTCAAAATATAATCTTTTGCATTCACTTGAAAGGCCTTTAACGCATATTGATCATAGGCGGTTGCAAAGACCAAGTAGGGCGCTTTTTTAAGATGGGTTAATTTTTCCGCTAAATCAAACCCGCTTTCATCGGTCAAATGAATATCTAAAAATAACAAATCTGGCTTTTGATCCATCATCTCTTCCATTGCCTCCGCCACAGAATCCGCTTCTGCAACGCTCGTCACTTGCGGATGTTGGGAAACAAGATAGCTCAATTCTTCTCGTGCTAAGGGCTCATCATCAACGATTAATACGTGCATCTAATTCCTCCTGTTCCATCGGGATTTCTAAATGAACATGGCTCCCGCCTGTTTCTAAATTTTCAATTAAAAAACAACCTTCTGATCCATAAAGGTTCGCCATTCTGCGGGACAAGTTTTCCAGTGCCGTGCCGGTGCCTTTTTCCGAAGTCACTGTTGTCTTTCCTAATAGCAAGCGGCGTTCTTCAGGAATCCCTTGCCCATTGTCATACACATCCACATGTAATTTGTGTTGTTTTGCTTTGACCACTACCCGGACTTGATTGTTCTCTTTACGGCTGCCAAATGCATGCTTGATGGTATTTTCCACTAACACCTGAATCGCATACGGCGGTACTTTTTCTGAAGCAACCGCTTCTTCTACGTCAAATGTTACTTGATAACGATTCGGAAACCGTGCTTGTTCTAATGACAAATAGGCTTTTACTTGTTCTAGTTCTTGTGAAACTGGGATCGTAGTTTGCACGGCTCCCTGCAAGTTGCCTCGAAAGTATTTGCTTAATTGGAGCAATAGTTTCCGCGCTTTTTCACTGTCTTTCCGCATTAATGCGGAAATAGTATTGATGGCATTAAAGAAGAAATGCGGGTTCACTTGCGCTTGCAAGGATTTAATTTCAGCTTCTTTAAGTAATTTTGATTGTACTTCCGCTTCACCTAATTCAATTTGTGAAGAAAAAATTGTCCCAAGACCTTCTGCTAACTGCTCCTCGACATGCGTTAACTGCGCTGGATCCGCAAAGTACATTTTTAAGGTGCCAACAATTTGCTGATGGGAAAATAATGGAATCACAATCGCCGCTTGCAACGGACAATTAGGGTCCGAACAACCAACTTCTTCTTTGGCATGTGCGATGGTCATTCGGCCCGTCCGTAACACTTCCCGAGAAAGCTCTGTAATGACTTCTAGCTCTGGAATATGATGATCGCTTCCTGCACCAACATGAGCTAAAATTTGATGACTGTTTGTCATGCTAATCGCACTGACTTTTGTATAATGCTTAATAATCTCCGCAACTTTTTTGCTGGAATTTTTATTGAGTCCTTCTCGAAAATATGGCAGTGTTTCCGCTGCTAATTCCAAAACATCGTGCGTCTGAACCGCTTTGGCCTGCTCTTCTTGTTTCAATGTCGTCGTTAGAATCGACATAAAAATAAACGTTCCTACGCTATTTAACAAAATCATCGGCAGCGCAATAAAACGAACCAACGTGGCTCCGTCCGCTAGATCACCGCTGAAAAAGAAAATAAAAATCATCTGAATCATTTCCATGCACGCTCCGACAATGGCAGAAAAGCCGGCAGACGGAAAAACGGTTTGCTTTGCCATGCGGCTCCCTAAAAAACCGGCAATTAAGCCAACAATTAAAGAAGCAGGCACATAAAAGAAACTATGCCCCCCGCCTTGAATAACCCGATGAAAGCCAGCAATTAAACCAACCGTACTGCCGACAATCGGACCACCCACTAATCCAGAAACGCCAATTACTAACGTACGCGTATTCGCAATGGAAGCATTGCTGCTTAAATAGGTTAGTAAATTATTGGGAACAATCTGATTCTTAGCGATTTCGATACCTGTAAAATTAGAAATAATAGCAAATAAACCAAAAATCAAAATCAATTGAACTTTTGAAGACATTTTTTCACGACTTAATAAAACACGCTTAAAATAAGGCACATTCACTAAAAGAAAGGCCAGTAAAATAATTAAGCCCACCCGTTCCATCATTAAAATAAATAATTCGACCACACCGGCACCTCCTTCCTATTAACTATACTATAAATCAAGGAAAAGAAAAAAATGAAGCTTCTCAAAAAGAGGCTTCATTTTTTCTATTCATTAAAACGCAGGAATATTGGCGCCTTTAGAATTTTTCTTGATGTATTCAGCAACTTCTTTTGTTGTCATCGCTTCTTTTAAAACCTTGATTTTTTCGCTATCTTTTTCGCCTTTGCGTGTCACAACTTGCAATGCGTAATGTTTACTTGCTTCTTCATCTTCTAACAAGATCGCATCTTTCGTTGTTAAACCAGCAGGTTCTAAGTAGGCTGGGTAGCAGAACACCATAGCGATGTCTTTTTCATCATAGGCTTTAGCTAAATTCAGTAAATCAATGCTTTCAAAAGTGATGTTTTTAGGATTTTCCACGACATCTGCCACCGTGCCATTAAAGCCGACACCTTCTTTTAATTTAATCACGCCGTTTGCATTTAAAATTGCTAAAGCACGACCTTCATTGGTTGGATCGCTAGGAATCCCCACTTTGGCATTTTCAGGTAAATCTTTCGCATCTTGATATTCTTTTGAATAGAAACCACCAGCAAAATAATAAATCGGTTGCACAGCCACTAAATCAGCTTTTTTCTCTTTGTTAAACATTTCCATGAAGGGTTGATGTTGCGCAAAATTAGCATCCGCTTCGTCATGTTGCACGGCATCGTTGTAGGCAACATTGTCGCTCACTTCCATAATGTTAATTTTGTACCCTTTTTTCTCAGCTTCTTTCTTGGCAATCTCCAAGATATCTTTTGAAGATTCCAATTGCACGGCAACGGTAATCTCCTTGTCTTCTTTCTGGTCTGCTTGTTTATTTCCCCCACAGGCAGCTAAAATAACTGTTGCAATAACAGCGAATGTTGCTAAATAAAACTTCTTCATTCTTTTGTCCTCCTACTTTCTTTTGTCTAGTTTTTGGGCAATGAAGTTCCCAAGCATTTGTAAAATGAAGACCAGTGCAATCATAATCACAATGGCAACATACATAATACCGTATTCATACCGTTGATACCCGACACGAACTGCAAAATCGCCAATCCCGCCGCCACCAACAACACCCATCACCGTGGAATATGAAACCATACTCACTGTCGTGGTTGTGTAAGCAAGAACCAATCCGCTACGTGCTTCCACCAATAAAAAGTGCCAAATGTATTGGACTTTCGAGGTACCTAACGAATTAGCTAAAAAATAAATTTCTTCTGGAACATCCAACAGCACTTGTTCAACCAAGCGAGCAAAAATCGCGATCGCAACAATACTCAATGGCACAGATGAAGGAATTGGGCCAAACGCCTTTCCTAAAACAGAACGAGTGACTGGAATCAACGCAATCACAAATAATAAATAAGGAAACGAGCGAATAACAGTTACAATGAAATTTAAAACCCAGTACAGCCAAGGTTGATGCCCTTTGACTTTCGGATTAGCCAAAAATAGTCCTAAGCCTAAAGGCAAGCCAACAAGCAAACAGATAGCCATCGAAATCGACATCATAATCCCTGTTTCTTTTAAACCAACCAGCATAGATGGCCAATATTCGGCAAAGGTTTCTGAAAAAGTCATGGGCGCAAACTCCTTTCCACTTTTTCTAAATAGGAAAGCGGTTCTTCCTCATATTGCTGAGGATTATTCAGAAATTCGCCAATTAACTGACCTTTTTCCATCACTAAGATACGATTACATAAGCGCTTCACGGTTTCTAATTCGTGACTGACAAAGAAAATAGTCGGTCGGAATTCCTGATGCGTCTTATGTAATAGTCGAACGACACTTTCTGTATTTTCTTCATCTAATGAACTCGTTGCCTCGTCACATAATAACCATTTTGGATTACGGCTCAACGCTCGAGCAATAGAGACACGCTGTTTTTCTCCACCAGAAAGCTGAGCAGGATACGCTTCTGCCTTATGGGCCATATCAACAAACGTTAATAAACGCTCAATTTTTTCAGGCTGTTTCTCTTTTAAAAGTTTCAAAGGCAACGCAACATTATCATAAATTTTCAAATTTTCTAACAAATTGTAATGCTGAAACACCATCCCCATTTGTTGTTGCTGCTGGCGAACTTCTTTTTTAGAGAAGGTTTGAACATTTCTGCCATCAATACGAATCTCCCCTTCACTCGGTTGTTCCATTAAATTCAACAAACGTAACAACGTGGACTTGCCAGAGCCACTTTTCCCAACAATCCCAACGATTTCTCCTGGTTGGACAGAAAAGTGAATATTTTTTAACGCGTGTGTCTCTTGATAGACTTTCGACACATTCACTAACTCAATCATGATTACCTCCTAAAGGCCGACAAACAAACTATAACAACTAAAAAAACTGTATAACAATTAAAGTAATTCTGTGAAACGATTTAAAAAAACTATTACGAATTAAAAAATAACACACGTTTCAAAAAACAGCGTTATACCAGAGATGTAACTACTTACATCATCTACTAAAACAGAAAAAAAAGCAACCTTTTTATTTGTGAAAAAAACACTATCTGTTTTTTGTCTGTATTATTTTGTACAAATGAATTAAAAATTTCCTGTTTCTACAGCTATTTCCCCACGCTCCTACTAAAAAAAGACATTCTCAGAAACGAGGCATCCAAAAAGGGAAAAGCGCTCGTAACGATAATGTCTCTAATAGTTTACTTTTTAAATACAACTGTTTCTTCGACAGTAATTCTTTCAGCCAATGATTGAATCACTGGACAGTTTGAGGAGACAAGCTTCAAACACCGTGTCGCCCGTGCTTGAAAGGCTTCTGGAACAGTCACATAAAAGAGAATCGTTACCTGTTTTAATGGTTGTGCGCGTCTCTCTACTTCTCTTGAATACGTGACTTCTATTTTTTCAAACTCAAAGGGAATGTGCGAATTTTCCAAAACGGATTGATACACGTATCCCCCACAAGCGCCAATTGCCGAAACGAGCATTTGAACTGGCGAGTATCCCTCTTCTTTTGCTAACACCCAGCGCGCTGTTTTCGTTTGTAATTCAAATTTTTCCACACCACGAATAATCGTCAAACGTTCTACCATTGCCATCTTCACTCCTTTTTACTTTTTCTTAAAAGATACTACAAAACAGCTCTAAAACAAACATTTCTAACTTCTCAACTTAGCAAGTCCTAAAAAAAACAAAATTCTCACTTGACAAACAACTCAACACCTGATAATATACTTCCGTTCAAATCGTAACCATTACGATTTATATTTTATAAATCCAAAAAGAAAGGAAGTGCCTTATGGCTAAAAAATCAAAAATTGCTAAAGCAAAAAAACAACAAGCAATGATTGCAAAATATGCGCCTATTCGCCAAGCCTTAAAAGAAGCTGGCGATTATGAAGGTCTTAGCAAATTGCCAAAAGATGCTCATCCAAGTCGCTTAAAACTCCGCGATCAAACAGATGGGCGCCCACGTGGCTACATGCGTAAATTTGGCATGTCTCGGATTCGTTTCCGTGAATTGGCTCACCAAGGCTTGATTCCTGGCGTCAAAAAAGCAAGCTGGTAACTCATTATTTCGATAAAGACAACTAGCGAGGACAGTCGCATTTGGGCTGACCTCGCAGCCCCCTTTATCTTTTATACGCAATTAAAAAAATCAAATTGGAGGACGGTACTATGCGCCAAACCATTACGTTAGCTTGCGCTGAAACTGGCGAGCGCCTTTACTTAACAAGTAAAAACAAACGAAATACACCAGAAAAATTACAGCTGAAAAAATATTCACCAAAACTACGGCGCCGCGCACTTTTCACTGAAGTCAAATAACAGGAGGAAAACTTGATGGGCATTCCAATCACCATTGTTTCTGGCTTTTTAGGCGCAGGAAAAACAACCTTAATTAACCATGCGCTTGCGCAGTCACCGTTTCCTAAAGAAGAAATTATTATTATTGAAAATGAATTTGGTCAAACAGGCGTTGACCACGCATTACTTTTACAAACCACGGAACGAATTATTCAATTAAATAACGGTTGCATGTGTTGCAGCTTACGAGGAGATCTTCTTGCCTCTTTATCAGCAATCTTAGAAGTGTACCAAGAAGAACAACAAACCGTTGCCCAAGTCATTTTAGAAACAACGGGCATTGCTGATCCGCAACCAATCATTCAAACAATTTTAACGACCCCGCACATCAAAAATCATTTCTATATAGACAGTCTCTTAACGGTCGTTGATGGGCATCATTGGCAACAGCAACTTCAAGAAGCCGAAGCCATCAAACAACTGGCCTTAGCAGATCGCCTCTTTTTTTCTGTCAAGGAACCAGCAGACAGCACTCAGCTACCAACGTTCCAAGAAACCCTTCGTACCATTAATCCTTTTGCTGATATTTTATCCTTTCAAGCCAACGAGCCTCTTTTGGCTAGTGACTTTTTTCAATTAAATAAGTTTACGGCAACACTTACAGAACACGAAATGACTCATTCCCCGCATGAGCACGCCCACGAGCATCATCACCATACCTTTCACTCCCTTACGTTAACGGCGTCCTCAGCCCTCAACGAACCTCTTTTCACTCGTTGGCTTGATTGGTTAATGTATACACATCAGGAAAAGTTATACCGTTTCAAAGGGATTCTCGCCTTACAGGAGCATGACTTGGCCATTGCCATGCAAGGCGTCAACCAGCAAGTGGCCTTTCAAATGACGAATCACCCCCCTCAAGAAACGACAATTGTTCTGATTGGCAAAGAATTAGAGACAAAAAAAATTCAAGAAACCTTTCAAACCCTCAACAAAATAGCTACTCCGTAAATTATTTTTTACGAAATGGAGGTCCTATATATAATGGAAAAAACTGACTTATCTAGCGCTTATCGTCGACTGAAAAGTCCCAACATCAAAACACGAAAACGCGCACTTAAAATCATTAAAGAACATAAGCGCAATAAACAAAAGAAAATTGCGTAATTCACTAAAGGAGCACACCTATGAAAAAATTTACTCTTCCCCTGTTAGCCGCCTTATCGCTAATCCTTTTCGGCGCTTGCGGCAAAACAAACACCTCTGATAAAACCGCTGACGGTAAAGAAAAACTATCCATTGTCACGACTTTTTATCCTATGTACGATTTCACTAAAAATATTGTAGGCGATGAAGGAGACGTCAAATTGTTAATCCCTGCTGGTTCTGAACCACACGATTATGAACCATCCGCCAAAGATATGGCTACCATCCATGATGCGGATGTTTTCGTTTACCACAATGAAAATATGGAATCTTGGGTACCCAAAGCTGCTAAAGGCTGGAAAAAAGGAGCCCCGAACGTCATTAAAGGTACCGAAAACATGGTCTTACTTCCTGGCAGTGACGAAGACGGACACGACCATGACCACGAACATGGCGAAGAAGGCCACCACCATGAATTAGATCCGCATACTTGGGTTTCGCCCCATCGTGCCATCCAAGAAGTCACAAACATCAAAGAACAATTAGTCAAACTTTACCCTAAAAAAGCCAAAACATTTGAAACAAACGCAGAAAAATACTTAACAAAATTAACAGCATTAGACAAAGAGTTCCAAACAGCTTTGAAAGACGCTAAGCAAAAAAGTTTTGTTACCCAACATGCTGCATTTGGTTATCTTGCCTTAGATTACGGCTTAAAACAAGTGCCAATAGCTGGTTTAACACCTGAACAAGAGCCAACAGCAGGGCGCTTGGCAGAGTTGAAAAAATATGTCACAGACAACCAAATTCGCTATATTTATTTTGAAAAAAATGCCAACGATAAAATTGCTAAAACGTTAGCTGACGAAGCGAATGTTCAATTGGAAGTCCTAAACCCGCTAGAAAGTTTGACACAAAAACAAATGGACAATGGCGAAGATTATCTTTCTGTAATGAAAGAAAACTTAACTGCTTTGAAAAAAACAACAGATACAGCTGGGAAAGAGGTTCAGCCAGAAACCTCTGAAAAAACAGAAAAAACCGTGGCTAACGGCTATTTCAAAGACAGTGAGGTGGCTGAGAGAACACTGACAGATTACGCTGGAAATTGGCAATCCGTCTATCCTTTATTAAAAGATGGCACATTAGACCAAGTCTTCGATTACAAAGCGAAACTGAAAAAAGATAAAACACCAGCCGAATACAAAACCTACTATGATGCCGGCTATCAAACCGATGTCGACCACATCAACATCACTGATTCCACCATCGAGTTTCTGGTCGATGGCAAACCACAAAAATTCACCTATAAAGCAGCCGGTTATAAAATTTTAAACTATGCAAAAGGCAACCGTGGCGTCCGTTTCCTTTTTGAAACAGACGATGCCAATGCTGGGCGGTTTAAATACGTCCAATTTAGCGACCACAACATCGCACCAACGAAAGCCGCTCATTTCCACATCTTCTTCGGCGGCGATAGCCAAGAAAGTCTGTTCAATGAAATGGACAACTGGCCAACGTATTATCCAAGCGACTTAAGCAAACAAGAAATTGCCCAAGAAATGATTGCGCATTAAGCATTCAAAAGAGAGGAGATAGCATTAGCTAAAATGCTGCCTCCTCTCTTTTTTTATTTAGTCAAGCACACCATGTTCTACTTCAAACGTCGCTAACAACTGGCGCACTTCATCCGTTGATTTTGTATTCATTAATTGTGCTCTTAAATCACTGGCACCTGGAAAGCCTTTGACATAAATTTTGAAGAAGCGATGCAACCCAACGATGGAGCGAGGCACCAATTCCGCATATTTGTCTTGAAAATCCAATTGTAAACGTAGCAAGCCCAGCAATTCTTGTGGCGTATGTGTTTTGGGTTCTTTTTCAAAGGCATAAGGATTTTTAAAAATCCCCCGACCAATCATGATGCCATCTACACCATATTGTTCTGCTAATTCTAGGCCCTTTTGACGATCGGGAATATCCCCATTAATCGTAATTGTCGTTTGCGGTGCGACACGGTCCCGAATAGCCATAATTTGCGGAATGACCTCCCAATGGGCATCCACTTTACTCATCTCTTTTCGTGTTCGCAAATGAATGGATAGATTCGCAATGTCTTGCTCTAATAAATGCGTGATCCACGCCTCCATTTCCGCCATTTCAGTAAACCCAATGCGTGTTTTGACACTAACAGGTAAGCCACCTGCTTTGGCGGCGTCAATCAATTCAGCCGCGACTTCTGGGCGCAAAATTAGCCCGCTGCCTTTTCCACGCTCAGCCACGTTGGGCACAGGACAGCCCATATTTATATCTAATCCTTGAAAGCCCATCTCCGCTACGCCGATACTCATTTCACGGAAAAATTCCGGTTTATCTCCCCAAATATGTGCCACCATCGGCTGTTCATCTTCTGTAAAAACGAGGCGCCCGCGCACACTGTCTTTCCCTTCAGGATGACAATAACTATCTGAATTAGTAAACTCTGTAAAAAACACATCTGGTGCTGCAGCTTCTTTCACGACATGACGAAAGACCACATCAGTGACATCTTCCATCGGTGCTAAAACAAAAAAGGGCTTTGGCAATGTTGCCCAAAAATTCTTGCTCATCTTCATATACTCCGTTTCTGATTTTTTCTTTATTTTCAACGACAATTGTCGACATATTCTGGTGCGAAACATTGCTATTATACAGGGAAATGCACGAAGAATCAAAAAAGCATACTTAGAAACAAGAAAACTGTCTGAATCTGCTCGCTAGAATGAGTGATTCAGACAGTTTAATCTTTTTACGGCTTAACTACGTAAACCACGCCCTGTTTCTACAAGGTACCAACAAATGCCATATAAAACGACAATAAATAAGATTAAAATGGTCATAGAAATACCAATTGGCACATCTTGAACCCCTAGGAAACCGTAGCGGAACCCAGAAATCATGTAAACAATCGGATTAACTTTTGAGACAGCTTGCCAAAATGGCGGCAACATGGAAATGGCATAGAAAACCCCACCCAAATAAGTTAAAGGCTGTAACACAAAGGTCGGCACAATCGATACATCATCATAGGATTGCGCAAAAATACCATTTAACAAACCAGCTAAAGAAAAAAGAATCGCTGTCATCAATAAAGTCATGATGACCATCAGCCAAGAAACAACGTGCAATGGGACAAAAAATAGAGAAATGATGGTGACTAACGCACCGACCAAAATACTACGACCAACGCCACCAATCACAAATCCCCAAATAATCACATGAGTTGGAACTGGCGCCACGAGAATTTCTTCGATATTTTTCTGGAATTTTTGTGAGAAAAAGGAAGATGAAACATTGGCGTACGAGCTTGTAATGGCTGACATCATAATTAAACCTGGCACGATAAATTCCATATAAGAAAAACCGCCCATGTCGCCAATTCGCCCGCCAATCATTTTCCCAAAAATCACAAAATATAAGGACGTCGTAATCACTGGCGGTACCAGTGTTTGGACCCAAATCCGTAAATAACGGTTGGTTTCCTTCACAGCTAAACTTTTTAAAGCAGTAAAATACAGACTAAACATGTTGATCCTCCCTATGGTACGTATCCTCGGTAATCTTCAAGAAGAGCTCTTCCAAACGGTTGGACTTATTCCGCATTGACAATACTTTGATTCCTTGTTGACTTAGCTGTTCAAACAAGTGATTGACTCCTTGGTTTCGTTCTACTTCCACCGCTAACGTTAACTCGTCCTCAAATACGCTTTGATAGCCTTCAATAACTGGCGCCTGCGTATAAGGTGCTAAATCAAAAATAAACGTTTCGAATTGTAATTTTGCTAACAAGTGCTTCATGCTGGTGTTTTCAATCAATTCACCAGACTGAATAATCCCAATGTTGCGACACAACATCTCAGCTTCTTCTAAGTAATGGGTCGTCAAAATAATCGTGGTTCCCTGCGCATTTAACTCTTGTAAAAAGGCCCACATTTCACGGCGCAATTCAATATCGACACCTGCAGTTGGTTCATCTAAAATCAATAACTTCGGCTCATGCATCAGCGCGCGAGCAATCATTAACCGACGTTTCATTCCGCCAGAAAGCATTCGCGCCCGCTCGTTCCGTTTTTCCCATAAGTTGGATTGTTTTAAATATTTTTCACTCCGTTTCATGGCTTCTTTACGAGACACCCCATAATAGCCCGCTTGATTGACCACAATCTGTTGGACCGTTTCAAACGGATTGAAGTTAAACTCCTGCGGCACTAACCCAATCTGTTGCTTCGCCCGCACCATCTCCGTATCTAAATCATACCCAAAAATTTTGACTTTCCCCGAAGTCTTATTAACTAACGAGGTCACAATCCCAATCGTCGTTGATTTTCCTGCGCCATTCGGTCCCAAAAGAGCATAAAAATCGCCTTCTTCGACTGTTAAATCAATCCCCCGCAACGCTTCAACACCTGAAGCGTACACTTTGCGTAAATCTTGTATCACAAGAGCATCAGTCATTCGTAACTCTCCTTAATGTATAAATATTCATGAGTATTATTGTAACACTTCTCGATAAAAACGGGGGTTATTTTGATTAAATTTCACAGTCTTGCTTAGTTATTTTTCAACAACAAACTAGCCAACGATTAACGTGTTTATTTTGATTTAAAACTGTTTAAACAGTTTCAAGAACGTTAAACTCCTTTCAAATCAAGGATTTAGAGTTCTCTTTTTTTGGCACAGAACTTGCTTTATATAAAAGTGAGGTGAAAAGAATGAAAAGAAAATTTTTAATTGCTAGTCACGGAAACTTAGCGAAAGGCTTCCAAAGTTCCTTGGATATTCTCGCAGACAAAGGAAAAGAGCTGGCGGTCATCAATGCCTATGTGACTCCTGAGGACTACACGCCAATTATTCAAACGTTTCTTCAGTCCCTTGGCGCAGAAGAACAAGCTATTATTTTAACAGATTTATATGGTGGTAGTGTCAATCAAAAAATTGTTCAAGAAGTCATGACGACAAAACCAGACAATGTTTTTATCATTTCCAATGCCAACTTAGCCATTGCCTTATCTCTGATTTTCTTAAAAGAAGGCGAAAAGCTAACCAAAGAAGATATTCAAGCAGCAATTGCTGAAGCACAAATTCAATTCGTTGAATTAAACCCATCAAATGAAGAAGAAAACTTTTTTTAGGAGGAAATTAAAATGATTACACAAGTACGAGTAGACGACAGATTAATTCACGGCCAAGTAGCCGTAGTTTGGACCAAAGAATTGAATGCCCCCTTATTAGTTGTAGCGAATGATGAAGCAGCCAAAAACGAAGTAATGCAAATGACGTTAAAAATGGCTGTCCCTAATGGCATGAAACTATTAATTCGCTCAGTTGATGATGCGATTGATGTCTTCAATGATCCTCGTGGTAAAGACAAACGAATTTTTGTAATTGTGAACAGTGTAGCGGATGCTACTAAAATTGCGAAAAACGTGACAGATATTGAAAGTGTGAATGTTGCCAACGCTGGCCGCTTTGATAAATCAGATCCAGCCACCAAAACAATGGTTTTCCCGAGTGTCCAATTAAACCCTGAAGAGTTAGAAGCTGCCAAAGAATTAGCCAGTTTGACTCACGTGGAAAGCTATAACCAAGTACTGCCAACCAACTCAAAATTAAGTCTAAAACAAGCCGTCAATTAAAAGGAGGAAATGAACAATGCTTATGCATGCAACAATGGCAGCCTTAGCTGTATTTATCTGTTTTGCTGGGAATTATTTAACTGGTCAAAGTATGATGGAACGTCCCTTAGTCGTTGGATTAGTCACAGGAATTTTAATGGGCGACATGAAAACAGGGGTCTTAATGGGGGCCTCTTTAGAAGCAATTTTCTTAGGAAATGTTAATATCGGTGGTGTTATCGCAGCGGAACCTGTAACTGCGACTACTTTAGCCACAACGTTTGCAATTATTTCAAATGTCGAACAAAAAGCCGCCATGACGTTAGCCGTACCAATTGGGATGTTAGCCGCTTTCGTGGTGATGTTTTTAAAAAATGTCTTTATGAATATCTTTGCTCCTTCTCTTGACAAAGCGGCACGTGAAGGCAACCAAAAAATGGTTGTAACACTGCATTACGGAACGTGGATCATTTATTATTTAATCATCGCTTCGATTTCATTTATCGGAATTTTAGCAGGAAGCGGGCCAGTAAATCTGTTTGTTGAAAGCATTCCACAAAATTTGATGAACGGCTTAAGCGCAGCTGGCGGACTTTTACCTGCCGTTGGGTTTGCTATGTTAATGAAACTATTATGGGATAATAAATTGGCCGTCTTTTACATTTTAGGCTTTGTTTTAACCGCGTACCTACAATTACCAGCCGTTGCGGTAGCGGTCATCGGGACAGTAATTTGTGTCGTGAGTGCCCAACGGGATGTAGAATTTCGCGACATTCTAAAAAGAAAACCTGCGGCGTCTTCTGCGGTTGAAGGCAGCGCGAAAGAAATCGAAGAGGAGGACTTTTTCGCATGAAGTTAAAAGAGAATTTATCTAAAGAAGAGAAAAAAATGATGCGCTCTGTTTTCTGGCGTTCTTGGACGATGAATGCTAGCCGGACAGGAGCTACACAATACCACGCAGTGGGTGTCATGTACACTTTACTCCCAGTCATCAATCGTTTTTATAAAACCAAGGAAGAACGGGCCGAGGCATTGGTGCGTCACACCACTTGGTTCAATGCAACCATGCATATCAATAACTTCATTATGGGGCTCGTTGCTTCGATGGAAAAACAAAACAGTGAAGACGAAAATTTTGATGCTAGCTCTATTACAGCAGTTAAGGCCTCACTAATGGGGCCACTTTCAGGCATCGGTGATTCCTTCTTCTGGGGCATCTTGCGTGTCATTGCTGCCGGTATTGGGATTTCATTAGCCAGCACTGGTTCGCCATTAGGGGCGATTGTCTTCTTACTTTTATACAACGTTCCTGCGTTCCTTATTCACTATTATGCGTTGTATAGCGGCTATTCAATCGGTGAAAGTTTTATCCAAAAAATGTACGAATCAGGCGGAATGAAGATACTCACAAAAGTATCGAGTATGCTAGGCTTAATGATGATGGGCAGTATGACTGCTTCAAATGTAAAATTCAAAACGATTCTTGAAGTTTCCGTTAAAGGAAGCGAAGACGTAGTTAAAATCCAAGACTATTTGGATCAACTATTCGTCGGTATCGTACCATTAGCCGTGACGTTACTTGCTTTCTGGCTATTACGCAAAAAAGTCAATGTTAACGTGGTGATGTTTGGTATCATGTTCTTAGGCATCTTGCTAGGATTACTAGGCATCTGTTAAAATTGAAACAATAAACATTTAATTATTAAACACTTAGAGCCTGAGACAAAAATCCAAAGTGATTTTTATCTCAGGCTTAAAAGCTGATAAACGGCGGGAACAGAAGCAACCCCTGTCCCGACCTCTCTTTTGGAAGGACGATGAATCATGCGCTTGGAGACCTACCAACACTTAGTTGATATTTTAGAAACCAGCAACACCCCGATGAGCACACAAGAAATTGCCACAAAAATTCAATTAAGCCGCTCGGTAACCAGCTTATACTTAAATAAATTATTGGAAAAAGGTGAAGTCCAACAAACGGGAAAAAAACCCGTTTATTGGCAATTAACCCGTGCAACAACCCCCACGACCGATGTGTTTCGACAATACATCGGTAGCCAAGGCAGCGCCAAAAAAGCCATCGAACAATGCAAAGCCGCTATGTTGTATCCCCCATTGGGTATGCCTTTATTAATCCATGGAGCCAGTGGCGTCGGCAAAAGCTTTTTGGCAAAGCTGATTTATGAGTATCTAAAAAACGAACAAATCATTGGCCTGGAAAAATTCTACACCTTTAACTGTGCCGATTATGCCAACAATCCCGAATTACTGTCATCCATTCTCTTCGGCCATACCAAAGGCGCATTTACTGGAGCTGAATCAGAAAAGCAAGGACTCTTGGCCCAAGCCAATAATTCCGTACTCTTTTTAGATGAAGTACATCGATTATCCAACGAAAACCAAGAAAAACTCTTTCAGTTTATGGATACAGGAACCTTCCGTCCCATTGGTGAAGAAGGAAAAATGGTGCATTCCAAGGTCCGGCTACTATTTGCGACCACCGAAAACCCGAAAAAAGTCTTATTACCAACCTTTTATCGCCGAATTTCCGTAATCGTCTCACTTCCGAACTTCAAAGAGCGCCCCATTCGAGAACGGATTGCGATTTTGAAAAACTTATTCCACCGAGAAGCGAAACGAATGACCAAAGACATCAACGTGGACGAAGAAATCTTTACGGCATTATTAGAAAATGACGAACCTGGCAACGTGGGAAGTTTATCCAACAAAGTGCAGCTCCTTTGCGCGTCGCAATTACGAAAAACTTTGCCCAATCAACCCGTCGTCATTGGCGATGCGACTCAACCAATGATTGCGATTCCTTTAGACAAAGAAGTGTTAGAAGAAGACACACTTTCTTCCGATATTTTCGCAACATTTGAAGCCTTATTTACAAAAGAAAAAACACTGGCCCACTTAAAAACTGAACTGACACAATTCATTAAATATTGTTTAGACGATGAAATAACCTTGGAAAATGATTATTTTTTACAAAACCTAGTCACGGAAGTCCAAACCAAAAACAAACTAATTATTAACCAACCTGAACAAACTGAAAAACCGATGAAAGATGTTGCCAAATTGCTGAAAATTTTACCGCCAACATTTAACGAAACAATGCTCCTTCCAGTCCAAGCACAGTTAAAAGAACACTATCCGCGAACGGTTTCCCTCGTGAAAAACTTAGTCAGTCCGCTGCCAGAAGAATACCGTTTCTTGACAGAGGTACTCTTATCTGTATTACTTAGCGGAGAAATTTCTGAAACGATTCCTTACCAAGCGCTCCTCGTGGCGCATGGTGAATCGACTGCCACAAGTATTCAAGCCGTTGCCAACAAATTATGTGGTACCTATATTTTCGATGCGATTAACATGCCCTTAACCTCCTCCGTCCGAGATATCGTCGCCGAAGTTAAAGACTGGCTTTCTCAGCGGGACACATCACAAGGCGTCATTATGCTCGTCGATATGGGTTCCCTGACACAACTTTATAAAAGTTTGAAACCGCAAATTCTTGGAGAACTTTTGGTGATTAATAACCTGACCACTGCCTATGCGTTGGAAATTGGTCATCAATTAATGAACGAACAACTTTTCTATGGTATTGCTAAAACCGCTGAAAAAAAATTTAAAACCGATGTACAGTACTTTGAAGGCTTTTCAGTGGAAAAAAATATCATTGTCTCTAGTATTTCAGGTCTGGATATTGCCAAGCAAATCAAACAAATCTGTCAAAAATACCTGTATACTGATATTAAAGTCATTACTCTAAAATACAAAGATTTGGTAAACACGTTAGACATTGCCAACGCCGAAGAAAATTATTTAAAAGAAACCTCGCTCATTTTGACGACGTCCTACTTAGACAATCATACGAATGTTGCTAGCGTGAATCTCTTAGACATGTTAGACGAAGATGCAGGAACCCAGTTGATGGAACCTTTCCAAAACTTGATGCATCCCAATAACATTGATAGCATGATTAACGAATTTGTTCACTTCTTCTCGAAAGAGGGCTTGTCAGAAAAACTAGAATTTCTAAATCCTGACGTCATTATTAAACAAGTCGAAAACGTTACAAAAAACATTGAAAAACGTTTCGACCTCACACTCAGCGGCAAAATGAAATTTAACTTAATGATGCACAACGCGCTCATGGTAGAGCGGACAATGCTCGGCGTTGAAGACTATGAAATCCCTGCTAACCTAGAGGAACTAACCATTAACCAAAAACCATTTTTCCAAAACGCTAAAAACATTTTCTATACTCTAGAACAGTTTTATCGAATAGAGATTTCCAACTGGGAACTCTATGTGATTTATGAAATTTTGTCTTCTCGGTGAGGGGGATGGGAAAAGCCACTTTCCAGAGGAAAGTGGCTTTTTTAGTTTGTGTTCTGCGTTAAAAATTCATACATATTAGGTTCTACAGATGTTTCTAAGGTAAAGTCTAGTTTAACGACGCTTTTTTTCTTACCCTCTTTGTCTTGTTTTTCGACTTGTTGGATAGTTTCCCATTTTTAAGTTATAGAAATGGTAATTCATTTAACATCCCCACTAATACTGAACCTTTTACCCAAACGTTTTGACGATACATCGATATTCCATTAATAGTCACTGGCTTGTCTTTAGAATCCGCACCAGAACCTCTAAAGAAAACTGCATGTTCTTTTGATTTTGGAAAATTGATTGACGTTTTTTTTGTTCCATTTTTATTCAGTTTAACATTACCATACTTATCAGTTTCTTCTACTTCAACTAATTCTTTTTTTTGTATAAGATTGCGAACTATTTGCCATACAGGTTTCACTTCATTCTCAATAAACTCTTCATTAAATGATAGACGTTTAAACCCTAAAAACTCTTTATCCAGCAATTTTTGTTTATTTGATTTTTCTTCAAATATAATAAATAAAAATTGTTGTTCACTAAAATCTGCATAAACGGTAGATTCCTCAAATGTTTGATTTGTATTTAACCATTCATCAAAATCTACTGGGGACATCTTAGTATCCTCGGTTCGGTTCCCTGTATTCGTTTGAGTAATTGTCTTACCCACTAATCCAATCTCACTAAACAAATCAATTTTACTCATTTTTTTTGATTTCGCCCCAAACATATGCGTAACAATTTGTTCCGTTACAGACTTTGCAACATCTTGTTTAGAATTTAAATTGATAGGGATGTTTAATTCTAACATCAAGTCTCTAACTGTCATTCGTTTGTACTTTCTTGTAAACTCTCTTAATTGTTTATCTAGTTTCTTAAAAGTGTTGAACTCTTCAGGAAGTTCTTCAAGCTTGCTACCAAAATGTTTCTGAACAAGAGTTGACACAGCAGTTCTCTTCAATCTAAAACGAGGAGGATTAGGCCATTTAGGAGCGGTATCAATTAACATTAGCTCTGACCTTAATGTTGAAGATAGCATTGGATAATGTTTCTCTGGATTCGCATCATTTTGTGCCTTCCTTAAATAATTTCGTACTAAAGTCCAATCATTACGTAATTTTTCCTGAGTTTCTTTATCAAATTCATTAAAATCAAAACCTTTAATAGGAAACTTTGCGTAATCCGCCGCTGGCACAGTTCCTTCTGCATCATATAAGTAATAAACTAATAACAACCTTTTCAGTTTTTTCCAAAAATGAGAATTATGAAATTCTTCAGAGATGATAAGTTTGGGAGATACAGCAGTTATTGACATTGGTTCTTTCGCTTCGTACATACCTTGTTTCTTCTTTGATTTCCGAATACCTGTTGTTTTTAGCTCTACTTCTAATCCGTCTACAAGTAAATCCGGGTTCTTGGATGAATCTGCGGGATAACCTAAAACTGATTGCTCAATTACATCTCCTGCAATTCCCGTAATCTTCGGATGTTTTATTGTACGATAAAAAACATTGTTCTTATCTACTTCACCTAAAGTTTTTCCTACTACGCTTTTTAAAATTGTAATTAATTCTTCTTCCTTAAATGTGTGTAAGCTTCTATCCACATAATCCCCACCTTTTCTTTCAAAAAATTAAATATCCCCAAATTTCTATTTTTTTACATATATTTATTATATCACTTGAATTTCGATCTTGATCTTTTTTTATTTTTAGTGTATAATAGTAAACAGTTAAACCGAAAGGATGTTCGTATAATGAGCAAACAATTAAAAGTATTAGAATTATTCGCTGGAGTAGGTGGATTTCGCGTAGGTCTTGAAAAGTCTAACCCAGATTTATATATAACAAAATGGTCTAATCAATGGGAACCTTCAAGAAAATCCCAAGATGCTTTTGAAGTATATAATTTTCATTATCCGAATAGTCTCAACATAAATAAAAATATCGAAACCATCACAAATGAAGAATTTGAATCAATGGATGCTGATATTATTGTTGGTGGATTTCCTTGCCAAGATTATTCTGTAGCACGTAGTAAAAAACACGAAATGGGTATTGAAGGTAAAAAAGGCGTATTATTTTGGGAAATTATTCGTGCAACCAAACATATCCGCCCACAGTATTTAATTTTAGAAAATGTTGATCGTTTATTAAAATCTCCATCTAAGCAAAGAGGGCGTGATTTCGCTATTATGTTAGCCTCTTTTAATGAATTGGGATATTCTGTAGAATGGCGTGTAATAAACGCTGCTGATTATGGTCGTAGTCAAAGAAGACGGCGCGTTTTCTTTTTTGTCTATCGAAATGACACTAATTTTGCAAAAAAAATTGATGAAAAATTTGAAGGCACCTCTACATTAGATATATTCATTGAAGAACGCCGATATGATAATTATCTTTTTAAAGACGGACTATTCGCCAAACAATTTCCTATTCTCCAACAACCAGTAAAAAATCGTGAAGCCTTCTATGAATTACCGGAAGATATAGTTGAAGTTTCAGACAATTTTTCTGGAAAAGTTTGGAATACTGGTATTATGCGTTACGGGAGATATTATACTATAGATACAGAGCCTAAAGGCGACGAAAAACCGATTCCTTTAAAAGAAATCATTCAACCAAACAATGAAGTTCCCGAAAAATATTTCTTAAAAGATACCGACAAATTAAAAAAATTCCAATATTTACGTGGACCTAAACGTATCGAACGGACAACATCGGAAGGACATACGTATATCTTTTCTGAAGGAGGTATGTCTCCATACGATGATTTAGATTTGCCTGGACGTACAATGCTAACTTCTGAAGGTAGTGTTAATAGATCTACACATCTGTTAAACATTGATGGTAAGTACCGTTTATTAACTCCTATAGAAGCAGAGAAATTACAAGATTTCCAACCTGATTGGACTAAATATAAAAAATTAAGTACTGGAGAGATTGTAGAAGTATCTGATCGTATGCGTATGTTCTTTATGGGAAATGCTTTAGTTACGGAGATTGTTAAACGTATTGGCGACGAGTTACAAAATCTAATATAAAGTAAAACAAGAGAGTTTTTATCAACTCTCTTGTTTTACTTTATATTAACAATCCTAATCCTTCTAAACATTGGTTTAAAATTTCTGCGATATAGCTCGAATTAACCCAAAAAGTTCTTTTCGTTATATCTTTACCGTCTGTAAATTGAAAAGTATCACTACTATTGATAGCTTTAGGCCTAATATGAAATCCAATCCCTGTACTAATTTTAGGAAATTTTTCAATATCCCCTTGTTCGAAAGCATTTTTCACCATGTTATACGTTTTTTTGGCATTCTCTTCCCAATTTTTACCTTTTGTAATAGAAAAGCTCGGTATAAATTTAATGTCTCTAACTTCTTTATCTTCATTAAAAATTATTACATAGATAGGATATTCCTCCTGAATTAATTCATAAAACCGAGATTCTTCAAATTGTTTATACTGAGTTTCTTGTTTATCGTCTTTTAAATATCCATCCCATTTATAAAACTCTTCAAAGGTCGAGTTTGGTAATGGCATACTTTCTTTAACTCTTCTATTCAATATAGGAATTGTTCTAAAGTATTCCAATGTGATATTTTTCTCTTCATTAAATTTTTTTATGGTGGCTGATATAGAATAATTAGTTTTTCGATTATTATTTATATATGATACTAAATCTTCTACAGAGTCCTTTACCTGACTGATATTATCATTTTCGTCACTATATTTTTTTTCCGTCTCTAGAACTATTTCATTAAACAAGTCATCATTTTTAAATTCGTTTATGTCAGGATTATGTTCTTTCAAAATATTTTCTAGTACTTCAAAATATATTTCTAAGTCACTGTCTAATAAGCTACCTCTATTATCAAAGTCTTTCATATGGATAACGAAACTTTGAAAATAATTACGAGCATATTTATGAAAATACGTTTTTTCTGCTATTCCTTTGATGTAATTACTCCACCACTTTTCTATTTCTAAAATTAAGTCTATTTTTTCTAACAGTTCATTGTTTCTTCGTACTTCTGTTACAACCGAAGGTAACTCCTCTTTCAATTTTTGTTTATTATAATTTTTGCTTTTTCCCGGCTGCTCTGTGGCAAGTAAGTATACTTTCATAAACATTAGCGGCGTCAAACCTGTATTAATTTTTTCGATTTCCCCTGTTTTTAATATTTTAATTTGATACTTCCCTAGTAATTCATTCAATTCTTCTACTTCGGATGAAACACCTATAAAATCTTGTTCTGTAATAGGAATTTGATTGTTCAACCCCCAAGTTATTGTTGAAGTTAACGTATCCAATCCTTTAATGAATACTGTTTTTACAACTATGTCTTTTAAAACTTTATCGATATTTTTTGATAAAACTTTTTCATCTAAATCCATAAAGGAAGACGTTTCTTCTAATACCTCTTCTTTTGCTAAGAAAAAGTTAGTTAATGTTTGTGCTCCATTTATAACATTTACATCATGAGGATTTAATATAATAGAATCCCCTGAAAATTCAAGCGGGCTATCTTCATTGATGTAAATATTTATTCCATTATGCTTATACCAAAATATATCGGGATTAAACTTTGATAATGTTGAATCAGGGAGACTAAAATAAGCATTTGCTTCTTCTGAATAATCTTTATATTCATTAGTTAGACCTGCTATTAAATATGTTTTAAATTCGTCTCTCAGTTCTCTTCCTACTTTTTTATTTGAAATACCAATACGTACGTTATTTTGAAAAAGTCTAGTACCTAAAATATTGTATAATTTTTGGAGTTCATACATAGATATATTAAAAATTTTTGCTTCCATATGTTCTGGAGTTGCGTATTCCAAATAATTAATTTCCTCATCACTAACTCGTATAGACATATTATTAGGTATTTCTGAATAAATTGGTTGATAAAAAGAAAATACAGAATTTATTATTTTTCTTTCACTAGCTTTACTGGCCTTACTTAAAAATATACTCAATACTCTTCTTTCTTGCTCCCAACTTTTGAAGAAAATATATAAAATATTAAAATCTTCGTTACCTTTTAAAGTAGTTTCTAATTTAGTAAGGTTATTTATTTTATCAATTATAAACTCTTCACTTTTTAATTCATCTATATTTTCATAACTTCCATATATAATTTTCTTAACTGAATCCTGCGTCTGTTTTTCTATTTTATAAAATTCATTACAACATTTACTAGGTATTGAAGAATCCAAGTCTTCATCCTCCAGTATTCCTCTATAATATAATTTTTCTATAAAATCTGTCATTAATGATTCACCCCTAACTTTATAAATATGAATTTATTATTTACAATATTGATTTTTTCTTCTCGTTCTTCCCTGGACACATTCTTTTCAACATAATTTATCAAGTCTAATTTTTCCTTACGTAAAAACCTGTAAATTCTATCTTTACCTATTCCATTAAGTTGTTTTAATTTAACTTCAAATTCTATTCGTCTAAAATAAGCATCTAATTCTGCATCTAAATACTTATTTATGTGATATCTTTTTTTCTTTGAGACTAATAATTGATTTTTAATTGGGCCTCTTCGCTTATCTTTTTCAGGAAATAAAGTCGCTTCACTCATATTAAAAAATTGGGATAACTCTTTTCTTAGAACATCTTTATCTTCAGCCAAAATTTCTATTGATTCATAGTATTCTTGAGGTATTTTGCTAAAAGACATTCCAGAAAAAAGAATAAATCCTCCACTTTGCATTTTTATCCTCTCATTATTATAACTATGCGTTATAACTTTAAAATCTTTAGGATGTGGCTTTAGCTTTTCCTCCACCAAATAATCATAATAATCATTTAAATAATCAGAATTAGGAGAAAACGTTTCAGGAAAAACAAAAGTGTAGATATACCCATTTTCATTGTTAGGGTGGCTTGCAAAATATAAAGCAGGTAACATGTTAAAAGTAACATCTAATAAACGACTAGTCTGTACGAAATGTTGACCAGCAATGGTTCTAGATAACTTAGTAACATCTTTTTTATCAGGGATATCATAATCACACAATAACTCTATTAGCTCTTTTTCTAAAAGAATATTATCTCTATCACGAAATAAAGTTGGCATTAATTTTGTTTCACCATAATCTTTGCTTTCTCCTCGAAAGCATACTATTGTGTCGTCATAGAAAAACTCCTTCATTTTTTCTTCTTGCTCAGTCACTTTTTTTATTATTTTATCTATATACTCCAGAACTTTTGAATTTTTCATAATATATTAACTCCTAAAATATTAACGATTCAACTCGCTAATTAATTTTATCACAGATATAAATTTATAGCATTAATCTATTTAAATTCAACTTGATAATTGTATGTTTTATATTCAATAATTTTTTCCAACTAAAATATTACTTTTTAAATAATCATGATTAATAAAATCTTGAATTTGCTTATTCTGTATTGTTTGTTTAGGTTGTGATTGCCATTTTAAAATTCCGTCCACCGTAAGACTCTCTTTAAATTCTAATCTGAACCCCTTCTGACCAAAAGTTACAAACAAGACATAATCTTTTTTTCTATTAGGAATTTTTACAATACCATGAATCCCCCAAGTTCCTGCTCCTGGTGTAAACGGTGTTATTCCATCAAAAATCTCATATACTTCTCTGCGTGTATATGTATCAAATATTTTTAAATTCTTCAATATTATTTCTCCTAAACAAATTATTCAGTATATCAAATCATTTTTTTGAAATCTTCATAATACGGGATATATCATCAATCTCCAAAGCATCTGCAATACGTTCAATGTGTTCCAAATAGATTCTTTTTCGCTTGCCATTCGCAAGATTACTGAGATTAGATGGTTCAATACCTGATAATCTCGCTAGTTCTCTCAGAGACATATTTCTTTCAGCTAGTAAGTCATTGATCAATACTTCTACTTTAACCGATTTTTTTTCTTGACTCATATTCATTTTCTCCTTTCTAACTGTTGTCTATATAAACATCGTATAGTAAACTATTTTTATAGTGTTGTTCGTATAGACATGCATTTTATATAAAAGAAGTGTATTTATGAGTAAAGTAGAAAAAGAAAATTTCGTCAGTTCTATCCATGTATATAGAGCAATTCATCGCATGACTCAACAAGAACTTGCAGAAAAGGTCGGTGTTTCGAGACAAACCATTCTTCAATTAGAAAAAAATCGCTATACGCCTTCTTTATTATTAGCTTTTAGGATTGCTAAATTTTTCCATGTGAGGGTTGAGGATATATTCGTTGTTAATGAAAACTAAACAGAAAAATAGGTAGGTGAACAAAATTAGAAAATTAACTAAAAAGAAATTTATCCTCTGCATAAGTGTGTTTTTAGGAGGCGTATAATTTTGAAATCAGGATCCGTCATTCTATTGGTAATAAAGATAAGCGTGTAATCAGCCTATAAGACTTGTATAGCAGAAATAACACTGTAATTACTACAACAAAAAAAGACACTTTCCAAGTTGGAAAGTGTCTTTCAAAATGATAATTGAGTGGTACTCGATTTCCAAGGAAATCTTCGTCCCAGATTTTTTTCGTAAGCGAACACGTTCGCAACGACTCCAAATAATTAACGTTTTGAGAACTGTGAAGCTTTACGGGCTTTCTTAAGACCTGGTTTTTTACGTTCAACCATACGTGCGTCACGAGTAAGTAACCCAGCGCGTTTTAAAGCAGAACGGAAGTCAGGATCTACTTGTAACAATGCACGAGCGATTCCGTGACGGATAGCTCCTGATTGTCCAGCATAGCCACCACCGTTTACGTTTACGATTACATCGTAAGCGCCTTTTGTTTCAGTTACGCCAAATGGTTGGTTGATAACTTCACGCAAGTCAGCATGTGGAATATATTCTTCTACGTCTTTTTTGTTTACAGTAATTTTACCAGTACCTGGTACTAAGCGTACGCGGGCAACTGCATTTTTACGACGGCCTGTGCCGCTATATTGTACTTGTGCCAATGAATTTCCCTCCTTAAATTAAGTTCGTGATATCTAATACTTCTGGTTGTTGTGCAGCATGTGGATGCTCAGCTCCACCGTATACGTTCAATTTAGTAAATTGTTTACGTCCTAAAGTGTTTTTAGGTAGCATACCTTTTACAGAAGTTTCGATAAGACGGCGAGAGTTTTTGTCGCGTAATTCACCAGCTGTCACTGATTTTAATCCTCCAGGATACATTGAGTGACGGTAGTAAATTTTGTCTGTAGCTTTTTTACCTGTTAATTTTACTTTATCAGCGTTAATTACGATTACGAAATCTCCAGTATCCACATGTGGTGTGAATGTTGGTTTATTTTTACCACGTAGTACAGAAGCAACAACTGCTGATAGACGTCCTAAAGGAACATCTGTTGCATCTACTACGTACCATTTACGTTCTACTTCGCCAGCTTTGGCCATATATGTTGTACGCACGTTTCTTTCCTCCAATTTTGTTTTCGATGTTTGACATACACTTGAGTTTCCGGGGCTCATTGTGGGGCAAACAATACCATTTAATATTTTACCTTCAATCACTGATAAAGTCAATGTTTTTCTGCGCTTTCAGAAAATAGATTTTCACTTATTTTTTTGTGCCTTTTAAACAAAAAAAAAACCGCCAACGTCAACGTCAGCGGCTTTGGGAGTTGTTTTAAATTATGCGTCAATACCAGGCGCTTTGCCAAGTTTGGCTTGTAACATCCAAATATTTTTTTCGATGTCTGTTTTGTTTGCGATGAAAATGTCTTGTGTGCAGTCGTCGCCTTCTTCACCAGAAACTTCGATTCCTTTTGCGTAAAGGTCTGCTAAGTAACGGTAGCCTGCTACTAATTTTTCCATACGCTCTGGAATGGTGCGGTCCCAGTTACCAATTTCATCTTCAATTTTTGTATTTTCTGCGAATTCACGCAATGTTGAGAATGGAGAGCCGTCCAATGTGATTAAACGTTCTGAAACAACATCTAATTGCTCATTGATTTGATCCATGTATTCATCCATTTGTGGGTGAAGTGTTAAAAATTCAGGTCCACGCATATACCAATGTGTTTGATGAATTACCACGGAAAATTGGCTTAAATCTGCAACGAGTTGGTTCAAAATTTCTTTTGTTTTTTCAAATTTCATTCTTTGTCATCCTCCTAAATATTATTTCTACACTCTTAGTGTAATATGAATTGTGAAAAAAGTACACTGAAAACCTTTCTTTTTTAAAATTATTATCAAATTATAATAATTACAATTAAGAATCTAATTAATTTCCTGCAATCGCTGTTCTTTCATCCGCAGTGACGACTTTTTGTTCCGCTTGAGTGAGGATCGTGTCGAGTGCCTCTGTCAACTGGTCAGTATCTTCTTTTCCTGTGATGAAAGCTAAAAAAAACTGATTCAGTCTCAGTTGCTCCGCTGCCGGCAAGTACCATTGTCCTTCTACTTGCTTAACCGTTAATGGCAGTTCAACTGGCTCATGGCTGACATTGATTTGTTGGATTTCTTTTTTTAAAACGGCTAACGTGTGCTGCATGTCTAGCGCTTGTGTCGCCTGTTGCGTTTGCTGAAGAAGAGCAGTGGTTGTATCTTCAATCGCCGTCACAAAATCTAAGCCCTTAATCTGAAAAGTGATTGTCGCTTGCCCATTCAATTCTTTCGTGGCTACTAGTTGATATGACGCTTTTTTCTTCACTTGAGCCAATAATTCTGCGCTAAGCTTCTGGGCTTCAGTCTCGGTGACTTCAGCGTTCATTTCTTTTAAGCTATTGAAAAATTGCTTCTGGAACTGTTGACGGCTCGTCTGCAAATGCTCCGCCAAGACTTTCGGTTCACGAAAAGTTTGAGAGAATGTCGCTGGCTTTTCTTGATAAATAAAGTAATCTACCAACTGTTGCGCTGCTTTTTCGCCGGAACGAGACGGTGCACTGCAGCTTGCTAACGCCCCAATGAATAACAGAAATAGTGGTAGTAGCTGCTTCTTCATTCCTCATCCTCATTTCCTCAAGTCTTTGTCTCTCTTCTAGTTAAGCAACTTCTCAGCCATTTGTCAAAGCTATTTACTATCAATTATTTGCGGAATTCTGCTAATTTTTGATAACTTTGTGCTAAAACTTGTTGGGTTTCTTGAAAAACAGGAGACAGTTCTTGATAAACTAGCAATTGATCCGCTCGTGGCGTGACCGTTTCATGAATCAGCACCTGTTGCGCCGCTGCTTGCAAATTTGGTAACTGCCCTAAGCCTTGCCAACCTAGCAAAACAGCGCCTAATGCCGAAGCTTCGGTGCTATCAGTGAACGATAACGTTTCTCCCAGCACATCAGCCATGATTTGACGGAACACAGGGGAATCAGCAAAGCCGCCTGTCGCTCGAATCTCCTGAACGGGTCCACCGAGTTGTTTCAAATCCTCTAAAATGGTTTTTAAATTGAAACAGATTCCTTCCACCACCGCTCGAGCTAAATGTCCGGCATGGTGATTTTTGCGCAAGCCAATAAAACTTGCGCTCGCCTCTGCATTCCACAGCGGTGCTCGTTCACCAAGCAAATAAGGATGAAACAGTAAGCCATTTGCCCCGGCTGGCACGGTTGCAATTTTGGCCATAATTGGGTCATAGAGATTGGTCCCGTTTTGGATAGCTTGCTGACGTTCTTCTGCAAAAATCGTTTGGCTCACCCAATCTAACGCAACTGCACCATTACTACTTGCGCCACCAATTACCCAGTGCTGTTCATCTAGAGCAAAACAAAACGTTTCACCTTGCGGATGCAAAAAAGGTTCTTCGACAATATACCGAAGTGCGCCGCTCGTACCAACGGTCAAAGTCGCTACACCCATTCCTAGCGCTCCCAAACCTAAATTAGACAATGGACCATCCGCGCCACCAAGAACTAAAACCGTTTCCTCCTCAACACCAAGCATCTCTTGCCAAGAAGGCGCTAACGCTGGAAAAATGAACGTTGACGGGGCAACTTTTGGCAACTGTTCCTCCTCAATAGATAAATACGCTAAAATCGACGATTCCCATTGCCGTGTGTGAATATTAAATAAACCCATTCCTGAAGCACTACTATAATCTGTCCAGTATTCGCCAAAGAAACGGTAAAAAATGTAGTCTTTAATCCCAATAAACTTGGCCGCGCTCTGCGCAACGGCTGGCTGATTTTCCTGCAGCCAGCGAATCTTGTACAAAGGCGCCATTGGATGAACTGGCATGCCTGTCAATTGATAAAACAATTGGGCCGCTGGCGTTTCTTTTAACTCTTCCGCATAATCAGATGCTCGTGTGTCAGCCCAAGTAATCACTTGGGTCAATGGGCGTCCTTGCGCATCCATGGCAATTAAGCCATGCATCGCTGAAGCAAAAGAAATGAGCCCAATTGGTTGATTCTTCACTTGTTGTGTGACGGTTCGAATACAGTTCACCACAGCTTGGAACAGCGTTTCTGGGTCTTGCTCCGCCATTCCTTCAGTCTCTTGAATTAATGGATAACGCACATAGCTAGAAGCTACGACTGTGCCATTTGCTTGAAAAGCCACTGCTTTGGCTTGCGTGGTGCCAACGTCGACACCAATCGCTAATTTTTCCATTTGATTCCCTCATTTCTTGTTTCTTTTATTATTCCTAACAAAAAAAGATTTGTCTAGTCAAACGAAAAAGTTTAAAAAAAGCGTAGTTTATTTTTAAGGAGGTAACCTATGTTTTTCTTAAGTCTCTTTTTGATTGGTGCCTGTTTCGGTTCTTTTTTATGCTTAGTGGCGGAGCGCTTACCAGTAGGGCGTTCTTTGTGGTGGCCCCCTTCCCACTGTCAAGGTTGCCACCAGCCTCTACAACTCTATGAATTAATTCCAGTTGTTTCGATTTTGCTGCAGCGCTTTCGTTGTCGAAAGTGTCAACAGCCAGTAGCTAAGAGTTATCTTTTAGCAGAACTTGTCATGGGCAGCTTAACCGCAAGCTGTTTTTCAGCTGGCCTGACGATTGACGCTGTGATTCTCTGGTGGTGGCTGACGAGCGCTTTCACATTATCCTTGATTGATTACTGGTATTTAGTGGTTGAACCGAAGATTCTTTATCCGAGTTTTTTTGTGCTTTGCTTGCTGAAAGTGGCGGGTCAGCATTCGTTTTACTTACTGACTGGTCTTTTTTGTTTTTGTTTTTTCCGAGCCGTCTTATATTATTTTCCGGAAGCCATGGGGCGAGGGGATCTTTTGTTACTGGGTTTGTGGGGCTGTTTTTTACAGGTACCTCAGTTGCTGATGCTACTATTTTTTGCCAGTAGTTATGGCCTAATCTATGGCTACAGCTGTAAATTTTTGGGGTATCCAGTTGAACAGACACTTCCCTTTGTCCCCTTTTTAAGTTTGGGCTTACTCACAATCAGTTGCTTATAGCAAATAAAAAAAGCCGTAAGGAGCATGCTCCTTACGGCTTTTTAGGGTTTATTTATTGATGTTTTTCATCGCATCTTCAGCAGCCATTTGTGCTTCAATGTCTGAAATACTATAAACGTTTTCGCTAGCTACGCCAACTTCTTTTGGTTCCATGTTACGGTAACGAGCCATACCAGTACCAGCTGGGATGATTTTACCAATGATAACATTTTCTTTCAATCCAAGTAATGGATCTTTTTTGCCACGGATAGCAGCATCTGTTAACACGCGTGTTGTTTCTTGGAAGGATGCAGCAGATAAGAAGCTGTTTGTTTCCAATGACGCTTTGGTAATACCAAGTAAGACTGGACGACTAGTAGCAGGGACGCCACCAGCAACTAATGTGTCGTAGTTACGGTCTTTAAATTCTGCGATGTCCATTAATGTTCCTGGAAGGATTTCAGTGTCACCTGGATCCATTACGCGGATTTTACGTAACATTTGACGAACCATTACTTCGATATGTTTGTCGCCGATTTCTACCCCTTGCATACGGTAAACACGTTGTACTTCACGTAATAGGTAGTTTTCAACAGATAAAACATCACGAACTTGTAATAATTGTTTTGGATCAATTGAACCTTCTGTCAACGGTGCACCACGGTGGATGATGTCGCCTTCAGCAACTTTCATACGTGCAGTGTAAGGGACAGTATAGGTACGTGTATCTGTTTTTCCTTTGATGGTTACTTCTTTTTGACGTGTGGCAGGATCTTCAGAAATATCGATAACTTCACCGGTTACTTCTGTAATCACTGCTTGCCCTTTCGGATTACGTGCTTCAAAGATTTCTTGGATACGAGGTAAACCTTGAGTGATATCGTCACCGGCAACCCCACCGGTATGGAACGTACGCATGGTTAACTGTGTACCAGGTTCCCCGATTGATTGAGCGGCGATTGTACCAACTGCTTCTCCGACTTCAACGTCAGAACCAGTTGCCAAGTTACGTCCGTAACAGTGCTTACATACACCATGTTTTGTGTTACATGTAAAGACAGAACGGATGGTTACTTTTTCAATACCAGCGTCCACGATTTCTCTGGCAAGATCTTCAGTGATTAATTGATCCGCACCAATGATGATTGCACCAGTTTCTGGATGAACAACTGATTTACGTGTATAACGACCTAATAGACGTTCGTCTAATGGTTCGATAATTTCGTTACCTTCACGAATGGCTTCGATTTCAAGACCACGGTCAGTGCCACAGTCGTCTTCACGAATGATTACGTCTTGGGCAACGTCAACTAAACGACGTGTTAAGTAACCTGAATCGGCTGTCTTCAAGGCCGTATCGGTCATCCCTTTACGAGCTCCGTGAGTTGAGATAAACATTTCTAAGACAGAAAGTCCTTCACGGAAGTTTGAGATGATTGGTAATTCCATGATTCGTCCATTCGGAGCGGCCATCAAACCACGCATACCAGCTAACTGTGTAAAGTTTGAGATGTTACCACGGGCTCCAGAGTCAGACATCATGAAGATTGGGTTACGAGCTTCCATACTTTCGATCAGTTTTTGTTGGATTTCATCTTTGGCACCGTTCCAAACGCCGATTACACGTTCATAACGTTCGTCATCAGTAATTAAACCACGACGGAATTGTTTAGTAATTGTTTCAACTTGTTTGTGGGCAGCATCAATGATTGCTTGTTTTTCATGAAGAACCATGATATCGGCAATTCCTACCGTCATCCCAGCATAAGTTGAGTGTTTGTAACCTAAGTCTTTCATGCGGTCAAGCATTTTAGAGGTTTCCGTAATGTGGAATCTCTTGAAGACTTCAGCAATGATATTTCCAAGGTTTTTCTTCTTGAATGGTAAAACTAATTCTTGCTCTTTAATGTGTGCAGGAATGTCTGTACCAGCTTCTACGAAGTATTTATCTGGTGTTTGAACAGTTAAGTTATAGTCTGTTGGTTCGTTCAAGTAAGGGAACTCAACAGGCATGATTTCGTTAAAGATGATCTTACCAACTGTGGTGATTAAGATTCGTTCTTTTTGCCAATCAGTAAATGGTTTGTCACCTAAAAGTGTTGTTTGAACCCCAATCCGTGAGTGTAAATGCACGTAGCCATTTTGCCATGCTAAAACAGCTTCGTTCATGTCGCGGAAGATCATGCCTTCCCCTTCACGGCCTTCTTCTTCCATTGTTAGGTAGTAGTTACCTAAGACCATATCTTGAGATGGTGTAACAACTGGTTTACCATCTTTCGGGTTCAAGATATTTTGGGCAGCAAGCATTAACATACGAGCTTCTGCTTGTGCTTCTTCGTTTAGAGGCACGTGAACCGCCATTTGGTCTCCATCAAAATCGGCATTGTAGGCTTCACACACTAATGGGTGAAGACGGATCGCACGACCTTCTACAAGAACAGGTTCGAAAGCTTGGATCCCTAATCTATGCAACGTAGGTGCCCGGTTAAGTAAAACTGGGTGTTCTTGGATAACTTCTTCTAAGATATCCCAAACTTCATCTTCGCCACGTTCGATTTTACGTTTCGCATTTTTAATGTTTGTCGCAATTTCACGTTGTACTAATTCACGCATTACAAATGGTTTGAATAATTCAATCGCCATTTCTTTTGGTAAACCACATTGGTACATTTTTAAGAACGGACCAACGACGATTACGGAACGACCAGAATAGTCAACACGTTTACCTAGTAAGTTTTGACGGAAACGACCTTGTTTCCCTTTCAACATGTGAGAAAGAGATTTCAATGGACGGTTACCTGGTCCAGTAACTGGACGGCCACGACGACCATTATCGATTAAAGCATCGACCGCTTCTTGTAACATCCGTTTTTCGTTTTGAACGATGATGCTTGGCGCATTTAAGTCTAATAAACGTTTTAGACGATTGTTACGATTGATAACACGGCGGTATAAGTCGTTTAAGTCACTTGTTGCAAAACGACCACCTTCCAATTGAACCATCGGACGTAAATCTGGTGGAATAACTGGGATAACATCCATTACCATCCAGCTTGGTTGGTTACCAGAAGCACGGAAGGCTTCTAAGATGTCTAAACGACGGATGGCACGTGTCCGTTTTTGACCAGAAGCTGTTTTTAATTCTTCTTTTAATTGCGCAACTTCGCCATCTAAATCGACGTTATCTAATAATTGTTTCACGGCTTCGGCACCCATAGCAGCTTTGAAGGCTTGGCCATATTGTTCACGTTTTTCACGATATTCGCGTTCCGTTAACAATTGTTTTTTCTCTAATGTTGTGTCACCTGGTTCGATGACAACGTATGAAGCAAAATAAATGACTTCTTCCAATGCACGAGGGCTCATGTCTAAAACAAGACCCATCCGAGATGGAATTCCTTTAAAGTACCAGATATGTGAAACTGGTGCGGCTAATTCAATATGTCCCATACGTTCACGACGTACTTTTGAACGAGTGACTTCAACGCCACAACGGTCACAGACAATACCTTTATAACGGATACGTTTATATTTACCACAAGCACATTCCCAGTCTTTGGTTGGACCAAAAATGCGTTCACAGAATAACCCTTCACGTTCGGGTTTTAATGTACGGTAGTTAATTGTTTCGGGTTTTTTAACTTCCCCATAAGACCAGCTTCTGATCTTTTCTGGTGAAGCAAGCCCTATTTGCATACTTTCGAATTTATTTACATCGATCAAAAGGAATTCCCTCCATTTCCTTATTTAGAGAAGCTGAGTCAGCAACTTGTTAGCAAATGGCAAGCATCACTTGAAAGAAGGTCTGACGACACTTGGAACAAGTAATGGCTTGCGCAGTTGCAACAAAGTCGCAGTTGAATCAACTCATCAGAGTGGTAGCGACAAATTAGTCTCTGTCTTCGGCTGTTTCAATTTCTTGAACAACGTCTTGTGCTTCTTCTTTCACGACTGATTCTGCTTCTTTTTCCAGCTGTTTCGCTGATTGTTGTTCCGCAAATTTGGTTAGTGCGTCAACGGTGATTAAATCATCATCGTCATCGTCCATATCGCGTAACTCAATCTCAGCTTCCTCAATGTCCAAGACACGCATGTCTAAACCAAGTGATTGTAATTCTTTCACTAATACTCGGAATGATTCAGGCACACCTGGTTTTGGAATTGGTTCACCTTTAACGATGGCTTCGTATGTTTTCACACGTCCGACAACGTCATCAGATTTGTAAGTTAAGATTTCTTGTAATGTGTAAGCAGCACCGTAAGCTTCCAGTGCCCAAACTTCCATTTCCCCGAAACGTTGTCCACCGAATTGAGCTTTACCACCCAACGGTTGTTGCGTAACAAGAGAGTAAGGTCCGATTGAACGAGCATGCAATTTGTCATCAACCATGTGGGCTAATTTAATCATATACATGACACCAACGGAAATACGGTTATCAAATGGTTCACCTGTACGTCCATCGTAAAGAACTGTTTTAGCATCGCTAGCCATACCAGCTTCACGAACAGTTTCCCAAACATCTTCATCGGTTGCCCCATCGAAAACAGGTGTTGCGACGTGAATACCTAATTGGCGAGCAGCCATACCTAAGTGTAATTCAAGTACTTGTCCGATATTCATACGAGAAGGTACCCCTAATGGGTTCAACATGATATCAACAGGTGTTCCGTCAGGTAAGAATGGCATATCTTCTTCCGGCATAATACGGGAAACAACCCCTTTATTTCCGTGACGTCCCGCCATTTTATCTCCTTCGTGAATTTTACGTTTTTGAACGATATAGACACGAACTAACATGTTGACACCTGGTGATAATTCATCGCCAGCTTCACGAGTAAAGATTTTCACATCATGAACGATACCGCCGCCACCGTGAGGTACACGGAGAGACGTGTCACGAACTTCGCGGGCTTTTTCCCCGAAGATTGCGTGTAATAAACGTTCTTCTGCAGATAATTCTGTGACCCCTTTAGGTGTGACTTTACCAACTAGTAAGTCGCCATCTTGAACTTCAGCACCAATGCGGATAATCCCCATTTCGTCTAAGTCTTTCAATGCGTCTTCCCCAACGTTTGGAATTTCACGGGTAATTTCTTCAGGTCCTAATTTTGTATCACGTGCTTCTGATTCATATTCTTCAATATGCACAGAAGTGTAGACATCGTCTTTAACTAAACGACGGCTCATGATAATGGCATCCTCGTAGTTGTAACCTTCCCATGTCATGAAGGCAACTAAGACGTTTTGCCCTAAAGCCATTTCGCCTTCTTCCATAGAAGGTCCATCCGCTAAAGTATCGCCTTTTTCAACTTTTTCACCTAAGTGAACAATTGGGCGTTGGTTGTAGCTTGTTCCTGAGTTAGAACGACGGAATTTTGTAACCATATATTTGTCTAATGCGCCATTGTCGCGACGAATGCGAATTTCTTTTGCATCGACGAATTCTACGACACCGTCATGTTTACATAGTAAAGCAGCACCTGAGTCATGGGCTGATTTATATTCCATACCTGTACCTACCCACGGAGAGCGTGGTTGAATTAACGGCACCGCTTGACGCTGCATGTTGGCACCCATCAAGGCACGGTTGGAGTCATCGTTTTCTAAGAAAGGAATACATGCTGTTGCGACTGCGACTACTTGTTTTGGTGAAACGTCCATGTAGTCAACTTTGTCTACGGCAACTTCTAAGTTTTCACTTTGTAGACGCGCCATAACAACATCATTGGCAAATGTGCCATCTTCATTTAAAAGTGAGTTCGCTTGCGCTACGATATAATGGTCTTCGATGTCTGCTGTTAAGTAATCTACTTGATCAGTAACACGGCCTGTCGCACGATCAACACGGCGATAAGGCGTTTCGATGAAACCAAATTTATTCACTTTTGCGTAACTAGATAAACTATTGATCAACCCGATATTTGGTCCCTCAGGCGTTTCAATTGGACACATACGACCATAGTGAGAGTAGTGAACGTCACGAACTTCATAACCGGCACGGTCACGAGTCAAACCACCAGGCCCTAAGGCTGATAGACGACGTTTATGGGTTAACTCACCTAATGGGTTTGTTTGGTCCATGAACTGTGATAACTGTGAAGAACCAAAGAATTCTTTGATACTTGCTACCACTGGACGGATGTTGATTAATTGTTGTGGTGTCAATGTTTCTGTGTCTTGAATAGACATTCTTTCACGAACCACACGTTCCATACGGGCTAAGCCAATACGGAATTGGTTTTGTAATAATTCGCCTACTGAACGGATACGACGATTACCTAAGTGGTCGATGTCATCGACATTGCCGATATCTTCCATTAAGTTGAAGAAGTAGCTCATTGAAGCAACGATATCTGCTGGACGAACTGTTTTTACGCTGTCGTCTGGATAGCCGTTACCAATCACATTTACGATACGTTCAGGATCTTTTGGTGAAAGAACTTGAATCACTTGGATTGTCATTGGTTCAGTTACTACCGCATCTTCACTTGGATAGTAAGTTACGCTGTTTAAGCCGTTGTCAATGTATTCGCCTAATGTTTCCATGATTTGGTGTGTTAAAACCGTGCCTTTTTCGACAATGATTTCACCAGTTTCTGGATCAACTAGCGTTTCAGCTAAGGTTAAGTTTAAGAGACGTGTTTTTAAGTCTAATTTTTTGTTAACTTTGTAGCGACCAACGTTTGCCAAATCATAACGTTTTGGATCAAAGAAACGTGCAGTTAACAAGCTACGTGAGCTATCTGCTGTTTTTGGTTCGCCTGGGCGAAGACGTTCATAAATGTCTTTCAAGCCTTCTTCTGTACGAGAATCACTTGCGTTTTTGTGTAAATCTTTTTCAATTGTGTTGCGTAAGCTTTCGCTGTCGCCGAAAATTTCGAAGATGGTATCATCTGAACCGAAACCTAAAGCACGAACTAACACAGTTAAAGGAATTTTACGTGTGCGGTCAATCCGAACATAAGAAATGTCTTTCGCATCTGTTTCCATTTCTAACCATGCACCACGGTTAGGAATGACTGTTGAGCCAAAACCTTCTTTGCCGTTTTTGTCCACTTTTCCATGGAAGTAAACACCTGGAGAACGAACTAATTGGGAAACGATAACACGTTCTGCCCCGTTGATGATGAAGGTACCCATTTCTGTCATTAATGGGAAATCGCCGAAGAAGACTTCTTGGGATTTAATTTCACCTGTTTCACGGTTAGTTAAACGTAATGTTACATGTAATGGCGCAGAATAGTTGGCATCATGTGCGCGGGCTTCTTCTACTGTGTACTTTGGTTCTTTTAATTCATAGTCAACAAATTCTAAGGATAAGTTTCCTTGGAAATCATCAATTGGTAAAATGTCTTCAAACATTTCACGAAGTCCCTCATCTAAAAACCATTGATAAGAGTCTGTTTGGATTTCAATTAAATTTGGTAATTCCAATACTTCACTGATACGTGCGAAACTTCTACGTTCGCGATGCTTTCCGTATTTTACTACGTGTCCAGCCAAGCTCTTCACCCCTCTAGTTATAAGTCTATCAAAACACCGATCCGAAAAATTACATTTACGTTACATATATTAAATATATGTAACAAAAAGCATTTTTTGCAGTTTTTAAGCAAAAAAAAACCAAAAATAGAACATGCTTCCGAAAAATTTTCTGGCGTTTCTACTTTTGTTTTCCTATAAAAAACCGGAACGGACAATATTTCGCTCCTGCTTCGTCACTTTCAGATAGTTTTTGCTCTATAGATTCTACTACCTTTGTCTAGAAAAGTCAAGGGTTTCTTTAAGGTTTTCTTTTTCATAAAAAGGAGTTTTTTTGTAAAGGGTTTTAATGAAAAAATGCGTAATAAATAATTACGCATTTTTTCAACAACTAGAAAATATATTCAATTATTTGGTCAATTTTCGCCATATCTTTTAATGGCAAATGCTCAATTTGACTTAATTTTCTTTCAGTGAAGTCCAAAGATTTCAGTTGTGAGATCACTACTTGCCCATGGGTTTCTATGTCATCGGGCAACGTATATCGAGTGGGAATATTTTTAATGGTGGAAGTAATCGGGCAAATCACAGCAAACATGGTTTTCCGATTAAATTCATATCTTGACACGACTAAACCAGGGCGTCTCTTCTGAATTTCTTTACCTGCAGCAGGATCAAAATCAATCCATACAATATCTCCTTTTTTAGGAATGTACTTCTTTTCAACGTTCATTAAAAAAGTTCTCTCCCCTCAGGTGCAAGATCATGCCACTCATCTTTTTCATAATACTCACCTTCTGGACCTTCACTAAATGGATCCTGAATTTTAGGGACTAATGTAATTGTACCGTCGTCAGAATACATCACAATATATTCTTGGTCGACTTTTGGTTTTTTACCATTATCAGTGGGTAAAGTTAAAACGACCGAGCTTCCTTGTCTTCTTGATTTAGTTGTTAGCATGAAATCACTCCCTTCGCTTCATTATACTATGCCTTTGCAATGATGGAAAGAATTTTAAATCACACTTAATGTGACTGAGTTTACTATATAATGCGTAATAAATAATTACGCATTTTCTCCTATCTTCCTATTCACACAAAAAAACGAATGCAAAGATGCATTCGTTTTTGACTAACCGCCACCTAATAAAAAGTCTAGAACATTCATGCCGCCGCTTGTTTGGCTGCGGTAAAGTTCGGTGTAGCCGCATTGGGTACAGCTAATTGTAATAAATTTTTTATTTTGAACATCAAAAATTTTCGCAAAGTTCCCACCTGTTGCTTGAAATTGGTCCGATACATAGTGCATGTTGCCACATTTCTCACAAACATATTGTTGCTTTTCCATTCCCCTCACTCCTTCTCAATAAAATAAGTATAACAAACGCCTGCTTCATTTTCCTCCATCCTAAGTTGGATTTTTTCACTAGTTGACCAAGCCTTTTCCTTTCCGCTACAATAAGCATAACGAATCGGAGGAAAAAATATGTCGACAAAAAGCCAAGTCCTAACTTTATTGATGAAACAAACGCCCGCATTCCTTTCGGGCGAAGAGATGGCACAACGTCTATCCTTATCTCGCACAGCTATTTGGAAAGCGATTAATGAATTGAAAAAAGATGGCTATCAAATTACTAGCGTGCAAAATAAGGGGTATCGCCTTGAAAAATCAGATGTCCTTTCTGCAGAAGGCATTCAGTTGGCATTATGGCCCCAAACGCCACCTTTAACAATTACCGTCCTAGAAACATCTGAATCTACCATGACCGATGCTAAGCGGGCGATTTTAGACCAGACGCCCGACAATACATTGATTGTTGCTGACATGCAAGAAATGCCGCGGGGCAGGTTCGGCCGGCCGTTTTTCGCTACGCCAGGTAAAGGGATTTACATGAGCATGGTGCTTCAACCGAACCAAAATTTTGAAGAAATCGCTCAATATACTGTGATTATGGCCGTAGCGGTCGCTCGAGCAATGGATGCTCTGGCAGGCGTTCACACAGAAATTAAATGGGTCAACGACCTTTATTTAAATGGCAAAAAAGTTTGCGGGATTTTGTCTGAAGCCATGAGCAATGTGGAAACAGGGCAGATTTCTAATGTTATCATCGGCATGGGGATTAATTTTTCAATTACAGAAACCGAATTTCCTGAGGACATTCGGCAGAAAGTGACTTCCCTTTTCCCAGATGGTGAACCGACAGCGACGCGAAATGAATTAGTCGCCAACATTTGGAATCATTTTTATCAAATTTTAGACGAACGTTCAACAGACGAACGTTCAACGAAAGACTTTTTAGAAGAATACCGACAACGCTCCTTTGTGATCGGCAAAGACGTCGCTTTTACCCAAAATGGGCAAGACTTCCGCGGCGTTGCGACAACCATTAATGGAAATGGAGAATTGATTGTCCAGTTGCCTGATGGCACGGCCAAAACGTTGTCTTCTGGGGAAATTAGTTTGGACCAGATTGGTGAATGGCGTCGAGGATAAGTGGGGAAATTTAGAAAGAAGAAAGAGGGACATCAGTCGTATCGACTGATGTCCCTCTTTCTTCTTCTGAAGATAATCAGCTGAACAAAAGCAGCCCCTTCGGAAATTTCTTCTTATTTCTCGGCGCTAAGCACTTTTGTCTCAGCCGCATTATCTTGATACCTGATTATTGAACATTAACATCTATCGCTTGATAAAATGAATTAATCGTGTCATTGATATCCCAAACGGCATAAATAACATGGTATCCTTTCCTATCAGCGGGAATATTTATTCTGTGTGTTTCTGTATCATTGACCATAAATCCTTGACCAGGAGGTAAATCTTGACCGATTGGTTGCCCTACTATGCCAATCAGTTCCATTTCGTCCATCGTTAATGGTGCATTAGGATTCCATCCAGGTTTCGTCATATAGTATCTAAAACGATTGGTCTTATGTTTTGCCGTCATCACCCATTTAAAATTATTCTCTCCTGTTGTTATATTACTTTTTACCCAACGAGTGGCTGTTTGTTCATCTAGTTTGGAATAGCTTGCTAATCCAGCTGAAGGCAACCTTCCATTTAATTGACCCGTGTCTAATAATTTAGTTGGCGCTTCAATTCCTTGGGGTGTCGTGATAATTTCTGGCTGTGAGCTGTCTTGACCAGGTCCCCATCCAAATCCGTTTGCTTCCGCATTTTTGACTCGACTGACTGGGCTATCAACATAGCCGTGTGCATAACTCTGCTGTGCATCTCCTAAAGCAAAAACACTGATCATCGTTGCGCCTACTGCAATTATGAATAACATCATTTTTTTCATGTATATCGCTCCCTTATAAGCAAAACCCTTCAAAAAACATGTAATCTTAATCAACTGAAACGTAAAATCTCCACAACATCATTTTTACTTTTTCGATAGCGACCATCAACTTTGTGCACAATTATTGTCGACATATTTATTTTAAATGAACTAGCAATTCAATAGCAACTGTCCGCCTTTTTTACTGAGAAAAACTTATAGCACTCTTATAAAAAATGTTTGTTTTTTAATTTATCATTATTGAACACCCAACTATTTATAGCGTTTAACCGAGAACAGCCTTGCCCACTCTTTTTTTAGAATGCTCAAGTACTGTTTTTTTAACTGCTTCACTTCCCCACACCTTTAAATTTATTTAAAAAACAATAAATTTTCTTAAACTTCATTGTGAGAACCGCTGCATAAATTCTATACTTCTAGCGTTAGATAAAATAACCTTGTTAGGTGAGGCTCCTATCCAAACATAGGCTATTGCGCAGAAATGTCGAAAGACACCAATGTGTAAAACAGGAATGGTCGAATTAAGGCTCTTCTAAAAATAGCTAAGAGAAATCTTTACGTTGGATAGTGCTAAAGCTCAGACGATGAGAACCGATTGGCTTGCTGTGTCCTGTTTAGTCGCAAGCGCTTATTTACGATCGATGCTGGCTTAGTCTACTCTTTCAAGGGAAAAAGAAAGGGATTCTCATGCAAACATCGAATAAAAAATTTCCACTTTATGCCCTAACAACGCTTGGTTTTACTTTCCTCACTTTGTTAGTGGCGGCTAGTCCAAATTGGTTTCAACAAATGGACGAAGCTATCTATCACATCAAATGGCAATTAAATGCCCCACTTTTAACAGCGGTCAATCTGTTAGCAAAAACAGCCACAATTGGACCAATGCTGCTATTCTTCTTATTATTGATGGTATACCTTTTACGCAAAAAAGAAAAAATCCTAGCCTTTTGGGCTGTCAGTAACCTATTAGCTGTCGGCTTTTTAGGGAGCGTTTTTAAACATGTGGTGGGTCGGGCTCGACCAAACCTAGGCGCTTTAGCTGATCGAAGCTCTGCTAGCTTTCCCAGCGGACATTCATTGTTAGCAATGGCGCTGGTCTGTACGATTTTGATCATTTTGGCCTATCTTCATGTCGAAAAAACCAAAGGCATCAAAATTTTCTTACTCACTTATTTAGTTTTGATTGTGTTAGGTCGCTTAATCTTACGCGTTCATTATCCTAGTGATGTCATTGCTGGGATGCTCCTAAGTTATAGCTGGATCAACTTTTCATTTCAAATTGTCCAACGTTATTTGCCGGCACCTGAACCAGAGGAAGCAGAAGTACCGACACAACGCCGGCGCCGCCATTCTCGTAAAAGAAAAAGTTTATTCGTGGTCTTCAGTTTAACCCTTTTATTTTTAGGTACACTTTCTGTTTCGGCTTACGGCGTCAGCATGTATCGTAATTTGCAAAAAACGGCGAACACCATGTATAAACCAAGAAAATCTTCCACGAAGAGTCCCGATTTAGCCAAAGGTGAGCCGGTTAGTTTCTTAATTATGGGAATTGCGAATGACTCAAAACGCAAAACCGATTACCGCTCCAACGCCTTAATGGTGGTTACAGTGAATAATCAATTACAAAAAACTACCATCACTAGCATCCCGCGTGACTACTATGTGGAAATGGCTGGCACCAATGGCGAATACAATAAAATCAATGCGGCCCACGTTTTCGGTGGTGCCGATATGCAAATCAAAACGGTTGAAAATGTCTTGCACATCCCAATCAATCATTACTTTTCAATTGATATGGATGCTATGAAGGACCTTGGCGATGCGGTGGGCGGCGTCACTGTTGACAATGCCTTTGCTTTTGACGCTGAAGGGATTCATTATCCGAAAGGCAAACAGCATTTAGGTGGCTGGGAAGCTTTACAATACGCGCGCATGCGTTACGAAGACCCTGAAGGCGACTATGGTCGTCAACGCCGCCAACGAGAAGTTTTAATCGAATTAACCAACAAGCTACTTTCTTTTAACAGCTTGCTAAAATATCAAGAAATTCTGGACGTAATCGGCGAACATGGAGAAACCGACTTGTCCTTTGACCAAATGATGGCGATGCTAAAAAAATACACCCCCGCACTAAAAACGATTGAAACCGATCAATTAAAAGGCTACGATTACACTGGCGATGGCGTGACAGGGATTGAAGGTATTTCTTATCAACTTGTGGAAGAGAGTGAACGCCAACGTGTCGAAAATGCCATCAAAGAACAAATGAACCTCTCTACGAAAGACACTGAACAATCGCAATAACGACTAAAAAGCAGCGCCCCTTAATGAAAGGGGCGCTGCTTACTTTGGCTAGTTAGACGGTCATTTCAAAAATATTAATTTTTGTCACCGTTCTTAAACGGTTTGACAATAGAAAAAGATGTTTCCGCATCTCTTTCTTTTTTTATTATAGCACAATTACCTAAAAAATATATTGGAAACTAATTATTTTTTAGCCCTACATGGTATAATAAAATTGTAGAGAAGTTATGGTGGAGGCAAGCGTACAGGAACATGCGCTTTGCGACGAGAATCGCAACGAAGTGAGAAGCGTAGGAGCAGAGACTTTCCCCTTTCGGTGGTGGTGCTTATGAATGTAAGTGCTAAAATCTATGAAAGGAGTAGGCCTTTTGTCTATCGCAGAAGCTTTAGCTCTGATGATTAGTTTCGGCTCTTTTATCGCAACGTTAATCTTCGGAATCCTAAAAGCTGTTAAAGAAGACAATAAAAAATAACCGTCAACTTTAGCGAGTACGGTTATTTTTTATAAATCACTAAAAATCGCTACCGTCTGAAACGGCTCTACACTAGAGAGGTATGTTGGCGCATACCTCTCTTTTCATTGCTATTATAGCACAATTACCTAAAAAAATATATTGTAAACTAATTATTTTTTAGCACCACATGGTATAATGTATGTGTAGAGAAGTTATGGCGGTGGCTATCCAATCTGAAAGAGAGGTGATGCGTATGCACGTATTTCCGAAATTCACAGAAAGGAGAGGCCTTTTGTCAGCATATGAAACAATTCAGACAATTCTTGGGTTTGGTATGTTTACCATTGCTTTGATTGCGCTGATTGTGAAATTGCTTAAAAATGACAAGAAAAAATAACCGTCTACTTTGACCAAGCACGGTTATTTTTAAATAATAAAATTGGTCACCGTCTTAAACGGCTCTACATCAGAGAGATATGTTGGAAGCATATCTCTCTTTTCTTTATCATTATAGCACAACAACCCTAAAAAGACCATCAATAAAAAATGCCCAAGCCTCCTATTTAAAGGCTCGGGCATTTTTATTTTAGGGACCAGTCACTAAATTCCAAGTGACCGCAGCATTGTACTGTTGTCCTTTGGTTCCTTGATTGGCTGGCACTTCTAATTTAATGTTTTCAAACGTAAAATCCAGTTGGTAGACGTCACTACCTGTGAACTGTTGGTTTGCGACAACACTGGTTGCCACATTATTCGCCGTTAAGCTCAAAGAACTAGTCTTACCAACTGCTTTGATTTGTTCAGTTGCTTCGTTATAATTTGTAAAACTTGAAACATTCGCAGGACCTAACAATAAACGAGTCGCTGTTGGCAGACTATCTGTGGTTGCTTTCGGTTGAGATAGTTGCGCTGTCATCTGCCAATTCGGTTGATTTTTCTTAATTCGCAAGTAAGGATTGCGTGTACCATTTTCGTAGTAATCGGCCGCTTTTTTCAAGCCTGATTGTTGCGTTTTACTAGCAATATTCATTTTTCCAAAATCAAAGGTTGGCACGCTGATAAAGCCTTCTGCGGTTGGTGTAATTGTTCCTTGGGTTGTATCTGTCAGACGTACCGCATCCGCAGCGCTCACTGTCGCAAAATTTCCTGTAACATCAAGGGTTGCCGTCAAGCGTTGGTCTGATGTTCCTGAAATTTCGGTGCCAACAAGCGTCACGTTGGCTGTTTGTCCAGCGGGAATTTCGAGACCTGTTAAGCTGATTCCTTGAGCCCAAGTTGTCGCCGTTACTGGATAAATTTTCGGTGCTTGTCCGTCCAATTGGACAGAAAGTGACGTCGGCGTACCAATTCCTGCAGGCCAAGTAGTCGCTGGTTTCACTGTCAGCGTTTTAAGTGGTGCCAGGCTGGTATTTTTCAGTGTTGCCACCCAATCTACACTATCGCCATTATTCACGACACGGTTGGTGCTGGTCAAAGTTAAAGCAGCAGTCGGCGTTTCTTCTTCATAGACCGCCGTCATATCGTCATTATCATCAAAATCCACCTGATAAGTTGGCGTAGCCGTTGTCTTTAAGGTCGTTGGCTTGGCGGTTCCTTTATACCAACCAACAAACTTATAGGTTTTTGCCCCAGCCGCATAAACGCTTGGTAAAGCTTTTGAAGCAGTATAAGTAAAAGGATCACTGGTGACTGTGACTTGATTCCCTTGCGTAAATCCTTGAGGTGGCGTGATTTTGGCGCCAGATTTATCTACAAAGTTTTCAGTCACTCGGCGATTGGTCGCATAGTAATAGATTGGCTTATTAGGATACATTTCTACGCCTGTTGGTGCCACGCTACTTCGAATTAACGTAGCTTTGTACAAACTAGAGAAACTTTGTGTAGGCTCTTCTTTCCAATGAAACTCAATTATTTTGTATTGATTGGCTTTGACTTTCGAAGCAGAAAAGTAAGGTGGTTGTGCCCCCGCATCATACGGATTACCACTAAACATATTCTCAACACGCCCTGCAACTGGATAATCTAGTCCTTGGTAGTTGGCAGGTTTGGTAAAAGAAATTTCTTGGTATTGTCTTGGAATCGTAATCAATGAATTTTTTGTTCCATAGAAATTCATCTGGGGAGTCAATACATATTCCTTTTGCGGGATCGTCAAAGTTTTAACGTTGCCTGTACTGTCGACAGCTGAAACATTACTTAAAACCGTACTCAGCCCATCGATTGTTTCAACAATATCCGTAGTCACCTGAAACCCTGTCGGCTGAAGCAATTGCCCATCTTCCCCAACAAAACCAAATGTCACCGTATTTCCGCCGTATTTAATTTCTTCGTAAACAACGGTTAAATCATCGTTATCGTCAAACGTTGTATCATACTCAGGCGTTCGACTCGTTTCTAACACCTTAGGCTTGGTTTTGCCTTTATACCAGCCTTTAAATCGGTAAGCTTTATTGTTTAAAAAATAACTAAACGGCAATTCCTTCGCCAATTTAAAATGATAAGTATCACTGTCAATCACCGTTTGATTCCCTTGCGTGAAGCCTGTAGGCATTGGTACCTCAGCGCCTGCTTCATCAACATAGTGTTCAGTGACGCGGCGGTTTTCTAAGAAATAGTACATCGTGTTATCTGTCGTGAAATACGTTGGCTGAGCTTCCGTCGATGCCATACTTAAAGCTGCACTATATACCGTTTTGGTAACATCAGGTAGCCAATTACTTCTGTACATACGATAGCTATGAGGCGTCGGTAAATTGTATAAACTATAACGAGTACCATCCGTTGTTATCCGTTCATCTGCCTGACCACTAATATATCTTAACAACGTTGTCGCCAAAGGATAGGCGGTCGTTGAGCCAGTGTAGAATGAACCAGGTGTGACTGTTGGGATTTGATAGCGCTTGGGAATAGTCAAACGAAAATCGGTTACCCCAGAAGTAGAAACTTTAATTTTAGGTACATAGGTTAGTGTTTGGCTAGGAACGGTTAACTGTTTTAAATTACCTGCATTAGCGCCTGTAACAGTCCCCACCTTCTGGACCACATTATCCTCGACAGTTGTTAAGTTCGCCTGAATGTCTACATTCGTTGGCGCAACAAGCGCCCCTTTTTCATCAACAAAGCCAAACTTATAGGTAACTTCTGGAATAGTAGTGGTCATTTCTTTCACTTCATCATAAAAAACATATAAATTGTCGGCACCATCGTAAGTGACATCAAACTCTGGCGTCAATGATGTTTCTAATTTAACAGCTTTCGGATCCGCTGGTCTTACTGCCCCTTTGTACCAGCCCTTAAATCGAAAATAACGATTCCCAGAAGAGTAAGTTGCTGGAAACGCCTTAGGTGCTTTGTAGTGAAACGCGTCTGAATCAACCAATGTTTTTGAAAGGCTGGCATTATACCCTGTAGGATACGCAGGTAAAGCGGCTGGTGTCATGTCATTATAATAAATATTAACCCGTCTGTTGGGTACATAATAATAAATCGTATCATCGGTTGTAAAGTAACTGTTCTTATTTACAGTCGCTCCCATATTGTAGCCAGCAGCAAATTTGACTTTTTGCGTATCATCGGCCCAATAATGCAATTGAGTCCTAAATTGCTTGGGCATTCCCGCAGAAAACATGTTAAAACGAACACCCGTTGTTTCTGTTAGAAAATCTTCACCACTGTCAATCAGTAGTTGATGGGAAATTGCCAGAGGAAAGGTTGTTGTATCGGGGCCTTGATAAAAATTATTCGGGGTTGTCTTAGGGGCATCATATTGCCATGGCAACATAATTTGATGATTGGTCAGACCCGAAAAGCCATTATCTTTCGTGGCATCATCATCAGGAAGCGTGACTTTTGGCACTGTCATTAGCTTAAAATTCCCCAGATTACTAGTCGTAACAGTTCCCACTTTTGTTGTAGTACCTGCTTTCATTTCGACTTTCGTAACATCGGCTGCAAATGTTACTTTGGCAGGATCAATAAACAAACCATTTTCATCAATAAAAGCCATTTTATAGGTTTTTTCAGGAATATCCGCCGTTTTAACGGCACGACTTTCTCGCTTCGTAGGCGCTTCCTGAATTTCTTTAACAGGCGCTGGCATTGCTTCCGCGGTGTCCTGTTCAATCTGCTCTTCTGCTGGTGGCAGTTGCGGCTCCTCTAGCTTCTGCTGAGGAGATTCTATTGTGACTTGTTCTGTAGCGGTTTCTGATGAAGGAATTGCACCGCTAGCTGCCTTTTCCTGACTATCGCTTGACGGTTGTTCACTTAGAGGGTCGTTATCACTTGTCTTTTCTGCAACCAGTGTTTCGGCAACTGCAGAAATGCCATTAAATGGACTGATTAATAAGGAACAACACACAGCGGTTGTGAGTATCTTTTGCCATTTTCGATTCATGTGATTCTCCTTTTTATGTATTGTTTTTATTGCTAATTGTTATATGTACAATTTTTTTAATTTAAATTTATATATTATTCTATCAAAAAAATTACTCCCTGAAATTTCAAATTTTAATACAGCTAACCGACTTTTCCAATGATTCCTGTTATACCAAGGCAGAAGAGCAACTTTTTTACCAAAAAATCGCTCAAACACCAAGCGGATTCACTATTTTTCTCTTGATTTTCGGAAAATCTCCTTAATATTTATCAAGAAAAGCTCAAAATGTTAGAATTAATAACTAACATTTTGAGCTTTTTCCGCAACATCTTTATTATTTGAAAAAAGAACCCTCTACGAAATCCGAAAGGTTGTTAAAAATGACAATAAAAAATAACCGTTTACTTTGACCAGTACGGTTATTTTTAAATAATACAATTGGTCACCGTCTTAAACGGCTCTACATCAGAGAAGTATGTTAGCGCATATCTCTCTTTTCAATGCTATTATAGCACAACGACCATCAAAAGACCATCAATAAAAATGCCCGAGCCTTAGAAAAATAAGAGGCTCGGGCATTTTTATTTTAGGGGCCAGTCACTAAATTCCACGTGACGGCGGCTTGGTATTGTTGGCCAGCCATACCTTGGTTGGCTGGCACTTCTAGTTTGATGTTAGCAAACGTGAAGTCCAACTGATAGACGTCACTGCCTGTGAACTGTTGGTTTGCGACCACCGCTGTTGCGGTATTGTCGGCGGTTAAAGTCACGGTGCTGGTCTTGCCAAGTGGTGTCCTGGTTTCTGTTGGTTGGTTGTAATCGGTAAAGCTGGCAGCAGTGGCCGTTCCTAGCAATAAGCGAGTCGTTGTTGGCAGGCTGTCTGTGGCTGATTTCGGTTGTGACAGCTGCGCCGTTAAACTCCAATTGGCTTGGCTAGTATTCAGGCGTAAATAAGGGTTGCGAGTGCCATTGCCGTAGTAATCTGCGGCCTTCTTCAAACCATATTGTTGCTTACTTCCTGAAATTGCTAGTTTACCAAAATCAAATGTCGGGGTACTAATAAAGCCGTCGCCGTCAGGGCTCGTAATTTCTTGATCTAAATCTTTAATACGGACCGTATCTTTGGCGGTTAAGCTGCCAAAGTTGCCCGTTACCTCAACATCAGCGGTTAAAACTTGACCAGGTTGACCGGTCACGGTGGTTCCTAATATGTTCATTTTTAATTGACCGCCAGCTGGTAAAGGCTGATCCAACGTGATGGACACTCCTGCACCGGTCGTCCATTGTTCTTTGGTGACAGGAAAGGCTTTGGTGTTTTGACCCGTTCCTTGTACAAATATCGTGTTGGGTGCGCCGATGCCAGCCGCCCAAGTTGCCGTTGGCTTGATTTTAATGGTGGTTAACGGCGCTTCGCCTGTGTTCTTCAGTAGTGCTTCCCAGTAGTCCATTGTGGCGCCATTTTCGATTATGTCAACGGCACCTGTTAACGTTAGTTCCGCGGTGGGAATCGCTTCTTGGTACACAGCGGTCATGTCGTCCTCATCATTAAAAGTTGGTGTAAAACTTGGGGTCGTTGTCGTCTTTAATGTTGCTGGCTTGGTTTTGCCTTTAAACCAGCCTTGGAAGATATAGGTTTTTTCACCAGCTTGGTAGATCTTCGGTAAAGCTTTCGTGGCGGTGTAGACATAGTTTTCACTGTCCATCACTAGCTGGTTTCCTTGTGTAAAGCCAGTTGGTGGCGTGATTTTTGCACCACTATCATCTACAAAATGTTCTGTGACCCGCCGATTTTCTAAGTAATAATAAATGGTGCCATCGGGGGTCGATAAATTATAGTTGCCCCCAGCAGTTCCTGAATAGATACTCATTGAGTAAAGTGTCTTCGTGGTGTCCCACGTCCAATAAGAACGGCGGGCAGTATAGCGCGTAGCACTTTTTTGGGTCAAGTTATACGCAGTGGTTCCCACTAAACTACTAACAATATTGTCGGGGTTTTCGATGCCACGGCGCACTTCATTTGGCACTGGATACTTGGTTTTATCCCCTGTATACGCAGTAGTTGGTTTAATCGAAATCGTCTGGTAATACTTAGGAATTTCAACACTCACTTCTTGCGGGCCATAAGTTACGATTGTCCCATCGTCTGGGCGTGTGTAGACTTTTTGCGGGATGGCTAATTTCTTTAATTGACTTGCTGGCATATCGATTCCATCAATTGTGGGAAAAGTCGTCATTTCCCCTGTGGCTCCGTCACTTTCACCCATGGTCGCACTTAGCTTAAACTTGGCGGGATTAATCAAGTTTCCTTGCTCATCAACATAGCCGAACAAAGCTTCTCTCGCTGGCAACGTATAGGTTTTCATCACTGCTTCTTCATAGACCACATGCAAATCGTCATTGTCATCATAGGTCACCGCATAACTAGGCGTTTTGGAGGTTTCCAACGGGTCAGTTTTCGCATTCCCTTTGTACCAACCTTTAAATAAATACGTCTTCCCATCACTGCCTGTGTAACGCTCAGGCAAGGTGCCTTCTTGGGTAAAAGTAAAATCCTCCCCTGTCACAATGGTTTTCTTATCCTGCGTAAAACCTTCTGGCGCAGGAATTGCCCCGCCTGCGGGATTCTCAAATTTTTCCGTGACACGCCGCTTGGTTAAATAATAATACACAGGACCCGCTGTTCCTCGTCTTTGGTGCGAACTAGTTGGACCGCCGACATCTCCATAAAAATAGGTCAGTGCATACATAACGCCTCCTGGTGCCGTAGCTACCGTATATTTAAACGTCTTTTTAGGACCAAACGTCAGCTTATTGGGCATTTTTTCATTGGTTAACTCTAATTCCGTCTCCGCATTGGCGCCCACATAGTTCGTCACTTTGCCCCCAACGTTCGCAAAAACCGTTGGCACTGGATATTGCGTAGTGTCTCCTGTATAAAACGTACTTGGTCGAATGTCCAGGCTTTGATACTCCTTAGGAATAGTAAACGACACTTCAGAAACGCCATAAATGTTACTTGGATCCCGATTGTTGGTATCATATTTAAAAGCTGGTGACGTTGGAATAGACAGTAACTTTCCGCCATTCACAGTGGTGGGCTCAAGGGGGGTTCGTTGTAATTTCTCTTCATAAAACGAAAACGAAGAAAGATTGACCGTCATCGTAATCCGGTCGGGATCAAACAACGTCCCGTCTTCCTCCACAAAGAAAAAGGGAATCTCGCGCCCTTCCACAGAAGAATAACCAATCGCTCGAGAAGCAATTCTTGCCGTTTCCTGTGGCGGCACTGTTTTCGCTTCACTAGCGACCGTTGCCTGTGACTCTTCGGTTGGCTGTGTCGTCTGGTTCGCTTCGTCACTAGACTGAGATGATGCTACTCCTTGCTCCGTCGCCCCAGTAATCGTTTCCGCTAACACAGTCACACCGACCACTGAATCCATGAACAAAGAACAACTTAACCCAACAACTAGCCATCTTTTCCAATTTACTCGCTTCATCTTGCTCCTTCTTTCTATGTAAAAATTCAATCTATAGTCTCTATAAAGTCCTTTCTTAATCAGTATCCTGTTATTATCGATACTGATAACTAGCATTTTTTTATTTATTTTACCAAAGAACACACCGCTTGAAATTTCAAATTTTGACATATTGAGTGCCGTTTTTTAGTGATTCCTATCCTTTCAAGGCTGAGCGCCTCCATTCCCTTTAAAAACAAGTGTTATTTTAGCGAAAATCAAGGATTTAAACGCTCTTTTAACGAACTCCAGCTGATTTTTCCTTAATATTTAAACCAAAAAGCTCAAAATGTTAGTAATAACCACTAACATTTTGAGCTTTTCTCATGATAACTTAACTATTTTAAGGACCTGTAACTAGGTTCCATGTAACTGCGGCCTTGTATTGTTGCCCTTTAACACCTTGATTGGCTGGCACTTCAAGTTTGACATTATTGAAGGTGAAGTCCAACTGGTAAACATTACTACCTGTGAATTGCTTGTTGGCAATAATACTCGTTGCCGTGTTGTTGGCTGTTAAGCTAATGGCACTCGTGGTACCGACCGCATTTTTCAACTCGGTTGGTTGATTGTAATTGGTGAAGCTAGAGACAGGCGCCGCCCCTAATAATAAGCGGGTCGCTGTAGGTAAGCTGTCTGTCGCTGATTTCGGTTGCGACAGTTGCGCCGTTAAGCTCCAATTCGGTTGCGTTTTCTTAATCCGCAGATACGGATTGCGGGTACCGTTACCGTAGTAATCCGCGGCTTGTTTCAAGCTGTGTTGTTGCTTACTTCCTGCAACGCCCACTTGACCGAAATCAAAGGTTGGTACACTAATGAAGCCTTCGGTCGTTGGTGTGACTACTTCTTGATCATTTGGACGAATTCTCACGAAGTTATCCACTGCACGATCTTTAATACCACCAAATACTACAACTTCTGCTTTCAAAACAGTGTTTGGTTTCCCTGTTGCGCGAGTTGTGAAAGCAACTGAAACTTTTTTGCCGATAGGAACAGCATTTGGTAAAGGAACCCCCTCTGTCCAAAGTGTACTATTTACTGGGATTGATTTTGTCGTTCCTCCTTCTGGTGTCACTTCCATGAAGGTTGGGATCGTCAGACCAACTGACCAATTAGGCCCTTTTTTCAAGGTAAGATTCTGTAAGGGTGCTTTGCTGGTATTCGTGATCGTTGTTGTCCAAATTACATTGGTATTCGTATCGATCACTTCTTTTGGTCGAGTTAATGTGACACTAGCCGTTGGTATTTCTTCCTTATACATGGCGGTCATATCGTCATTGCCATCAAAGGTCGCATTGAACGTTGGTGTTGTGGTTTTGTTCAACGTACTTGGCTTGGTTTTTCCTTTGTACCACCCTTGGAAAGTATAGGTCTTGCCATCTGTAGTATACGTCGCTGGTAAAGCTTTTGCCGCTGTATACTTGAAGGTGTTACTAGTCATCGGTACTTGGTTACCTTGGGTGAAGCCTGTTGGTGCGGTAATTTTGGTACCGTTGGCATCAACGAAGTTTTCGGTGACTTTGCGATTGGTTAAATGATAGTAGATTGGCCCTTCGATTGTTTTATATCTAATATTTCCATCGCTTTCATCTAAACTATTAATACTTCTACTCATAATATTCGGATATTTAACACTAGAATCTATCGTCACATTTATCTCCCACGGTGTATAACTCCTATCTTCCCTCTGTGTTAAAGTTAAATTAGAAATAAGCCCTGCTTCAGTGAAAACATTATCTGGTGCAATCGTGCTAATTATTGCTAGTTTAGGCAATGGATAATTCGTCCCAATTTTCCCTGTTTTATCGTAAAGATTTAACGATTCATAATATTTAGGAAGCTTGATTGAGAAGTCAGAAAAGACATCTCCATTCCAGCCGGTTGTAGTAGGTCGCTCGATAGTTGTCGCAGGAAATATTACCTGTTTAAAATTACCTACCGTTGTACCACTCTGATTGGCAGCAATTGTTTTGTAAGAAACGCTTGGATCTACTCCTGCAGGTCGTCTAAAAGAAATCCCCGTATGATTGTACGTAATATTAATATCTGCAGGATTCGCTAACTTACCATCTTCACCAACAAAACCAAATTGGAATGTCTCTGCAGGAAAATCAAAGGCTCTTACTTCCTCATACACCACATTTAAATCATCATTATCATCATAGGTTACCCCATAACTTGGTGCTTTGGTGGTGGTCAAGGTACTTGGTTTGGTTTTACCTTTGTACCAGCCTTTGAACTTGTAGGTCTTACCACCTGTTGTGTAGGTGTCGGGTAAGGTGCCTGCTTGTTTGAAGGTGTACGGGTCACTGGTAATCGCCGTTTGTTTGCCTTGGGTGAAACCACTTGGTGCTGTGATTTTGGCACCGCTTGTGTTTACAAAGTTTTCGGTGACTTTGCGGTTGGTTAAGTGATAGTAGATTGGACTACCGACAGTCCAATAGGTTAAGTTTCCAGAGCTTAAATTAGCGCTATTGATAACTCTACGCAAAAAATATGGATATTTAACACTGGGATCAGCTACTGAATATAGTTCTTTTGGTGTATAACTCTTATCTGCTCGCTGTGTTAATATCAAATTAGCAATAACAGCAGCCTCCGTTTGGTCTGTATTTTCTCCAGTAGAATTGATCATTGTCATAGCAGGTAGTGGATAGTTGGGATTAATCTTTCCTGCTTTATCATAAAGATTTAACGACTGATAGTATCTAGGAAGCTTAATAGAGAAGTTAGAAAAGGCATCACCATTCCATCCCGTTGCGGTAGGTCGAGCAATATTAGCCGCAGGGAGTGTTACCTCTTTTAACTTACCAACAGTTGAACCACTCTGATTGGTGGCAAGTGTTCCAAAAGAAACAGTAGAGCCTGTACCTCCTGTTCCTCTAAAAGCAATGCTCTTATAATCATACGTAATCTTAATATCAGCAAGATTCACTAATTGTCCTGCTTCGTTCACAAAGCCAAATTGATACGTGACTGCTGGGAAATTCGATTCCTCATACACCACATTCAAGTCATCATTGCCATCATAGGTTACCCCATAACTTGGCGCTTTCGTCGTTTTCAAGGGCTCGGTTTTGGTTTTCCCTTTGTACCAGCCTTTGAACTTGTAGGTCTTACCGCCTGTTGTGTAGGTGTCGGGTAAGGTACCTGCTTGTTTGAAGGTGAAGTCATTGCTGGTCATTGGTGTTTTCTTATTTTGGGTAAACCCTGTTGGTGGTGTAATGGCTACGCCGTTCGCATCTACGAACTTTTCGGTGACTTGTTTACGTGTGACTTTGTATTTCGCCACATATGGATGTGGTTCTGTATCGGCGTTAAATCCTATCAATAACGCTGCAACTGACGAGTCAGGCTTTCCTGTTACCATAGCTGTTACAGGAAGAACGGTGTAAACTGTTCCTGCTCCCCATTTTGACTGAATAGAGAACGTATTATCTGTATTGTTTTTTATAAAACTCTTCTCAACAGCATTAGGACTTACTCCTACTGTTGTCGAAGGAGGTCCAGCTATTCCATCAATATTATAATAATATCCTGGTACACTGGTTGTTGTAAGCTCAATTTTATCTACGTAACGTAAAGGTGTTGTAATTTGTAGCTTATTAATTCCTAATCCTCGTTGTGTATACCCAGTTGGAAAGAATTCAAACAGGTTGCTGGGTACTTGCATTACATTCTGTGTTACTACCTTATACCTATTATTTACTGTAGATTTACTAGATACCATCGGATACATTGTATCTGTATAACGTACTACTTGTGTAGTAGAAGCAAGCCAATGGACGTACTCTCCAGTAATATTTAGAGGTTCTGTAAATGCTTTATTCTCTTCATCAAAAAACTCAGCATTAAAACCTGGGAATACTGGTGAATAAACAACTGCCTTAGCTAGCTTTTTATTAGATTCTTTCAGTACATCCTTCGACACTATGCTATTGACATCATTCACAATCTTGCTGTCTGCTTCTTCTTGTTCTTCCGCTTCTTTCGTTGCTTCTTCCTGACTCGTATCAGTCGTCTCTTGACTATTTTCCGTACTGGCTTTCGTTGTTTCTTCCTTCACGCTACTGGCTGGCGTCTCTTCCTTGGCACTACTTTCGGCGGTCGGACTACTTTCAATCGTCACAGTTTCCGCAACTGCCGTCACGCCAGAAAAGGCATTCACTAGCAAAGAACTACATAAGCCAATAGCTGCAAGACGTTGCCATTTATTTCGCTTCATGTCGTCCCTTCTTTCTATGTACGATTCCCGCCAAGCCAATTAAGGCGAAGCCGAGAATGTTCAAATTTGCCTGACTCTTGCTCCCTGTACGAGGGAGCTGCGAGCCAGTTGTGGTGGTCTGTGTCGAACCACCACTTCGTTGATCTCCTTGCGGAGGACCAGCTGGTTCCTTGGGATCAGCAGCTGGCGCATCTGTTTTCGGTGGGGGATCTTTTGGAGCGGGTGTTGTCGGATTTTGGTAAAATTCAATCCCCACCGAACTAGAACCACCATCAGACGCTTCAACATTTATAAAAAAACTAGGAGAAGATAGTAGACACACAATCATTAAATAACGCTTTTTTTTCATTGAAAAACCTCCTTTTAACTCGCTAGCCTTTCTTGCCCTTTTACACAAGAAAGACGAAACAACCTTTTGTTACTCCTCTATAATAACAAAGAAACCCCCAGCAGAAATTGACGATTTTTTCGCACCCCATGCGAAAATTTTGAAGGTTCCTATTCTGACAAGGGTTACAACAGCTGTTATTTAATAATCGGCTCAAAAAAAGGGCGATTTCGGCAAATTTTTACCAAAATCCCCTGACAAAATTTTAAGATTCCGCTCTTTTTAACAAGAAAAGCTCAAAATGTTAGCAACGAATACTAACATTTTGAGCTTTGTTTGATTGTTTTGAAGTAGGCACCTGAAAAAAAACAGTATTTTTTTCGCCCAGCCCGCTATTTTTCCGCAAGACTAACCAAGTAAGGCGCTAATGAATAGCCCTAAGGCATAGGTGCCATTGAAAACCATTAAGTTTTTAATGGAATGACGGAAACTTTTCGGCTGCGGCAATTCTTGTTTAAACGTTTGAATATTTTTCCAAATGACAGGCAAAGTAGCAAATGTAATTAACACTGGCCATTGATAAATGCCACTAATGAAGCCGAATAAAATCACCAGATAACCAGCTAGCGCTAACACTTGAAACAGCACAATCCCTGCTGGGCGCCCGATATAATAGACTAATGTATAACGGTGGTTCTCAATATCCGTGTCTAAGTCCCGTAAATTGTTGGCGAGCATGATGTTAGCAATCGAACAGACCAAGGGCAAGGACGCCACGACAATCGCAAGCACCGCCCAGAGATTGCCGTCTAAGCGAAAGGCGCCGCTAGCAAAATCGACCGTTAAGTAAAACGGCGGATTGGTGACGACATTCAAGTAAACGGTTAAGACGAAGATGCCTAAGCCCATCGTGAAGCCACTGAAAATTTCCCCCAAGGGCATGCGGGATAACGGAATCGGTCCATACGTGTAGAAAATCCCGATGAAGCAGCAAATCCCGCCTAATACGAGGAAGAGCCAGCCGGTTTGAACCGTTAAGTACGCACCCACAACGGCAGTGAAGGCAATCATGGCGAAAATCATGTTGCGAACTAGTTGTGGTGAAACCCCTGATTGTCCGATAATGTTTTCTTCATATTTATAGACGTCTGATTTGGCTTTTTTGAAGTCCATGTAATTATTAATGGCGGTGGTGGCCATATCAAAGACCACCATGCCAATGAAGAAAACCAGCGTGTTGCCCCACTGGACTTCCCCAAAATAGGTCATTGAAAACAAGACCCCGATAATAAAGGGAAAGAGACTGGCTAGCTTCGTCTGAATTTCCACTACTTTTAAAAACACATTTAAAGACATTTTTAGTCGCTCCTTATTTCAAATCGGCCCGATTCCCCATCGTATAGCCAGAGTCTTTGCCGATTTCAAAGTTGCCTTCGATATCTTTGCTGATGTAGACTTTGTCGTCTTTTGTGACGAAAATGGCATCGGTTCCTTTCAGACTTTCGACATATTCTAGTCCTTTTTTGACGCCCATTGAGAAGACGGCTGTTGAGAGACCATCACCATCGATGGATTTGTCGGTGATAATGGTGACACCCGCGATGTCGTTATCAAACGGATAGCCAGTTTCACGATCAAAGAGATGGTGGTAGGTTTTGCCATCGACTTTTAAGTAGCGTTCATAAATTCCTGATGTGACTAAGGTTTTGTTGCTTTCTTTGACTTGACCTAAAACAGTGTTGCGGGCTTTATTCGGGTCTTGAATGCCGACTGTCCAGTCCATGTCTTTGCCACGTGGGCTGTGTCCTAAGACGTAAACATTTCCGCCTAAATCGACAATAGCGGTGGTGACGCCGTTGTCTTTGAGGACTTTCACAACTTCGTCGGTGATGAAGCCTTTGGCAATTGCGCCTAAATCCAATTGCATGCCTTTTTCTTCAAGGTAAACGGTTTGCTTTTTGTCGTTGAATTTGACTTTCGTGTAATCGACAAGTTTCAAGGCTTGATCAATTTCGGCTTGGCTTGGTTTGCGGGCATCATCGAAGCCAATGTGCCACATAGAGGTGATTGGGCCAATTGCCATGTCGAAACCACCGCGGGAGTCTTTGCTGTATTCATAGGCTTTTTTCAACAAAGGATACAGGTCATCTGAGACTTTGACCGGTTTCACGCCTGCTTCTTGGTTGATTTCATCAATTTCTGAACCTGGTTGGTTGACCGTGATTTTATCGCCTAGTTCTTTGACGCGGGCAAAGGCTTTCGGTAAGACGTCTTCTTTGCCATCATCGTAGATGCGAATTTGAACGTAGGTACCAAGCATTGTTTGACGGTCAGAGTATGGTTCTGTATTAATTTTCGCTTCTGGTTTTGAGGAACAAGCAGCTGCCACAAACAGCACTGCTAGAACACTCACCATGAGCAGAAGTTTCTTTTTCATAGGATTCCCTCTTCTTTCCTTCTTTAATTAAAAAATAAGTTCTCTTGCATAGTAGCCTTTTTTGGAAAAAATGAAAAGTCTTTCTCTTGGAAATTCACAAATTTCTGTGAAAAAATTTGTGAAATGATGGACAGAACTAGCGAAGAAAAAGGGGCGGGAAAGTCAGCCAACCGACTTTTTCCCAACCCCTCAATGGTGTCAAGTAATTGCTGAAAAGCATTTCAGGAACTACTTCACGATTCATTTATTTCTAATTATTTTGTTACGATGTTGTCAACAACGATTTCAGTTGTGTCGCCTTTTTCAGCAGCGTTCACTAATTGTTGTGCGTAGTTGATGAATGAATGTGTGCTGTGTGTTGCACCAGTTACCACTTCAACACCTGCAGGTGAGCCGTCTTCTTCGCCCATTGCTTTAACAAATTCTTTGTTTAATGTTTCGATATATTCTTTTGGTCCAACGCCAGCAACGTCTTTCATTTTGCTTTCGTATTCAGTGTCATCTTTTTTAGATTTGCCGTCAGCGTTCACGTTATCGTAGTTAGATTCAGTCACTTTACCATCTTTCACAGTCATTGAGAATGTTGTGTGGTAGCCGTTTGAGTCATTTTTTTCTTTCAATGAGTACGTACCATCTTTCAATGTTGCCCCATTGTCGATTTCGATTGTGTCTGTGTTACCAGCTTGTGCTGCTTGGATTAATTGTTGTGCGTAGTTTTGGAATGATTCAGATGAATGAGTCGCACCAGTTACTACTTCCACACCGCTTGCGCTTTGTGCTTTAACAAAAGAATCGTTTAATTGTTTGATGTATTCTTTTGGTCCAACACCAGATTTTGCTTTCATGCTTTCTTCATACTTAGTGTCTTCTGTTTTAGATTTGCCGTCAGCATTGATGTTGTCATATTTAGATTCAGTGATTTTGCCGTCTTTTACAGTCATTTCAAAGACTGCACGGTAACCATTTTTTTCATTTTTTTCTTCTAATTTATACGTACCATCTTTTAAATCGCCACCGGCAACTTTTTTCGCTGGTGCTGATGATTCAGTTGATTTTTTCGTTTCTGAAGATGCTGCGCTAGAAGAGTTCGTTGTGTTGTCTTTCTTGTCTGCGCCACAGCCTGCTAATACTAAACTAAATAATGCAATTGCCGCAAAACCTTTAACAAATTTATTCACTTTCATTGATAGTCACCTTTTCTTTCATGATTTTCACAAACATCAAAAGTTTGTGATACATTACACATTATAATGGTTTTAAAAACGTTGTCAAGACCATCCCCTAAAAATATTTACATTTCGGTCTTTTTTTCATCAAAAACTCATCGTTGGAGTAAATTTGTTGACAATTAAAATTTATATTAGACAAATTCGTGAAATACTTATATAATGTTAGTCGATTGTGTACTTATTAATCATTATCACTATTTTACTACTTACAATATTAAGGAGCGGATTGTCAATGACAAAGCAAAATATTGTCGTTGTAGGTGCTGGGTATGCTGGCGTTTCAGCTACTAAATTTCTAGCAAAGAAATTTAAAAAAGATACGGACGTAACAATCACATTGATTGATCGCCATTCTTACCACACTATGATGACCGAATTGCATGAAGTAGCAGGCGGACGTGTTGAACCAGAAGCAATTCAATACGACTTACAACGTTTGTTCTCACGCAAGAAAAACGTAAAATTGGTAACAGATACTGTTACTGGGATCGACAAAGAAAACAAAGTTGTGAAAACTTTAGCAGGTTCTTATCCATTTGACCAGTTAATTCTGGGTATGGGTGGCGAACCAAACGACTTTGGAACACCAGGCGTGAAAGAAAATGGTTTCACCTTATGGTCATTTGATGATGCAGTGAAAATTCGTCATCACATTGAAGCAACCGTTGCTAAAGCAGCCATCGAACCAGATGCTGAAGTACGCAAAGCAATGTTAACATTCGTTGTCTGTGGTTCTGGTTTTACTGGGATCGAAATGGTCGGCGAATTAATCGACTGGAAAGATCGTTTAGCGAAAGATGCCAAAATTGATCCAGACGAAATTACATTAATGGTTGTTGAAGCAATGCCAACCATCTTAAACATGTTATCTCGTAACGATGCTGCCAAAGCAGAACGTTATCTAGAAAAGAAAAATGTTCAATTATTATTGAACTCACCAATCGTTGAAGTTGCAGCAGATCACATTAAATTAAAAGATGGTTCTGAAGTACCAACGCATACGTTAATCTGGACAGCTGGTGTGAAAGCAACTTCTGATGCCGCTGACTTTGGTTTAGAAGCAGCACGTGGTAGTCGTTTAGTTGCGAATGAATACATGCAAGCAAAAGGCTACGAAGACAAAAACATTTATATCATTGGTGACTTGGTTTATTACGAAGAAACACCAAATACACCAACTCCTCAAATCGTTCAAGCAGCTGAACAAACAGGTCATACTGCAGCTGCCAACATCGTTGCAGATATTAAAGGCGGCGAAAAACACGCCTTTAAAGGAAACTACCAAGGATTCATGGTTTCCATCGGCGCGAAATGGGGCGTTGCCAACTTATTCGATAAAATTCATTTGAGTGGTTTCTTAGCCATCATTATGAAACATATCGTTAACTTGAAATACTTCTTTGATATTCGTTCTGGTTACTACATGTTCCAATACATTATGCACGAAATCTTCCATATTAAAGATGATCGTTCTGTTGCTCGCGGACATACGTCTCGTTACGGCAATGTCTTGTGGAGTGTTCCGCTACGTGTCTTCTATGGTATGGTTTGGTTAGTCGAATCAATGAAGAAAATTGTCGGCAACGGCGATTACTTGAAACCAAGCACTTGGTTTGGTGATGGTTCTTGGTTCACAGATAAAGTCGTTTTCCCATTCCCTTGGTTACAAGAACAAGTAACAACAGGTGCTTCTCAAGCAACTGAAACAGCAACAACTGCTGCAAGTGGTGCGGCGGATGCGGCGGCAAGCGGTGGTGCCGATGCGGCAACACAAGCAGCGCACTTTGGTTTAAGCTACGCTTACGGCGAAACACCAATGCAAGTGTTTGATCACATGCCTAAATGGTTCGAAAGCGTAATGAAATTTATGATGCCAAACCAAGAAGTTGCTTTGTTCATGCAAAAATTCATGACAATCGTTGAAGTATGTATTGCTTTAGCATTGATTGCTGGTTTATTCACTTGGTTATCAAGTGCTGCTACAATTGGTTTAACAATTGCCTTCTGTTTATCTGGCATGTTCTATTGGGTAAATATCTGGTTTATCTTTGTCGCTTTTGCTTTGATGAACGGTTCAGGCCGTGCTGTCGGTTTAGACCGCTGGGTAATTCCATGGATTCAACGCAAACTTGGTAAAGCGTGGTATGGTACCCCGAAAGCTAGATACGGCGGTAAGTAAGCAATCGATAATCGATTGACAACTACGAGCAAAAGCTGAGACACATGTCTCCAGCTGACTATCATAGGATTTAGTATGTGGGACAGCAGTCAAGCATGACTTTTGTCCCACATATTTTCTTTTATATAATATGGTGGCTCAACTGGAAAAGAATACTTCTTTTCCGTTCATTATGTTATGATAGACAAGAAAAAAACACCAAAGGAGAGAGAAGAAAATGACGATCAAAGAATTCATTAAGAAAAGTCGCTTGAAAACATGGGACGTTATTATTATTGCTGTTTTAGTTCTTGGTTCTTTTCTGCCCCTTGTTGTTTTTGCCATGCAAAACCGTGGTCAAGAAGCGGCTACGTATCAAGCAGTCTTGAAAGTAGACAACAAAGTAATCAAAGTCTTTGACTTAAAAAAGGACGGCCCGCATTATACATATAAATACGAAGCAAAAGACGGTGATTACAACCTGATTGAAGTAGATGGTGATCGTATCCGCGTGAAGGAAGCCAACTGTGCTGACTTAGTGGATGTTCGGCGAGGCTGGATTTCCAAACCTGGTGAAACCCCGATTGCCTGTCTACCCCACAATTTGTTTATCACCGTGGAAGCTTCTGATGGGAGTGAAGACGGTAGCTTAATTTATTAAGCACGACAACTATGAGCAAATTACACAAGAATATTTATATTGCTATGCTCGTTGCCCAAGGGGTCATTATTGGTTTAATCGAAAATATGATTCCTTACCCTTTCGCATTTGCTCCTGGGGCAAAGCTCGGTCTAGCAAATTTAATTACCATTATTGCGATTTTCACCATGCGTAAGCGTGATAGTTTTTTCCTGGTCTGTTTACGTTTGATTTTAACGACATTACTGGGCGGCACACTTTCGACCTTTTTCTATAGTGCCAGTGGTGCCTTATTAAGTTATTTCGGCATGTTGCTTGTCAAGCAGCTGGGGCCAAAACGGGTCAGCATTATTGGGATTAGTGCCGTTGGTGGTTTCTTACACAACGTTGGTCAGTTGCTAACGACCTCTTTCTTTGCTCATTCGTGGGCGCCGATGCTGTACTTACCATTTTTATCTCTGTTTGGGTTACTCTCAGGGATTGCCATTGGGATTGCCGCTAATTATTTACTACAACATGTCCAGACGTTACGAAAATTCCAACTGAATTATGAACAAACAACGAAACATAAGTGGAGTCAATTTTTCTAATTGAAAACCTGTCCGCCACAATTAAAGGAGTCATCTTATGAATATACATCCTATGTGGAATACCTATCCTACGTTATCAAAAGAATTAACAACTACTCTTCGCTTGATGGAACAAGCGGTTCAAATCGATAATCAAGAGATTCAAGCTGCTGTCCATGACATGATTCATTCTGGCGGCAAATTGCTACGTCCAGCCTACCAACTGTTGTTCTCTTATTTTGGTGAACAGCGGGACCCTAAAAAGGCGACAGCGTTAGCGGCTTCCATTGAATTACTGCATACCGCCACGTTAGTTCACGACGATATTGTCGACGAAGCCGATACGCGTCGTGGCTTGCCAACATTGCGTTCGCGCTTTGGCAATAGCACAGCCGTGTATACAGGCGATTATCTTTTTGTTTGCTGTTTTAAGCTCTTATCTGATTATTCTTCTTCATTAAAAAGCATTCAATTAAATTCGCGCAGTATGGAAAAAGTCCTGACTGGTGAGCTTGGTCAAATGGACAATCGCTATAATTTCGAGGTAACGATTGACCAATATTTAAAAAACATTTCCGGGAAAACTGCCGAACTGTTTGCGCTAAGTTGTTTTGTCGGTGCCTATGAAAGTGGCACCTCCCAACGTTTTGCTAAACGTTGTGGTGAAATCGGCGAAAATATCGGACTGGCTTTTCAAATTATTGATGATATTTTGGACTATACACAAACTGCCGATGCCATCGGCAAACCCGTCTTAGAAGACGTACGTCAAGGCGTGTATTCTTTGCCCTTGATTTATGCACTTGAAGCCAATCGTGAAGTCTTGTTGCCACTTTTAATGAAAAAAGAAGCCTTGATCGATGAAGAAACACAGGAAATTTATCGTCTTGTCCATGAACTAGGTGGCGTAGAAAAGGCCCAACAATTAGCCACTCATTACACAGAAAAAGCGCTGAAAGAAATCAGCAAACTTCCTGAAACAAAGGCCCAAGCGAAAGAACAATTGTATGAAATTACACAAACGATTTTGACAAGAGAAAATTAAAAAAGCCGCTGGATCCTATTGAGGATTTAGCGGCTAGCTTTTTAGGTGATATCTTGGTATAATAAACACGAAGAGAGCGTACTAGACATACGCTCTCGGGTAGACCGTTTAAGACGGTAGCTTTAATTTATTGGTTAATAAACCCGTCAATCTTCGCTAAAAGTTATGACGGGTTTATTTTTTTTCGTTTTTATTACTGATTTTAACAATTAACGTTGCGAAAGCGATCGCAAGCATCAATGCTTCAAAGACAGTCACTGCTATTCCTTTCTAGGGAAAGAGCAAACAAGCAAAAACATTGGCAGTCTCCCTTTTTTTGAGAAATTGCCACCGTCATAAACTTCCTACTTGTGTAGTATAACACATTTATCCCTTACTGGAATACGCTTACTTTTTTTATTTACTATTCGACTTTTCCGTTTCAACTTGCTATAATAAACACGAAGAGAGCGTACTAGACATACGCTCTCTGGTAGACCGTTTAAGACGGTAGCTGAATTAATTAGAAAATAAACCCGTTAATCCTGGCTAAAGATTATGACGGGTTTATTTTTTGTCGTTTTTATTACTGATTTTGACAATTAACGTTGCGAAAGCAATCGCAAGCATCAATGCTTCAAAGACAGTCACTGCTATTCCTTTGTAGGGAAAAAGCGAACAAGCAAAAACATTGGCAGTCCCCCTTTTTTGAGAAATTGCCACCGTCATAAACTTCCTACTTGTGTAGTATAACACATTTGTACTTTGTTAGAAGGCGCTCTCTTTAAAAAAGTAGGAGCCCCAGAGAGATCTATAAAAAAGGTTTTATTCTGGCGCATCTTCCAGAGACCATCGCAATACTCCACTATACCTTCCGACTGAATCAGAAGGAAAAATCGTCAACTGAAGTTGTTTGGTCAAATTAGCGGTAGCGTTGCCGCTTCCTTGCAAAATAGGTTGGCTATCTGCATTAATTAGAACACGCTGATTCTTCTCACCATAACTTATTCTTTTGTCGAGTAACTCACCGCTTTCGTTCTTTAACGGTTGTTCTTCTTTTACTTTAATTGTCCACCGACTTTTATCAAGTTTGCTTGTATCTTCAATGCGGATTTCTTTATTTGTAATAGAAGAAATCATTGTCTCTGTTGCGGGAATTTCATTCACACCAAAATTGATTGTATCAGGTAAAATGAGCTTGGGCCCAGCTTCTTTTTGAAGAGTCCGACTGTCTTTTTCTGACTCTTGATTGTTCTCATCTTTTATATAAAAGAAAACCTCTCGATTCAACCAATGTTCAGGAAAAGTATACGTAACTTTATCAACAACCGATTCTGGCGCATCTACATATTTTTTTAATTCTTTTTCTTCTGTGCCACACTTCGCTATTAAAGTTATATTGGTTGATGGATCATGAGAAAATGAAAAAGTAACTTCTCGCTGATTTGTAAAACGTGAGACCAATAGCGGATTTTCTTCATCCATCAATTTGAATTGTAATAACTTCTTTTCACGATAACGATGAATAATTGTTTGCTCCTCTGGAAGAAACATTCCTTGATCTTGTTGGGTCTTAATTGGTTCATAGCCAGCTATTTTGGGATACTGATTAGACAAGTCAAAAGGCGTGGTTAAAATCCCTTCTTTTGTGACCGGTTCATGAATAGCATTATCTTGTTCATTTAAAAACACAGCCGTTGCTTTCCCCACATAATTCACACTGGATGTAGCAGTCGTTTCCTCTAAATTTTCTCCATCTAAAAGAGTTCTTGCACTAAACGGCAAGTCTAATTTTCCACTTGAAATGAGCGCCGTATCGACTGGATTTTGAGTCCCTTGCCATTTCAAGTAAACTTTATATTGTAATACGGTATCGTAGAAACGACTATCTGACAGATTTTTTGTCATAATTTGGACATTTTCACCATCTGTTTGGCTAGTAAATAAATCCGTTAAATCTTCTCCTTTAAAGTCTGTAACTAAGACTTTGTCAAATTGATATTGCTTTGTTTGATTTACTTGGTTCAGGTTAACGTTTACAACCATTTGACTAGGTTTTGTCCACTGATCAATATTGGGAATGGTCTGTTGCACATTTAAACAAACAGCCGTCTCTGCATTTTCAAAATAAGTATCCATTGCGTAGGCTGGTGGAAATTCTGGTTTTGCCAAAAAATCCGTAAAGTAAACAATGGATGACGGCGTTGTGTCATTGTTGTGGACTACAAACGTAACAGTAGAAATACTTTTGGTCGTCATTTCAAAACGCTGGCGAGGGTCCCGCCAAGGTACCCCTGCAGTAACGTTTTTTAGATATAACCAATAATCATCGTCTCCGCCATCCCACGTATCGTAAAGAATATGTGTAGGATTTTCCGCATATAAGGCATCAATTATCGTTCCAGGGTTTTTATAGCCAACATATTTGTTTGAATTTAACCCATAGTAATTAAATGCTGTTTTTATCGTTAAGGGCTGACCATCATTATCAACAAAATCATAGGTAACCAGCATTTCGCCTTTAATCGTAATTCCTAAAAAATAGCTTTCAGTAAAACTAATTGATCCTCCATCCAAATTACTTTTATTCCGTTGTAATGTAACTAATAAATTAACTGCTTTTCCTTCATAGAACCCCACATTTTTTACTAATGCTTTACTTTTATTTGTCGTTCGACTAACTGCCATGTAGTTTGAATACACTTCGCCTTCAATTGGTTCGACGGATGTATTTTCGCCGTAATGCATAATAAATGTGTTTGCCGCTGGTGTAATCGATTGATTTGCCCAATGGAAATAGCCCAGTTCTGTTAATGGTCTAGGAGCAGCCTCTACTTTTTCAACTCCTAAAAAGATCCCTCCAACTATCCACAATAAAATCAATAAATAGTTATGTTTTTTCAATTGAGATTACAACCTCCTTACTTTTACTTGTAAAAAATAAAATAAATATTAAATAACAATTGATATTATTTAAAGATCCAAAGACAATTGTAATAGAATTTCTATGCTGTATCTACTCTAAAATATTTCTTAAAAATACCTAAAAAACGAAAGCTTATTTAACAATCGACTTTCCCGTTTCAACTTAGCATAATAAACACGATAAACATGAAGAGGTCAGGACAGAACCAATTAGTTCCGAAGGCGTTGGTTCTGTTTCTGCCGTTTATTAGGTTGCGAACGTTTAAGACGTCATCTTTAATTATAATCAACCTTCGGTAAAAGTTATGACAGGTTTATTTTTTATTACTGATTTTAGCAATAGACTAAATAGACCGACCATCAAAAAAGATGGTCGGTCTATTTAGTCTATTGCTCCGCCTTTACTCCTTCTCCGACAATGCTCGCCAGACATCAAATGTTTGTTTTAAGCCTTGGACATTATGAACACGTAAAATTTCTACGCCTTGTTGTGCTGCATACAAGGAAGCAGCGGCTGAACCAAAATCACGGTTGGCTGGTTCTGGTTCGTTCGTTAAAGCGCCAATGGTTCGTTTGCGAGAAACGCCGTATAGTAACGGATAATCTTGGTAGCGAAAGGCGTTAGGATCTTTTAACAATTGAAGGTTTTCTGCGACAGTTTTATGAAAGCCGATCCCTGGATCGAAACAAATTTTTTCTAAGGAAAGGCCGTATTTTTGGCATTGTTCAATTTTTTCTGTATAAAATTGGTGTAACTCTTCTTTTAAAGAAAGAGATTGGCGTTTTCTAGAATGCATAATCACAACTTGGATTTCAGGATATTGCGCGAGGACTTCTGCCATCCCCGGAGTGTCTAATCCTTTGATGTCATTAATCATTGTGGCGCCAGCTTGGATCGCGGCTTCCGCTACTTCGGGATAGTAGGTGTCCACAGAAATCGGCGCTAGAGAAGTCTCACGTATTTTTTTTATTAACGGTAATACTCGGTCTGCCTCAACTTGTGGAGAAACTTCTTCGTAGCCAGGACGTGTGGATTGGCCGCCAATGTCTAAAATATCGGCCCCCGCTTCTAGTAAATGAAGCGCATGTTGATAGGCCACGTCGACCGTTGTGTAGCTACCGCCATCAGAAAAAGAGTCGGGGGTCGTGTTGACAATCCCCATAATTTGGTAATTCTTTTTTAAATCAATCATTGTCACATTGCTCCTTTATCTGCTGAATCATCTTTCGTAAAGCCCGCATTCTAGGACTTATCTTCATTCGTTCACTCGTGGACAACTCCGCTAAGGTTTTGCCTCGGTCTGGTAAATAAATAATCGGATCAAAACCATAACCGCCTGTACCGCGCGGTTCAACTAATTCACCAGTCAAAGTGGCTTCCGTTTGCAACAGTTTGTCGTCATCGAGTACATAGACCAACGTGGCTGATAAGGTTAACTCGCGAATCGACTGTTGCCCTTCAAATAAGTGCAACAGTTCGCGGTTCTGTTCTTCCGGATTGGCTGAATGGAAAAAGCGGCTTGTATGAATACCTAATAAATCAGGAAAAGCAGTTAACGTTAAGCCGCCATCATCACCTAACACTGGGCGGCCAATTAATTGTTGGAAAAAGCGAGCTTTTAGATAAGCATTTTCAGCATACGTAGTGCCAGTTTCTGCAGGTTGTTCTTGACTGGTTGTATACTTTCGATAAGAGACAAGTTGAATAGCGGGGTCCTTAAGTCCTGATTGCATTTCTTTTAACTTACCTTGGTTATTCGTGCCAACAATGATTTCCATTTTCTAACGTATCTCCATTAAAAATTGATTTTTCCACTCTTGTTCTTTAAATAGTCCGGTAAATTGAAATGTTTTGGTGCTACTTTGTGGTGTTTTCACGCCGCGCATCGTCATACACATATGTTCCGCTTCAATGGCTACTGCAATGCCTTTGACGGGAATATTTTCTTGGAGTTTGCGGGCAATTGTCACTGTTAAATCTTCTTGAACTGTGGGACGTTTGGCACAATGTTCTACTAATCTTGGTAACTTGCTTAGTCCCAATACTTTGCCACCTTCTGGCAGATAAGCGACATGTACTTTTCCATAAAATGGCAATAAATGGTGTTCACACATTGAATAAAAGGCAATATCTTTTACTAAAACCATTTCGCCTTCATTTAAGCTATCAAATAATTTATAATCATCAAATTCAGGTTCGGTTAATCCACTAAAAACTTCTGCATACATTTTAGCTACGCGTTTGGGTGTATCAATGAGTCCTGCCCGTTGAGTATCTTCCCCCACTGCTTCTAAGATTGTGGTAACTGCCTGCTCAATTTGCGCTTGTTTTTCCTGTTCCATCTCTACCATTCCTTTTCGCTTACTCGCACTTCTTCTTGATTGCCACTGCGCTGAATCCACGTAGCTATTGGCGCGCCCAATAGTTGTTCCTCTGCGTAAACATCACTTAAGGGAATCAAAACAAATGACCGTTTTGTTAATTCTTGATGAGGAACTTGTAAGTGGGGCAACGCGACTGACTGTTCCCCTAATAATAAAATATCAATATCAATAATCCGCGGACCCCAGTGAATTAATTTTTTACGTTTCATTACTTGCTCAATCCCTTGGGTAACAGCCAATAACCCTTCAGCGGTATAGCTAGTATCAATTTTCAATACGGCGTTCAAAAAATCATCTTGGTCTGTATAGCCGTAAGGATCCGTTTCATAAAGTTTTGAAGAAGCCACGACCTGAATCTGCGGGTCTTCGTTTAAATAATTGCGGGCTTTCACTAAATTTGCGTACGGATCGCCGACGTTACTACCTAATGCTACATAGCCAATCATCTATACTTCTCGCTCCATTTCAATTTCAATATTGTCAAAAAGGCCGGGCATCGGCACACTATATTTTCTAATTTTAATGATAATTTTGTTCAATTGTTCTTGATAATCTGCGGAAATATCATCTAAAATAGCACTCGCTAAACCTTCGATTAAATCGTACGAGTGATTGTTTACTCGTTGGGCAATCAATTCATTCACTTCGGCATAATTGACGGTTTGGGTGACATCATCTGTTCGCCCTGCCTCGGCTAGCGACAACAGCATTTCAAGGTCGATTTCTACTTGCTGTCCTAGACGTTTTTCTTCTGCCAAAACACCATTTTTTGTGAAAAATTTCAAGTTGTTGATTCTAATTTTATCCATCCTCTAACTCCCTACCCTCTGTTTTGCTAATTTTTTTAATCATAGCATATTTCTTGGAAAAGTCAGTAGTTAAAAGATGGAAAAGTGGTTATTAGTATGATATAAAAAATTACTTTTTATGAATCCAATAGTATAACTTGTGTATTCAAAAAAGAGCGTTGCATCAGCAACGCTCTTTTTCGGGGTTTATTCGCCTTTTATCGCATTGTTACAAATTCTTCTGAGCCTGTTGGATGAATCGCAACAGTATTATCAAAATCTGCTTTGGTCGCGCCCATTTTAATAGCGACTGCAAAGCCTTGTAGCATTTCGTCAACACCGATGCCGATGCCATGCAAACCGACAATTTTTTCTTCTTTGCCGACACAAATTAATTTCATGTCGCATTTTTGACGGTATTCTCCTAAAGCGAAATACATTGGCGTAAAGCTAGAGCGATAGATCTTCACTTGGTCTTCACCATATTCTTCAAGCGCTGCTTTTTCCGTCAAGCCAATTGTCGCAACTGGTGGATGGGTAAAGACCACCGTTGGTACCAAGTTATAATCCAAATATAAATCGGTTTGTCCGTTAAATAAACGTTCAGACAGGCGCCGACCAGCGGCAATCGCGACTGGCGTTAAGTCGATTTTACCAATGACATCGCCGACTGCGTAGATGCCATTTTGCGTGGTATTTTGGAATTTATCTACTTTGACGTAGCCTTTTTCATCAAGGGCTACTTTCGTATTTTCTAAGCCTAATTGATCCGTGTTCGGCTGACGGCCTGTCCCGAAAATCACGGCATCTGTCGTGATTGATTCACCATTTTCAAATGTAATAACGTACTCATTCTGTGCCGTTTTTTCAATTTTAGCTGGTGTTGCATTCGGATGAATTTGCATGCCCATTTCTTGATAGCGTTCTACGACTTTTTCAGAAAGCATGTCATCAAAGCTTCGTAATGGTCGTTCATGACGGAAGGCCCAATGTGTTTCTGCGCCTAAGCCATGTAAGGTTCCTGCTAATTCGGCTGCGATGTAACCTGCACCGACAAAGACCACACGTTTTGGCATTTCTTCTAACGCAAAGAAGCCGTTTGAATCTAAGGCATATTCTTCTCCTGGAATACCTAGTTTTTTCGGACGACCACCTGTCGCGATTAAAATGTGCGGCGCCGTATATTCTGTCCCATTGACTTCAATTGTTTGCTCCCCAGTAAACGTAGCGTAACCATGGATACGTTCAATGTTGTTACTGTCTAAACCACGATTATACGCACCATGTAAGAAGTTGATATATTTTTCACGATTTTCAACTAATTGTTTAAAGCTAAAATTTTTGATTTCAACATCAAACCCGTAGCCTGCTGTGTCTCTTTCCATCATTTCCATCATGCTGCTGGCTTGCCACATGACTTTTTTAGGCACACAACCAACGTTGACACAGGTCCCACCAATTTCGTTGCCCTCAATTAAAAGGACGTTGGCTCCGTGCATTCCTGCGCGGTTAGCAGAAGCAATCCCGCCACTACCGCCACCAATAACAATATAATCATAGGTTTTCATTTATTCTGGCTCCCTTTCAATTTGAACTTTCTCTCTTATTATCGCAAAAAATAGCAAAAAAAGACAGTCGTATTACTTACTTTTGTTTAGTTTTCTGCTGCTTCTGTTTCATGGATTCGTTCCGTAAAAGCACTGGGGGAAAGGAATTCAACCGTAGCATTGTCGAAGGGAATTCCTAGTTATGATTGATTTACTTGGTTCATTTAACTACTTCTTGCTAAAATCTTCTAGAAAAAAAGTTTTTTAATGATACAATTTAATTATTGAAACCTAAAATTATACCACATTTTATCTATATGTCAATTCTTTTGGTTTTCTTTTCAAAAATGACTTTTTCTTTTGAAAAAATCACTCAAAAGCTTGATACCACTCAGTTTTTTTACTTTTGATTTACTTTTGAATTTATTACTAAGGAGGGGACGTATGAATCAATTTATAGAATTAAAAGACGAAATCTTTTCACATCCAAAAGAAAGTTGGCAATTAGAGTACAAAAAATCACAGACTTCTCTTTCCAAAGATATCTGGAGTACATACAGCGCATTTGCAAATACTAAGGGTGGTATAATTATTTTAGGTGTAGAAGAAATACCCAACGGCTATAGAGTTGTTGGCGTTGATAAGCCAGAAATGATCCTTAGGGATTTTTGGAATCTTATTCACGACAAGAAAAAAGTGAGCGCTAATTTATTGAGTAATGAAGATGTTATTACATTAAAAGTTGCTGGAAAATCAATTATACAAATTAAAGTCCCAAAAGCTTCATTTGAAAGAAGACCTATTTATCTAAATGGAAATAAAACGAATACCTACATAAGAACAGATGATGGCGATCGAAAAGCAGATGATAATCAATTTAAATACCTAATTGTCGATTCTCAGAACGATATAGATACTGAGCTACTAAATAATTATACCCTGGACGATTTAAACACAAAAACAATTCAAGAATATAGAGAATTACTTTATAAAAATACTCAGGAGCAAAAATACTTAGATTATTCAGATGAAGAGTTACTTATAAATTTGGGTGTCCTGAAAAAGGATAGAATGAACAGCGATAATGTATATAAATTAACAACTGGCGGACTATTATTTTTCGGAAAATATCATTCAATTACAGACAGGTTTAAAAAGTTTCAATTGGATTATTTTAAGAAAAAAAGTTCATTAGATAGCGATTGGTTAGATAGAGTTTCCACAGGTGATATGAACTATCCAGAGATGAATATTTTCTCTTTTTACACTATTGTCATTGAAAAATTCGCTCTCGCAATTCCTGATACTTTTAGACAATCACAAGATATGACTCGCGGTTCCTATAAATCAGATCTATTATTATCACTAAAAGAAGCTTTGGTAAATGTCTTAATGCATGCGTATTATGATTCAGATCATGTCATTAAGATTGCAGATTACGATGATTATATTGAGTTCTACAATCCAGGAGAAATGAAAGTGTCTAAAGAAGAATTTATTCATGGAAGTTATTCAGTCACTAGAAATCCGATTATTTCAACTTTGTTTAGGAGAGTAGGAATTGCTGAGAAGGCAGGGTCTGGAGGACCTAGAATAATAGATGCAGCGACTAAAAATAGTTTAAAAGCACCTGATATTGATACCTATTTCGATGCAACCACTATCAAAATCTGGAAAATTAATATGAAAGATAGCCTAAAAGGTTATACTGATATTGAACAATTAATTATTTTATACTTGATGGATCACGGACAAGCAAAAATTAAAGATATTCAAAAAAATAGTGGGTACTCTGACTATAAAATTAGAAAAACCGTTACCAGCTTAGTCCAACAAGGTACTTTGTTAAACAAAGGAAATGGGAAATCAACGATTTATATGCTTAACTCAACAGAAGAACTTGGTATAATTGCAAACAAGAGGATTTTAAAACGCATTGAAACTGAATTGACTCGAAAGTAAAGATGAGACTATAGCACAAAAAGGAAACCCTCATATGCCAGAGGATTTCCTTTCTTTTAATACATGTTCCCAACCACTTTTACTCGTAAGCGGGTTGCATTTTCTGGATGATAGGCGAGTGGTGTTTCTTCCACCTCGACTAACTCGATTGTGCCAGGGACTGCACCCGCAAGTTCAGCTTGTTGGACGGCTTTTTCTTGGGCATCGGCCAACGCCGCGTCTCGTTGGATTTTTGAATAGACATAAATTTGTTCGTATTGTCCGCTAATCTGAGCGATAGAGGCACCGATGGCATTCGCCACTGCCCCGTTTTCGTTGCGAATTAGCACTTTAACACCTGTCAATTCTTCGGGGATGATAATACTTCCACCACCAACTAAAACGACCGTCACGTCTGCAGAACTGGTTTTCATGCGATCAATCGCTTCACTGACCAATTCGCCAATTTTTTGGTACACTTTTTCCGCAAACGCTTGGTCTAAATGAGCCACTTTGCTAGGATCACCGACTTGGGCATGGCCTAAGCGAACCGCAATATCAGTGGTCGTTAATTGTGTGCCGCCAAAAACAAGGGCCTCTTGTGTAATACGGTAGCCGACACTATCGGGGCCAACTGTCACAGAACCATCTGGTTGTTCACGCACTAGACTGCCGCCGCCGACACCAATTGACACGATATCTGGCATTCTAAAATTGGTCCGTACCCCGCCAACATCAACGGCCAGTGAAGATTCTCTTGGAAAGCCATCCACTAACACGCCAATGTCTGACGTTGTGCCACCAACATCTAAAACAACTGCATCTTTCAAGCCGGCTAAGTAAGAAGCCCCACGAATACTATTTGTTGGTCCACAAGCAATGGTTAAAATAGGAAACTGTTTGGCATACGTTAACGACATTAACGTACCATCATTTTGACATAAGTACACTTGGGCGTGATGAATTTTTTCTTGTTCTAAGGCTTGTTCAAAGCCTTCGCTGGTCACTTTAATTACTTTGTGCAACGCAGCATTCAAAATTGTCGCATTTTCCCGTTCAATTAAACCGACAGATCCAATCATTGAGGAGCAAGATACAGGAACATCTGCCCCTAACACTTCCTTCGCAAGTGCTTGAACAAACAATTCTTGGTCATTTTTTAAAGAAGAAAAAACGCCAATTACTGCGATTGCCTCTACTTCTCCTCGCCAAGAGGCCAAAATCCCACGTAATTCTTCTTCGTCCAGTGCAGTCAATGGTTGTCCATCATATTCGTAGCCGCCATGTGCTAAAGCATACGTTTCTGAAAGAGTGGCCACTAAATCCTTGGGCCAAGCTGTGTAAGGCAAGACCGAAGCGGTTGCTGGATAGCCCAAACGAAGGACCCCAACTTTTGCTAATTTTTTTCGCTCAACAATGGCATTCGTACATTGGGTCGTGCCCAACATTGCATGTGTGACTTTGGTTGGGTCCACTGCTGATTCTGCCAAGACTTTATTTAAGGCACCGGCAATCCCTGTTTGAATATCATCGGTTGTTGGAACTTTCACTGAATGAATCAAGTTTAATTGATGATCTAAAATAACAGCATCTGTATTTGTGCCGCCGACATCGATACCGATTTTATACATTTATTTGTCCTCCTTCGCTACTAAGTTTTCTAGTGGTTGATAATCCATTTCGTAGCCAAAATACCGAGGACCCACTGTTTCGATACCTTTTTTCGTTCGCCAAGCGGCATTCGCTTTCAAACCCATTACTTGGACACGTTTGCCGTATTTCAAGCTTTCTGTTGTCACAGGCGTTAAAGTTTCTAAATCTACCATACAAATCAAATCAGGCGTCATCGCAATCACCTGACCATCTTTCTCGGCAATTAAATTTTCATTTTGAAAATGGACAACTGCTTCTGAACCAGCATCACTGTTTAAGCCACTCAATTTGACACGTCCCAAATTGAAGCCACCTTTTACTTCTCGTTCTACATCTAGAATTTTTCCTTGGAACAATTCAAAGCCATCCGTAACTTCTACTAATGCTTGGCGTTTTTCTTGTTCATCTGCATAGGTACCTCGAATCACTTTGCCAATTTCTTCTGATAATGTCACGATGTTGTGAATACCATAGTCTTGTAATTGTTTGCCTGTCGCGGGATAAATGCTCACTAAAGCACTGGCGCCCATTTCAACCGTTTGAACACGAGCAAGACGTTCTGTCCAAGTATTATCAATCGTTTCCATAATGCCAATATTTCCTTTTTCATCGGTAATTGCCATAGGGGTCGCTGACATCCCATTCAAATGGAACGTTACCATAGGCAATTCTGGAAAGGCCCGACCCATACCATCACAATCCACCAAGGGAATGCCTAGCTTCGCTGCAACAACAATTGGAATCATTGAATTGACGCCCCCAGCTTCCATTGGAAAGGTTCCCGCAATCGTTTCTTGGTCTAAATATTTTCCTAACTTCTCAAAGACACGGACGAATTCGTCGCCTTTGGGAAATTTTTCAATTGCGACAGATGGGGCACCCATCATTGCGGCAGGTAGGAAAAAATCCTCCGCAGCAATTTCTTCTGGAGAAACCAGTTTGACAGGTCCGTTTTCTTCGATGGCGGACAAAGCCATCATTTTACCAATGTAGGGATCACCGCCACCTCCTGTCCCTAAAAAAGCTGCTCCTGTGGCTATATTCTCAATTGCTTCTGCATCTAAATAACGCATTCTCCGACACTCCTCTTCTTCATTCCATTTCTAATGATTCGGTGTTCGTCTGTTGACGTTTTGCACCGAAATAATAAATAACAAACGATAAAACAATGCCAATTAGCGGTTGGTTAGGCAATTGAGGGGCATTGGGAAAGAAACTCATAATCACCGGAATGCCCCCCACTGCAGCACCAATTAGCCATGAAAAAACACCTAATTTATTCACGCCAGGCATTGGCTGCCATTTGGTTCGATCGCCTTTGTTAATCAACCAATAGGCAGCAATCATTACACCAGCCACTGGTGGAACCATCGCAGAAAGGACAGACATAATCGGTGTAAAGTAATTTAAAATCCCCACAACTGCTAATAAGGTTCCAATGGCGCCGGCCGCACCGACAGCGACTTTTTCTTTTTCTTTTGGAATATCAAAGACATTAATCAAGGCCAGTCCGCCAGAAAAAGCATTCACGGCATTCGTGGTCCAAGTTGCTAAAATTAGCGCAATAATTCCTAAAACTGGAAAACCGAGATTCATAAAAACTTCCGTGATATCTGCGGTGTTCGATGCAATGGTCAAGACCGCACCAACGCCAATCATCAACAAGCCTGTCGGTAAAATCCCTAAGGTGGCCGCTTTGACCACATCTTTACGAGAAGAAACATATTGAGAGTAATCTCCGGCAATTACTGCGCCTAATGCAAAAGAACCGACAGTCATTGAAAGACCTGACATAAAGCTTCCTGCTGTTTGAGGTGTATATTGACTAACAGCTTCCCAACCGTTGTTTCTTAACGAAGCCACCAAGCCATAAAGACAAACCAGAACTAACACAGGAACCGCAAAATAATTCAGAATTTTCAATATTTTTATGCCATAAAGAGCCGAAATAAGCATGATAACTCCCCAGATTAAGGAAGAAAACGACACAGGTAAATCAATGCCGTAAATTTTTAAAAAGTTCGTGAAGGCGCCGCCGCTGACATTGGCTTGCAAACCAAACCAACCTAAGCAAGCAATCGCTAGAATAATGGAAATAATCTTTTGCGAACCTTGAATGCCAAACACTTGAGAAGCGACTTTGACAGAAGGTTCTTGTAAGTCGGAACTTTGAATTCCTTGTAAAATCATTAAAATAACAATAATACCGTAACCAATAAATCCTGTTAACAAAGCTTCCCATAAAGGCATGCCTGCAACTAACGTTCCTCCAATAATTAATCCTGGCACGCTAATCATTGCGCCCGCCCAAACAAATGCTAAGCTAAGCCACGATTGTTGTTGCTCGTTTTTTAATTTCATTCTCATTCCTCCTTAATTATTTTTCAATTATAACGAAAAATCAGTCATAGGTCTTTTTCAAATTGAAAAAAATATCGAGGAAGTTTTGGCTTAAAATAAAAAAGCAGACAAATCGGCTACTGCCGATTGTCTGCTTTTTTCATTCATTCGTGACCAAGCGATATAAGATCATCGCCAAATAGACTTCATAGGCTTCGGCGGCGTTAGTCATATCATAGCCGAGCGCTTCATTAATTTTACTGATACGATATTTGACCGTATTTTTATGAACAAATAGGCGTTCGCCGCATTCTTTAAAATCACTACTTGCATCTAGTAAAAACGTCCCTAATGTCATTAACTGCTCTGATTCTTTTAAGAGAGGTTGGATAACTGCTAAGCGTTGTTGGATTGCTTCTTCTCCTGCTTGGAGACACGTCATCATTTGTTGAACTGTACGAATTTCCGCGATTGATAACACTTTTCTTTGTGGATAGACGCGCTTTAAAAACGGCGCGACTTGATTAGCGGTTTGGTAGCTGACACGCACTTCAGTCGTGTTACGAACTTTCGGACAAAGGATGATTTCACCTAAATAGTCCTGATAGTCTGTGGCTTGCAAGTATTCTTTACTAATCGTGGCTTCAGGCTGTTTGTGTAAATAATTACCTAAGAGAACAATCAGGTAATTTTCTGTTTGCTGGACAATCGTTGTTTGGTAATAGTAACGTAGGAAATCTTTCAAATCTTGCTGAATAGCGTGGATTTCTTGTCCTTGTTGCCAAATAGGCAAAAGCCACATCGTTTCGACAGAAGAAATATCAATCATTAATTTTTTGGCTAATTGGTACATCTTATCACTTTCATCGTTAATGATTGCTTGGACTAAGGCATACTCACTGACTTCGTCATAGTTTTTCCCCCATAAATTCAGAGCCATCTGAACGACTTCCACCGCTTGATTCATCTCAAAAGAGGTTAACTGCTCTTCTTCTCGAATGAAGTAAAGCTTCAATGTTTGTCCATCTTTCTGAGGAAGTTTTTGCGAGGTAATGAAGTAGGTCGTTTCTCCCAGCGCTACTTTCTCTTGTGATTGATAAAGTAACTTGGTTAAGGGTAATTTCGTGCTTCGCGGCCAATTGATGGTGCTGATGATTTCATTGGTATAGGTGGTTAACGCAATATTGACTTTTAAAAAATCGGATAGGATTTTCAAGGTCATTTCCACACTGCGGTTTTGTTCAGGCAAAAGGGAAACTTTTTCCAAGAGGTCCGTTGCAAAAGAAGCCATTTTATTTTTATTGACTAACAATTTCATGACTTCATAAATGACTTCGTTGTAGCGTAATGTGGGATCATTTTTAGGCATTTGGATTAAAATGAAACCTAAAGAATCCGCTAATTGAATCACTTCCTCTGCAACTTTCGGTACGATAATCCCAACGTAGTACAAGATTAGGCCTACTTCGCCTAATTCATGGAGATGCCGAATCGTTTCGCATTGCTTCACCACATCATGACGAATGGCACAAAATGAACCAATCAAAATTTCGCCAGCATGGTATTCATTTGTTTTGTGAAGTTTTTCCGAAAACAAAGACATATCAGAGACTTCTAAAAAAGAAAGAGAAGCAACAGATGTGTCCAATTGGTTTTTACCAGAAAGTACCGTTGCTTCTCGCAAAGACGGTAATTTTAATAAATCATTCACGCGGACACTCATATTTACTCCTCCTTTTGGCTGGTTTATTTTTTCTTACGAATCATATCGCCGACTGCAACAGGTTGGGTCACTTCCATCGTTAATAACATCATGGGATTAGGTGCCCGATCGATCGCTTCACCGTCTTCATTATACATCTCTTTAACGGTTTGGTGGAAATGGGTAAACCCGGGACCATAAAATTCAATTTCATCGCCGACACTGAAAAGGTTCCGTTGACGAATTGTCGCGACTTGCGTCTTTTCGTTGTACGCAATCACTTCGCCAACAAATTTATATTGTGGAATTTTACGACGTTCGCCGAATAATTGTTCATTTTCACTTGGTGTATTGTAATAAAATCCAGTTGCTAATTCACGTTGTGCTACTTTCCATAATTCATCAATCCACTCTTGTTGGCAGACATAGTTTTCAGGGTCTTCCATGTAAGAATCGACGGCTTTTTTATACACATTAGCGACTGTCGAAACATAGTGAATGGATTTCATGCGGCCTTCAATTTTAAAACTATCGACACCATTTTCAATTAATTCTGGAATATGTTCAATCATAGACATATCTACGGCGCTCATTGAAAACTCTTCTTCAACTTCCCCTTCGCTGGTTTTGCTCCGACGTTCTGTCCCAAAAGGCATATCAAATAACTCGTATTTCCAACGACAAGATTGTGAGCAACCGCCACGATTGGCATCCCGCATCGACATATGGTTGGATAAAGTACAACGTCCTGAATATGAAATACACATTGCTCCATGAATAAAGGCTTCAATCTCAATGTCCGTATTTTCACGAATCGCTGCAACTTCCTCCATTGAAACTTCGCGCGCTAATACCACACGTTCTAAGCCTTCATTTTTCCAAAATTCTAATGTTTCATAGTTGGTTGCTGAAGCTTGTGTCGATAAATGGATGGGTAAACCTGGTGCTTCTGTCGCACAAATTTCGATTAAAGCTGGATCGGAAACAATCACAGCTGAAATTCCGATGTCTCGCAATTCTCTGAAAAACGCTCCTGCCCCTTCCTGGTTTCCTTCATGAGTGACCATATTGGCAGCGACATAAACTTTCGCATTATGTTCGCGGGCAAAGGCTACGCCTTCCGCCATTTCTTCTGGCGTGAAATTTCCTGCGCGGCTACGCAGACCGTAGGCATTCCCTCCGATATAAACGGCATCGGCACCGTAACGAATTGCGACTTTTAGTTTTTCTAGCGTCCCGGCTGGAGCCAACACCTCGGGACGCTTCAATGTTCGTTCTGTCATTACTTTCATGTTCTTCTTCCCCTTAAATGAATCAATTTATTTTATTGCATCGGCACTTAAATCAAAGAAACCATTGTCTAAGCCACGACCTGTTGGATGTAATTTTTCAATTTCAGCTGTTGCATGAGCTGCTTGATCTTCTGACCAAGTTCCCGCTTCAAGTGCTGCTTTCGCTTCAGCAAATAAGCGAGCAATCGCGACAAAATTTTCACCTGGTGTGTAAAGGCCATCGAGCTTCCATGTGCGATAGTGATGGTCATACAAGTTTGTTAACTCATTCATCAAGTTCACATCGTTATTGGCAAAAATATGCGTACCATGACTATCTTCATAAATGGAATAGTGGGTTTCTGGTTTTTTGGGTTCAGAAATAAACAGCCCTTCGTCTTTCGTAACCCCTTTGTCGTTCTTTGTGTAATTGTAGTAATTTTGAATTAATGGGCGTTTCGATTGATGAATACAGGTCGCCCCATAGACAAGAATTTCAGCTGGAACTGCTAAGTTTTCTTCCATTGCGACCATTTCTTCAAAAGGTACTTCCCGAGCTAGGACAGCTCCGATGGCTCCTCGTTTACTCCAAAAATTGATTTGACGTGAGCTCGTTACTAAGGTTTCACCATCATAAACGTAAGGAATTTCTAATCCATCTCGTTGCATAATAAACACAATACCTGGATCACCCAAAGTAATTTTATCGACGTTGATTTCTTTTAAAAATGTCAGATACTCTGGGACTAATTTCATTTTTTCAGGGTGCATAATGCCATTTACTGCAACTAGCACTTGTTTGCCCATTTCATGTGCACGTTTCACAATCTCGCGTTGTTCATCTCGTGTAAAAGATACGGGCAAACGCAACCCGAATGTTTCTTCTCCAATATATAATGTATCCACACCTGTTGCGAGTAATTCTACAGCCTGCTCAACAGATTCTGCAGTTGCAATCAGTTCAATCATAAATATAGCCTCCTTCTTTATGACCGTTTAATAGTATCATACGTTCACAAACTTTAAAAGAGCCTATCTGTATTAAACGTACATTTTTCACAATGTTTCCGAAAAAATTTTGGTAGAGAAGCGCCATCCGCTTACCTACCAAATGCTCTTTTTTTAATTACTGGTCATCTGTTCTTTGGTCACTCGTTCAAGTGATATTTTCGTTCATAAAACGTTACTACAACGGTGAATAGCCACGCTGCCGCTAAGCCTAACAAGCTGCCTAAAACAATCCCCAAAAAGCGGAATTGAATCAACGTTATCACGTACTGCTGACGAACGAGCAATGAAAGCATCAGAGCCATAGGCGTTGTGAAAAATTGCGCCAATCCATAATTACGACGAATAAAATACTCAACGGTCACAAATAAGATTGTAATCACGACAATCGATTCAAAAGTTGTCAAAGCTAAATTAAGCAGAAAAGCGGAAATAACCAAACCAATCGTTGTGCCAAAAATTCGCTGAATATTTCGCTGCTTAATCGCACGTAAATTGTCTCCTTGTAAAATGGATGCACAGGAAACGACTAACCAATACGGATTCTGTAAATGTAAACTTTCGCTGATATATACAGCAAAAAATAAGACAAAGCTATAATATATGCTATCTAATGGCGCTTCTGGATGCCGATAAATTCGTTCCCGTAATGATCGCTTAGCTAGCGGGGCACTGATTTCCTTCTCTGTAAAATGCAACACTAGTGCAAACAAAATAGAAAAGCCAATACCTAATAACATACAGCCACTCATGAACGGAATTTTTGCTAACGGAATACTCGTACTGGCACCCATCGCTGTCACCATCACACCAAAGAAGGCCCCTGGTTTTGAAATATCGTAGACTTCAAAGAAAAAGCGGCCACCAAAACCGACCAGGGCAACAACAATGGGAATAAGCCATGCAATATGGGTCGATAACATGCCTAACAAATTTCCTAAAAAAAGGTAACTGCCGACCACAGATAAACGAGTCATTAACTGTTTTAATGGTAGCGGCTGATAATATAAAAAAGTAAAAATACCTAACGAGCCAAAGCTTGAAATCAATAATTGATGATTGATATAGCCCAAAAAAAGAATGCTGAACATAACCAAGCCAGCAAACACTAGTCGAAAAGGATTATCCTTTGGACGCTGATAATGTAGTAATTCTCGAAAAAAAGATTGTTCCATTCCATCACCCCTCCTTATTAACGTAGCACAGAAAAATCAATCTGGCAATTCTCAAAAAGAAATCGCCACTGGAAAATAGAAAAGCCTGGCATAAAAACCCTAAATGGTTTTTGTACCAGACTTCGCATCTCATCTATACAGTTTGTAATTCTTTTGCTTCTGTCTTTGGTGCTTTTGGTGCCCGCACATTTAACGTGATTTTGCCTTTGCTAGCGCCTAAAGTTACTTTATCCCCTAACTGAATTTGACCAGAAAGAAGGGCTTCACTTAAACGATCTTCCACTTCTTTTTGCAAGGCCCGACGAATTGGACGTGCGCCATATTCTGGATCAAACCCGACTTTACCAATAACTTCAATTGCAGCTGGTGTGATTTTCACTTTAACCTCTTGTTCGGCCATCCGTTTTACGACAGATTGACTCATAATTTTTACGATTTCATGAATTTCCTCTTGTTTCAAGGAATGGAAGACAACCGTTTCATCAATTCGGTTTAAGAATTCTGGACGGAAGGCTTTTTTCAATTCTTCCATGATTCGTTTTTGCATTAATTCATGATTTTTAGAAATGTCTTTCACATTGAAGCCGACATGTTTTTCTTCACGAATCGCTGTTGCTCCTAAGTTGGAGGTCATGATTAAAATCGTGTTACGGAAATCGACTTTTCGTCCTTTGGCATCCGTTAAATGGCCATCATCTAAGACTTGTAATAAAATATTAAAGACATCTGGATGGGCTTTTTCTACTTCATCTAGCAAAATAACGGAATAAGGACGTTGACGAATTTTTTCAGTTAGTTGGCCGCCTTCTTCGTAGCCGACATAACCTGGAGGAGAACCGATTAAACGGCTAGTACTGTATTTTTCCATAAACTCAGACATGTCCACGCGAATCAACGCTTCTTCGCTGCCAAACATCGCTTCGGCTAAGGCTTTGGCAAGTTCTGTTTTCCCAACCCCTGTTGGCCCTAAGAACATGAAGGAACCAATCGGTCTTGCTGGGTCTTTCAAGCCACTACGCGCACGACGGATAGCGCGTGAAACAGCTTCAACTGCTTCATTTTGGCCAACGACCCGTTGATGTAAAATGGTTTCTAATTCCATCAATCGTTCGCTTTCTTTCTTCTCTAGCTGCTGCAAAGGAACGCCTGTCCATTGTGAAACGACTCCAGCCACGTCTTCTTCTGTTACTTGCGTACTGTAACCAGACAGACTTTTTTCTTTCACTGCAATCAATTCTTCTAGTTTTTCCATCACTTGTTTTTCTTTTTGACGAATCCGAGCAGCACTTTCAAATGATTGGTTTTGAATGGCCTCTTCTTTTTCCGTAATTAATTGAGAAATTTCGGTACGCAATTCATTAATTTCTGAAGGTTGATCTGCCTTATCTAAACGAACTTTTGCTGCAGATTCGTCCATTAAATCAATTGCTTTATCTGGTAATTGGCGGTCATTTAAATAGCGAATCGATAATTGAACCGCTGCATGTAGAGCTTCATCTGTAATTTCTACGCCATGATGTTTTTCATAGCGTGAACGCAAGCCTTTTAGAATTTCTTCTGCTTCTTCTGGCGTTGGTTCTGCTACTTGAATACGGGCAAAACGACGTTCCAAAGCGGCATCTTTTTCAATATATTTTTGGTATTCATCCAGAGTTGTCGCACCAATTGTTTGCAACTCGCCACGTGCTAAAGCAGGTTTTAAAATATTTGAAGCATCAATCGCCCCTTCTGCACCGCCAGCACCGATCAAGGTATGCAATTCGTCGATAAATAAAATGACTTGTCCATCTTGATAGATTTCATCGACAACTTTTTTCAAGCGATCTTCGAACTCACCTCGATATTTGGTTCCAGCAACCAAGGCACCCATGTCTAGCATCATTAAACGTTTGCCTTGCATATCTTCAGGGACTTCTCGGTTGACAATTTTCTGGGCTAAGCCTTCTGCTATCGCTGTTTTCCCAACACCTGGTTCACCGACTAAGACAGGATTGTTTTTGGTACGGCGACTCAAAATTTGAATCAAACGACGAACTTCGGTCCCGCGACCAACTACTGGATCCAAACTTTGTTCTCGTGCTAACTTGGTTAAATCTCTTGCTAAAGAATCCAATGTTGGCGTCCCTTGTGGCGCATTTTTATTTTGACCATTCCGACGACGTTGTGCGCCATTGGGTTCGGAAACGCCCATTTTTTTCAATAATAATTGACGCATTTTGGATAAGCTTAATCCTAAATTCACTAAAATTCTAGACGCTAAAATTTCTTCGTCTCTTAACAAGCCTAATAATAAATGCTCGGTACCAATCTTTTGAGCCCCTAAGCGCTTCGCTTCATCTCCAGCATAGGCAAAGATTTGTTTGGCTCTTGGTGAATAAGGTAAGTATAAGTTGTTATTCCCCATTGGACTTTGCATGGTGCCATAGCCACTTAAATGCTCAATTTCTTCACGGATGTCTTCTGTGTCAGTATTCAATTGTCGTAATGTTTTTCCGGCAATCCCATTTGGTTCTAAAACGAGTGCTAATAATAAATGCTCAGAACCGACGGATTGGTGACGAAAATACTTCGCTTCTTCTTGGGCAATCGCCAGTACGGCTTTCGCACTTTCTGTAAATAGTTCATCCATAGTTATTCCTCCTCATAGCTCAAGCGCTCTAAAAATGAACGCATTATTTGAGCTCTTAGAAAATCTTCGTGATTCCCCAGACCATTCAATGTGCTTTTACTTAAAGCAGCTAGCATTAAATTGCCTTCCTTTTTCGTAATCACTTCTTCTTCATACAATGTTTGAATAAATGTTAGCGCATCTTTTTCTGTTAAGGTTGCGCCAATCAATTGATCCATTTGTTTTAGTAATTGATCGTTATCTGAAATTTGTACTTTGACAATGCGAATATAGCCGCCTCCACCACGTTTACTTTCAACTGCGTAGCCTCGTTGGATGGTAAAACGTGTATTAATTACATAGTTAATTTGTGAAGGAACGCAATTAAATAAATTAGCCATTTCCGCCCGACGGATTTCAATTTTATTACTTTCTTCTAAAATCTTTTTTAAATAAGCCTCGATTAAATCTGACGTATTTTGATTACTCATAGTCTTCCATCCTTCTTCTCTCTTGACTAATATTGACCATTATTATATCGAACTTTGCCTATTAAATAAAGAGGAACGCTTTGACTTTAATAAAAAAATGCAAAACAGGAGGAGCAACCTCAGTCAAACTGACTTAAGTTCCCCTCCTAAAAATGAAAATATGTTATTGAATCACAGAGGCTGAGACAAAAGTGTTTAGCTCCAAGAAATAAGAAGAAATTTCCGAAAATTGTTCTTTAATTTTTGGAGAATTTCGGCTTATTTCCGAAGGAGTTGCTTTTGTTCAGCTGATTATCTTAATGTCTCACAAAAGCGATTCTTCGCCATAGGCTTGATCCAAGGCTTGTTGAATATCTTCGATAATAGATGTTGGCTCTTCCAAACCAACGTACATGCGAATGTGCGCTGGCGACAAGCCTCTTTTCTGAACAGCCGCTAAGTTATTGCCTTTGAATACAGGCAAGGCCAAACTTTCAAAGCCACCCCAACTGACCCCAATTGTGACTAGCGTCAATGCGTTCACAAATGTTTTCAAACGTTCAAAATCGGTATCTTTTAAATCAATCGCAAACAATGAACCATAACCTGTTAAATATTTTTCTGCTAACGCTTGTTGTTGTTGATTTCCTACAAAAGGATGATATAAGCGGCTGATTCGCGAATCCTTTTGCAAAACCGACAGCACCGTTTGGATGGCTTGAGACTGATGCGCCAACCGAACGGGCATGGTACGAATACCTCGTAACGCTAACCAAGAATTGAAGGGACTATTTACTGCTCCTAAAGCTTGATGACCATGTTCAAAAATTTGATCCACAAGCGCTGCTTTGCCAATGACAGCCCCTGCTACAATATCCGAATGACCACCAATATATTTGGAACAAGAATGAATCACCAGGTCCACATTATGGCATAAAGGATGCTGAAATAACGGTGACGCCCACGTGTTATCAATGACAGTGTATGCGCCGATTTTTTGTGCTAACGCAGTTATTTTTTCTAAATCTAGCAGTTCAAACTTTTGTGAGGACGGACTTTCAAAGTAAATGACTTTGGTGTTTTCCTGAACAAATTGAAAAAGTTCTTCTGTTTCTGCAACGTCTACTTTGGTCAAGGATACGCCAAATTTCTCTAAATATTGCACAAACGAAACAGATTCTCCATAAATTGTGTTGACCATTAAAACATGATCACCTTGTTGGAGCAACGTAAACAGCGTTGCCGAAATAGCGCCCATTCCTGAGGCAAAAACTTTACATTTTTCTCCACGTTCCAAACGAGCAATTTTTTTCTCTAAAATTTCTGTTGTGGGGTTGGTGCCACGTGTGTAAACATAATTATTTTTTTCATCTATACTCGCTGCCATAAATTCTTCGTAAGTTGGAAAATAAAAGGAAGAGGTTTGAACCAACTCGGGCACCATCGGATGATACATTTTTTCCATTCCTTTTTCCACTTCACAGCAAATATTTTCATCATTCTCAACATGCATTTCCTTCACTCCTCTTTCTCTACAATGTTTCTGGTACTTCATGGGCTTCTTCTTTTTGATATTGTCGATCTAAGGCTTTTACAAATGGATAATAAATAACGACACTAGCGGCAACAGCTAAAACTTGCGTCACTGCACCTTGCCATTTTCCCACTAAAAAGCCCGAAAACAGAAAGGGCGTAGCCCATGGTGCTTGAATGTTTGTAAACATTGGCATGAACCCAATTTTCATTGACAGAAAGGCAATCAAGACCGATACAATCGGCGCGACCGCAATCGGAATCAATAATAAAGGGTTAAAAATAACTGGGAGTCCAAAAATCAAGGGTTCATTAATATTGAAAAATGCTGGAACAAACGAAATTTTCGACATGGCTTTCATTCTAGATGAATGTCCGACGATGGCCATTGCAATAGCCAAACCAATCGTGCAACCAGCGCCTCCAATTGTGGCAAATTGATCGAGCATTTGGACCGTGCCAAAGTTGCCATTTTGAGCAGTTAATTGTCCTAATTCCGCTAAGCTTTGGTTTTTGTCTGCATTCGCATATAAAATAGGATACAGCATGGAATTGATGACAGTTGGATGAATTCCAAACCACCAGAACAGTCCATTTAAGCCAGCCACAATAATAATTGCAAAAGGGGTTCCGATTAAACCTTGCAGTGGCGCTTGAATCACCGCATAAATTAATTGCGGGAAGGAATCCGCAAACGAAAGCCCAATCCCATTAATCAATAAAGCCACCGCTACCACAAAAATCCCAGGAATCAATGCACTAAAAGCTTGGCTCACCATAGAAGGCACGCTTTCAGGCATTTTGATGACTAATTTTTTCTTAATACAGAAACGAGTCAACTCAACCGAAAGAATTGACATAATAATGGCCGTAATCACCCCTTGCGTTCCTAACCAATCAAACGATAAAACTTTCGTCACAACTTCGCCTGATTCAGTGGTCACCGTTTTCGGTAAAACGACTACGTAAGCAACAATTCCTAAAATTAATGAAGTTAAACGATCCATTTCGTAACTTTCCGCCAATTTATAGGACATCGTCCCAGCAAAAATAATTCCCATCATGTTGAAAGTTGCTCGATAAGCTGGTGAAATCATATCCGCCCAACCTGCACCGAAAATTCCAGCCATAAAATCGCCATACCCTGCTACTGGAAAATCTGTAATCAACATAAAAATCGATCCAATAATTGTTAACGGCATAATTGCAAAAAAACCATTTCTTAAGGCTTGAAAATAACGTAAACTTGTAATCCTTGAAACTTTAGGCACTACGGCTTGCTCCACCCAGTTTGTTAACTTATCCATTTCACTTCTCTCCTTAATCCTTTGTGATATCCTCATCATAAAGAAACCGCTTTCTGATGTAAATACGACTAACTAATTCTGTAACTATGTTTCATAATTCATACGCTTAAGGTATACTGAAAGCGAAACAAAGTACCACAGAGAGGTGAACCCATTGAATCTAATCGAATGTTTAGAACAAAAAGAACGCTATACATATAACGAAGGGCTAATTATTGATTTTATTTTATCTCATACTGAACGAGTCCTGCATATGTCGATTTATGAACTAGCAGAAGCCACCAACTCTTCAACTTCCACGATTGTTCGTTTGTGTAAAAAAACAGAGACTAGCGGTTTCAAAGAATTTAAAATCCGCTTGTCCCGCGACTTAGAAATTCACTACCAAGCAATCCGGAATGTTGATGCGAATATGCCTTTTTTAGCGCAAGATTCTGATTTACTAATTGCCAAGAAAATTGCGCAGTTAACGACTGAAACCGTTCAATCCACTCAACAGTTATTAACCGAGGCCATGTTAAATAAAAGCATTGATTTACTTTTAACCGCTGAAAATATTTTAGCAGTGGGTGTCAGTAACTCCTACATTCGCTTAACAGATTTTCAAACAAAGTTATTACGCATTCAGCTATTTATCCATTTAATTCCTTATCAAGCTGAACAATTTTATTTAGCCATCAATGCCACCAAAAATGACGTAGCCATCCTCGTCTCTTACAGTGGTAACACTGCAGAAATCGTAAATGAAGCACGGATTTTTGCAGAAGGAGGCACCCCGATTATTGCCATTACTTCAGACTTGAACAGCCAATTAGCTAAATACGCCACAGTGATTTTGCCCATTCCTAACGTTGAACATGCAGATTTCAAAGTCTCGACCTTTTCCTCTCAACTAGCCATCGAATATATTCTCAATGTCCTTTATTCCTGTATTTTTAGTCGCAATTTCGATAAGAATTACACATCACAAAA
>NZ_CP187869.1:2732500-2786605 GCF_050555765.1 Enterococcus sp. MSG3299
GACCAGAGAGCCGCCTTCGCCACTGGTGTTCCTCCATATATCTACGCATTTCACCGCTACACATGGAATTCCACTCTCCTCTTCTGCACTCAAGTCTCCCAGTTTCCAATGACCCTCCCCGGTTGAGCCGGGGGCTTTCACATCAGACTTAAGAAACCGCCTGCGCTCGCTTTACGCCCAATAAATCCGGACAACGCTTGCCACCTACGTATTACCGCGGCTGCTGGCACGTAGTTAGCCGTGGCTTTCTGGTTAGATACCGTCAGGGGACGTTCAGTTACTAACGTCCTTGTTCTTCTCTAACAACAGAGTTTTACGATCCGAAAACCTTCTTCACTCACGCGGCGTTGCTCGGTCAGACTTTCGTCCATTGCCGAAGATTCCCTACTGCTGCCTCCCGTAGGAGTCTGGGCCGTGTCTCAGTCCCAGTGTGGCCGATCACCCTCTCAGGTCGGCTATGCATCGTGGCCTTGGTGAGCCGTTACCTCACCAACTAGCTAATGCACCGCGGGTCCATCCATCAGCGACACCCGAAAGCGCCTTTCACTCTTATGCCATGCGGCATAAACTGTTATGCGGTATTAGCACCTGTTTCCAAGTGTTATCCCCCTCTGATGGGTAGGTTACCCACGTGTTACTCACCCGTCCGCCACTCCTCTTTCCAATTGAGTGCAAGCACTCGGGAGGAAAGAAGCGTTCGACTTGCATGTATTAGGCACGCCGCCAGCGTTCGTCCTGAGCCAGGATCAAACTCTCATAATAAAAGTTAGAACAATCTTGCGATTGTTAAGCTCAATTTGTTTGCTAGCATATTGCTTGCTTGTTAAAAATGTTTGTTGTCTTGAATTGAATCAAGACGCCCTACACATTTGGTTCGTCTATTCTTTGTTCAGTTTTCAAAGGTCTACGTTACCTCGCAGCAACTTTTATATCATAACAAACTTTCGTTTGAATGTCAAGAACTTTTTTAAAAAAGTTTTTTAAGTTGTTTTGCTCGGTTGTTGTTGTCTGTTGTGACAACTTCTATATCTTATCATCTCGTTTGTTATTTGTCAACAACTTTTTTGTTGTTTTTTCAAACTTTTTTCGAGATATTTGAAATCAAGAATTGTTATTTAATTATTGATTTCTGAATCGCTCAGCTGTGTGACTCGCCTTGCGACATGTAATAATATACCAAGATTTCAAGCATTGGTCAATCATTATTTTCACTTTTTTTAAAATTTTTTTCAATACCGATTATTATGATTGGTCTAGGTATTTTTGTTCGTTTTTTACCCCCTTTCATCCTTTTTTGACTATAGTTTATTAACTTTTAGCAAAATCTTCTAAATTTATCGTAATATATCAAGGATTTTGTCCTTTTTAGCAATTATTTGTTAAAATATGGAAAAGAGATTTTTTATATATGGAGGAAATGAACGCTTATGAAAATTTTAGTTGCAGATGATGATAAAGAAATTGTAGAACTATTGAGTATTTATATTCATAATGAAGGATACGAAGTCGTGAAAGCTTATGATGGAAAAGAAGCATTATCCAAATTGCACACAACACCAGATATCGATTTATTAATCTTGGACATTATGATGCCAATTATGGATGGAATGGAAGTAGTGAAAGAACTTCGAAAAGAATCGCAAATTCCAATTATTATGTTAACAGCAAAAACAACCGATATGGATAAAATCAAAGGCTTAGTTGCTGGTGCAGACGATTATGTCACCAAGCCTTTTAATCCTTTAGAAGTAATGGCTCGGGTAAAGTCTATTTTACGTAGAAGCCAAATGCAATTAACCAAAGAGGAACCCGATGAATTAGAAGTCGGCCCATTAATGATTAATAAGGACTCTCACGAAGTCAAAACAATAGAAGGAAAAGAAATTCAATTAACCGCTCTTGAGTTTGGTATCCTCTATCTATTAGCTAGTCATCCAAATCGTGTGTTTAGTGCGGATGAAATTTTTGAGCGTGTGTGGCAACAAGAAAGTATTGTTTCTGCTAAAACCGTGATGGTTCACGTCAGTCATTTAAGAGATAAGATTGAAGAAGCAACTGGTGGAGAAAAAGTCATTCAAACAGTGTGGGGAGTTGGATATAAGATCGATGCTCGTTAAACCTAAAAAGATTGAAAAACAAAAACGAATTACCTTAACTTCTAAAGAAATCAGCGAGTTATTAGCAGAAGCAATTGTGACAATTGTTTTATTACTACTATTAAATGTCTCAATTATGTTCCTTTTAGGACAACTACTTAGTGAAAACTCGCCCTTAGCTGGTGTCATCTGGGCCACTAAGGATGCGGTCGCTAAAGAATTAAATACTGATTTGTTTTGGAGCTGGAATAAATTTGTCTTACCCATTTTCTTTTTAGTAGATGCAGCTGTTCTCTATTGGCGCTTAATTCGTCGCTACCACCAAATGCAATTGCGTCATATTATCAGTGAGTTACATTACATCGCTGATGGTAATTACAATCACCGCATTCCGTTTGAATTAAGTGGTGATTTAGCAAAAGTCGTGACGAGTATTAACGGTCTGGTGGATAGTACTGTCGCAGCCATTGAAGATGAACGGCGAATTGAAAAATCAAAAGATGAATTAATTACGAATGTCAGTCATGATATTCGGACACCGTTAACTTCTATTATTGGTTATCTGGGATTGATTGAAGATCGTCAATTTCATAGCCAAGAAGATTTACTGAAATATACGCATACCGCTTACGTCAAAGCGAAACAAATGAAATTATTAGTTGATGATCTTTTTGAATATACAAAAGTCCGTCAACCAAGTGTACCGATTCATACGACGACTTTTGATATGGCACAATTAATTGAACAGCTTGCTGCCGATTTTGAATTGGAAGCGAAAAAGATTAATATGCAAATCCAAGTAAAAGCCAATCCAGCTTCTTTAATGATGGAAGGCGATACGGAAAAACTAGTCCGAGTCTTTAACAACCTTCTTTCAAACGCTTTGAAATATGGCAAAGGTGGCCATCATATTGTAATGGAAGTAGACAAAGTCGGCACCGAAGCAATTATTGCTGTTCGCAATGATGGACCAGCTATCCCTAAACATTCTTTAGATCAGTTGTTTGACCGCTTCTATCGTGTCGAAGAATCCCGATCACAAGAAACGGGGGGTACTGGTTTAGGTCTGGCTATTGCACAAAGTATTGTCGCTTTACATGGTGGATATATTTATGCGAAGTCTGATCAAAAGTGGACTTCCTTTATTATTCATCTACCCTTACAGCGTACCAACAAGAAATCAGAGAGTTAATTGACATCCCTGAACTTTTTCGGTATTCTATAGAAAAGAGAAAACTAAGAGAAAAAGTATTTATGGCACTGAATTCCAGAGAGTTTGCGGGGGTGCGAGCAAACATTCATCTATAAAGAAGTCCGTCTCTTCCAGGTGTCCAGCGAAATAAGTTGGAACGGTCTGCAGCCGTTATCTGCAAATCAAGGGCAGTAACATTACTGAACTTGGGTGGTACCGCGAGATTTCCAGTCATTTCGTCCCAAGAATATTTATTTTTGGGGTGAGATGGCTTTTTTGTTGTTTTCTACAACAGTTATTATTGATTATGTACTAATTTTAAGGAGGAAAAAATATGTTAGATGTAAAAATGATGCGTCAAAATTTTGACGAAGTAAAAGCAAAGCTACAAACCCGTGGCGTGAAAGAAGAAATCTTAGTGGAATTTCTGCGTTTAGATGAAAGTCGCCGTGATTTATTAGTCAAAGTCGAAGAAATGAAAAAATACCGGAATGATGTGTCTGCTGAAATTGCTCAATTAAAACGAAACAAAGAAGATGCAACGGCCAAAATCGCGGAAATGAAAGAAGTCGGCGGCAATATTAAAGCATTAGATGCAGAAATTAACGCTATTGACGAAGAGCTACGTGGGATCACAACTACTTTACCGAATTTGCCAGATGATTCTGTGCCTGTTGGTGCTGGTGAAGAAGAAAATGTAGAAGTACGTCGTTGGAGTGAACCAAGAACTTTTGCTTTTGAACCAAAACCACACTGGGAAGTCGCTGAAAACTTAGGCATTCTAGATTTTGAACGTGGTGCCAAAGTAGCTGGTAGCCGTTTTGTTTATTACAAAGGCTTAGGTGCTCGCTTAGAACGTGCGTTATACAACTTCATGTTAGATTTACATGTTTATGAACATGGCTATACAGAAATGATTACGCCTTATATCGTTAATGACACCGCCATGTTCGGAACTGGCCAATTTCCTAAATTTAAAGAAGATGTCTTCCAATTACAAGATACAGATTTAACGTTAATCCCAACGGCAGAAGTCCCGTTAACTAATTACTACAACAATGAAATTTTAGATGGAAAGGATTTACCGATTTACTTTACGGCCTTGAGCCCTTCTTTCCGTTCTGAAGCTGGTAGCGCTGGTCGTGACACACGAGGATTAATTCGTTTACACCAATTTAATAAAGTCGAAATGGTTAAATTTAGTGATGCAGAGCATTCTTATGAGGAATTAGAAAAAATGACGAATAATGCCGAAGAAATTCTGCAAAAACTGGGATTACCTTACCGTGTCATGGCTCTTTCAACAGGTGACATGGGCTTCTCAGCTGCGAAAACTTATGACTTGGAAGTTTGGATTCCCGCTCAAGAGACATACCGTGAAATCAGTTCATGCTCAAACTGTGAAGATTTCCAAGCGCGCCGTGCGATGATTCGTTACCGTGATGAAAATGATAAAGTCCAATATGCGCATACACTCAATGGTTCTGGTTTAGCCGTAGGACGGACAGTCGCTGCTATTTTAGAAAACTACCAAAACGAAGATGGCTCTGTGACTGTACCAGAAGTCCTAGTTCCTTACATGGGTAACCTAACAGTTATTAAATAAAGGGAAGATGAAGGTCGTTGTCTGATATCAGATAACGGCTTTTATTCTATAGGAAAAGGAGCCTGTAACAAAAATCACTTTGGATTTTTGTTACAGGCTTAAAAATTGATAAACGGCGGAAACAGAAGCAAATCCTTCATTCTACAGAAAAAGAGGCAGACGTCGAAATGACGTCTGCCTCTTTTAAATTTCAAAAAAATCAGCTTTTATTTTATTGAACAGAATAGTTTGGTGCTTCTTTTGTGATTTGAACGTCATGTGGATGTGATTCTTTCAATCCGTTACCACTCATTTGAACAAATTGTGCTTCTTCACGCAACGCTTTCAGGTCTGCTGCACCGACGTAACCCATCCCTGATTTCAAGCCACCGATTAATTGGAAGACAATATCAGAAACGCTTCCTTTGTAAGCAACACGTCCTTCGATTCCTTCTGGCACTAATTTGTTTGCTTCATTGACACTTCCTTGGAAGTAACGATCACTTGATCCTTTTTCCATTGCACCTAATGAGCCCATGCCACGGTAAGTTTTGAAACGACGGCCTTGATAAATTTCAAATTCGCCTGGAGATTCATCTGTACCTGCTAACATACTTCCTAGCATTACAGCATGTCCACCAGCAGCTAAGGCTTTCACGATATCACCAGAATATTTAATACCGCCATCAGCGATAATTGCTTTACCATATTCTCTAGCTACAGAAGCAGCATCATAAATCGCTGTTAATTGAGGAACACCAACACCAGCAACGACACGTGTTGTACAAATTGAACCAGGTCCAATACCAACTTTGACAACGTCAACGCCGACATCATACAATGCTTTGGTTGCTTCAGCAGTGGCAACATTACCAGCAATTAATGTTGCTTCAGGGAACGTTTCACGAATTTCTTTAATTTTGCGAATAACGCCGGCACTATGGCCATGTGCAGTATCGATAACAATCGCATCGGCACCTGCTTCTAATAATGCTTCCGCACGTTCGAACGTATCACTAGTAACACCGACTGCTGCCGCCACAAGTAAACGACCGTGTTCGTCTTTGGCAGCATTTGGGAATTCAATCACTTTTTCAATGTCTTTAATTGTAATTAAGCCACTTAAGCGACCTGCTTCATCAACGATTGGTAATTTTTCGATTTTATGTTTTTGTAAGATTTTTTCTGCATCTTTTAAAGATGTGCCAACTGGCGCAGTGACTAAATGATCTTTTGTCATGACTTCTTCGATTTTGATTTGGTAGTCGGTTACAAAACGCATATCACGGTTTGTAATAATTCCGACTAATTTACGGTTTTCCATTGTTTCTACAATTGGCACACCGCTAATACGGTAACGACTCATTAATTCTTCTGCATCCGCTACTAAGTTTGTTGGTGTTAGAAAGAATGGATCAATGATAACGCCGCTTTCAGAACGTTTGACTTTACGTACTTCGTCTGCTTGTTGGGCGACAGTCATATTTTTATGTACGACACCTAGTCCACCTTGACGAGCCATCGCAATTGCCATATTACTATCTGTAACAGTATCCATACTGGCACTCATCAATGGAATATTTAACTTGATATTTTTAGCTAATTGTACACTCATGTCTACATCATTTGGTAAGACATGGCTTTCTGCAGGGATTAATAGCACATCATCAAATGTAAGACCTTTTTTCGCAAATTTTGTTTCCCAATTTGACATTTTTTTGTCCACTCCTCGACTTAATTTTATATATGAAAATAACAGATAATACTAAGGAAGTCAACTAGATTTGTTTAAATAATCAATGAGGAATAAAGGACAAAACGCCGAAATCGGTTTGTCCTTTATTCAACTCTTCCTAATTAAGGTCCTACTTTCATCGTTGTTCTTTTATCTTGTGTTTCTTTTTTTGTTGTAAAAATCGGCTAAATCCAAAACCGCCGACAGAAAGCAAGGTCATCATTGTCCCTATTTTTTGCACTTTTGTTCTTTGGTAACGGATGTCGACATGTCCTGTACCAGATAAAGAAAGAGCGGCTAAACCTCCTTGATTGGTTAGGCTCATTTTTTTAGCGCCCGTTTGGTTTTTCATTTGAATCGTGGCTTGATAGCCTAAGTAATAAATAAAAGGAACGGTCACCTTCGCTGATTGCTTCACCACTTGGTAGTTAAATGAAATTTTCCCATAAGGCATTCTAACATTTGTAATGGTTACTTGTTCTGCCGAATAATCAAGTGGTCGTTTTTTCTGTTTCAATAATTCCTGATAATTGATTTCATCTGGCAAATATTCATGGCCCGCACCGATATAAAAAGGCGTTGGTTGCTCATACTCAGCTTTTGTTAACAGGCGACCTTGTTGTGACTGAATACTTTGATATTGATAAATGCCTAAATTGCTGATGGCAAGGAAAACCAACAAAGCCACAGTCCAAGATTTACGGAAAACGCCCCATTCGTCTTGAGCAATGAAAAAAGCGAGCATTACGGAAAGAATCCCTAAAAACCGCCAAGGAAACTGAATCGTATTTAAAGGCGTGTGGTTCAGCCAGTGCCAAGGAAAAAGCGTGGTAACCATCAATAAGAGTACCAGCGTCAAACCAATAAACCGTTTGTTCTGAATTTTTTTGCTGGCAAGCGAAACCACTGCTACAACAAGTCCCACAAACAAAAGGGTTCCTAGATTCGCTGTTTTCGCGTGAAAAACACTGCTCTTTAAACTATTAATGAAAAGAGAATCAATGGGATAACTTCTTTCGGAAATATAAGTGAGTGGATTGGATGTAACTTTAAACACTTGATTTTTCATTTGTTCAGCAACTGGTAAAAGATAAAAGGCCAGCCAAAGCAGCGTCAGACCTGCAGCCTTCGCTAATGCCCACAGGACCTCCTTTTTAAAAAACTGCTGCCAATAAAACAGAATGTATAACCCAATCCAAATAGAAACCATTTCAATAGAAATAAAGTGAGCCAACCCAATGCCAGTCATCGCCAGCGTTAACAACGGCCAACATTTCGTGGTTCCCTTTCGTAATAAAAACAGGCTCGCTAAGACCAACGGAAAAAAGCTTAGCGCCAAAAATTCTCCTAACGCTTGGCGATTAAACAAGTCTTGCATGCGGTAAATAGATAAGCCATACAAAATGGCAAAGAGATAGCTTCTTTTTTTAGAGAGCGCCATGAATCGGCCTGCATAATAAGTAAGACTGAATGTTGCCAAATTTACCGCAAACACAAAAATCGCCATACTAGCGACAAAGGAAAAACCCAGAACACGCAAAAGCGCAGGTAAATAAAGATACGCATCTGGATAAAACAAACTAGAGGCATAGCCATAGCCTCCCAAGAAAAAATAATTGATTTTAGGAAACCAGTCGTTGTTTTTAATTGCTAATGCGAGACCTTCCACCCGATTTTGATGAAAGCGGAAATCACTTGCTCGTAAAAAATTCTCTTGAAAATAGACAAAATAGAGAGAAAGTCCACTTAATAAGAGAAAACTAATAAAAATGAGTAGCCGCTCGTGTTGACGGCACCAAGACTTCACTTGTTGTCCCATAAGAGGCTCCTTTCTTTAGCAAACTTCTGAAAACAGAAGCCTGGGACACTAGTTTTTTCGACTAATCCCCCAGGCTTTAACTGTTAAAACGCTCTATTGAGAGAGCGAATTTGCTTGTTGCAGTTTCTGCGTCAGCCGAGCGCATTCACAATTGAGCGCGCGCCGTTTATTGACGTGTCATGAAACTACCTTGAATATTGTATTTTTTCTTGAAGAAATAGCGTGCTACAAAGGCTAACGCACCGATTACTAAAGCAATCATCGGATCTAAAATGGGATTGATCACTGGTGGCAGCATTGCTGAACCAGCGAAAACTGCAATCCACAAGAACATTCCGCCAAATAGAATGGCAGTCGTTTTTAACCAACCAGGACGTTTGCTTTTGTCGCCACCTTGACGATCAAAACGGTAAACATATTTGTGCATTAGATAGAAAACATAACCCCCAGCCATCGCACCTAAGATATATGTGGTTAATCCGAGAGGTTGTGCGGTTCCTTTTGAAAATAGAGACATCGCCGCTAACATGATTGTTAATAAACCAAGTAATAGTAAGGTATTGTCGAGCCAAATCATCCAGCCCGCTGGTTCTTTGACTTCTGCTGGTTTATTTAAAATTGCTTCCGTCCGTTCTGAAACAGTGCCAAATAACTGACGGGCTGTTTTGCCTGTTTTTTGACCGGCTACTAATTCTGGTAAAATACCGTGTAGAGCCAATGCTAGCTCCTCTTCAGATAAATTAGCCGCTTTTAATGATTTTTTTAAGTCAAAAATGTATTGTTCATTTCTTTTAGTCAAATTCTGTTCTAATTGACGATTCTCAGCCACGATTGCTCGTAATGCTTCTGCTTCCATAGTTGTATCCTCCTCACCCTCATGTAGAGGGAACCTCTTTCTAAACGGCTGAATGGCCTTAAATATGTGGGCTTACCCCAAAACAAATTGCTTGTTGGGCATGGCATGGGTCTTTTCTTAAACGTTAAAACGGAACAACATAACATCGCCATCTTGAACGACGTAGTCTTTTCCTTCTAAACGAACACGGCCCGCTTCTTTGGCAGCTTGCATATTGCCATATTTATCTAGGTCTTCATAAGAAACTGTTTCCGCACGAATGAAGCCTCGTTCAAAGTCACTGTGGATAATCCCAGCTGCTTGAGGTGCCTTGATTCCCTTACGGAACGTCCACGCACGAACTTCTTGTTCACCAGCTGTAAAGTAGGTAGCTAAGCCTAACAAATCGTACGCCGCACGAATCAATTGATCTAAGCCAGATTGTTCAATGCCCATTGCTTCTAAAAATTCAGCCTTGTCTTCTTCAGAATCCAATTCAGCAATTTCTTCTTCTGCTCGCGCACTAACTACGATTACTTCCGCATTTTCACTGGTTGCAAAATTACGAACTTGTTGTACATACTCATTGTTGTCTGGATCCGCCACTTCATCTTCTGAAACATTTGCTACATAAAGGACCGGCTTTGTGGTTAATAAGAAAAGAGATTTAACAATTTTCTCTTCTTCTGGCGTAAATTCAATCGTACGAGCAGATAAACCTTCTTCTAAAACTGGTTTAATTTTGTCTAAAACAGCTAATTCTTCCACCGCTTCTTTATCTTTTGCTTTCGCCATTTTAGCCACGCGAGTATAGCGCTTATTGATTGAATCTAAATCTGCTAAAATTAGCTCTAAATTAATTGTATCAATGTCTGCTAAAGGATCAACGAAATCCGCATCTCGATTTTGTTCACGCATGATATTTTCGTCATCAAAACAACGAACCACGTGACAGATTGCATCTACTTGACGAATGTGACTTAAAAACTGATTTCCCAGTCCTTCTCCTTTGCTGGCACCTTTAACAATTCCGGCGATGTCTGTAAATTCAAACGTTGTGGGAACTGTTTTTTTCGGTTTTACTAGTTCTGTCAAGCGTTGTAAACGGGCATCTGGTACTTCAACCATGCCGACGTTCGGATCAATCGTTGCAAAGGGATAATTTGCAGCTTCTGCTCCTGCTTTTGTAATTGCGTTAAATAGGGTCGATTTACCAACGTTTGGTAAGCCGACAATTCCAGCTGTTAGTGCCATTTGTTTTCCACTCTTTCTCTCAGTCTATTCTCTTTTCTATTAGAGGCATCAAAGCATTAGTCTGCTTTTTTCTCGATTACTTTTTTTAATTTTTTAGTAAAATCACGACGCGGCATCATGACAATATGCCCGCAATTCGTGCACTTGATTTTGATATCAGCGCCCATGCGAATGATTTGCCAACGATTTGCTTGGCAAGCATGCGGCTTTTTCATTTCGACAATATCGCCTAAATCATACATGTTCCAAGCCTTCTTTCTTCTCTTACTTATATAAAAATACCATGATTACAATACCATTTTTTAACGAAACTAGCAAAAGGATTTGTGACTTTCTGTCTTACTTTCTCACTTTGCTTTTTATTCCTCGTCAAAATGAATATCTAAAATATCTAAAATTCTAGCCAAATCCGAAGAGGACAAGTACTCAATTTCAATTTTTCCTTTGCCTTCTTTTTCTTGAATCGCTACGGTTGTCCCAAATTTATCCATTAAGCGGTCTTCACTTTCTCGAATATAAATGGGTTTTTCTTTGATGGCTTTTTTCGCTTTTTTGCCCTTTTTGCCTTGTGTTTCGTTTAATTCAGCGACAAGTTGTTCTAATTGTCGAACCGTTAAATTGTCTTTAATACAACGATTAGCTAATGGCAATAGCTGTTCTTTGTTCTTCAAGCCTAATAACGTCCGTGCTTGACCCATTGACATGCTTTGTTTTTGAACCATTGCTTTGACCGCATCTGGTAAAGTTAGCAACCGTAAATAATTGGCAATATACGGGCGACTTTTTCCCAAACGTTCTGCGACTTCCGCTTGTGTTAATTTCAAATTTTTCATTAGCATTTCATAGGCTTCTGCTTCTTCTAGCGGATTTAAATCTTCCCTTTGTAAGTTTTCCAAAACAGCAACTTGCATCATGGATTCTTCATCAAATTCGCGAATAATTGCGGGAATTTTTTCTTTGCCGGCTAATTTAGAAGCCCGGAACCGACGCTCACCTGCAATAATTTCATAGCCTTTAACTGCCGATTTACGAACAATAATCGGTTGAAACACACCGGAATGTAGAATCGAGTTTGCAAGTTCTTGTAAAGAGGTTTCATCAAATGTTTTCCGCGGTTGGTAAGGATTGGGACGAAGTTCGTTTAATAGAATTTCTGTCACTTGTTCGTTCTTAACGTCGACATCTTCTAGCTTTGCGATATCTTGAAACAAGGCATCGATGCCTCTGCCTAAACCTTTGCCTTTATTCATTCTCCAACACTTCCTTTGCTAGTGCTTGATACACTTCGGCACCTTTTGAGCGAATATCATAGTCAATGATTGGTAAACCATGACTTGGTGCTTCGGATAAACGGACATTTCTTGGAATAATCGTGTCATAGACTTTTTCACGGAAATATTTACGGACTTCTTCAACGACTTCGGCACCTAAATTGGTCCGAGCATCGTACATGGTTAACAAGACCCCTTCAATTTTCAATTCAGGGTTAAAATGTTTTTGAACCAAGCGAATCGTATTTAGCAATTGACTCAAGCCTTCTAATGCGTAATATTCACATTGAACAGGAATTAGAATCGAATCACTTGCTGTAAAAGCATTGATTGTTAAATGCCCTAGAGAAGGCGGGCAATCAATTAAAACGAAATCATACATGTCTCTTACTTCATCAATTGCTAATTTCAAGCGCGATTCTCGAGCCATCATTGAAGTTAATTCAATTTCGGCGCCTGCTAATTGAATAGTTGCAGGGACAATATCTAAATTTTCACGGCTGGTATGTTGAACCACGCTAGTGATTGGTTCTTCATTTACAAGGACATCATACACATCGTGTGCGACATCTGGTTTAGGAACACCCATGCCACTGGTAGCATTTCCTTGTGCATCAATGTCGATCAGTAAGACTTTTTTGCCTAAGTTTGCTAAACATGCGCCTAAATTTACAGTGGTCGTTGTTTTACCAACACCGCCTTTTTGGTTCGCTACAGAAATAATTCGTGTCATGTGTGTGCCTCCATCTTATTTAATCGGTTGTTTATTTGGTAATCCAGGTTTTCTGGGATATTTTTTAGGGGTTTCTTTTTTCTTTTGAATCACGACAATGTGGCGTTCGTCTGCCGTAATCGGCAAAGTAAAACCAACTTCTTTTTGAAATTGACCGCCTAATGTAGCGATTGCAGGTTTTGCTTCATTAATTTCTTCTTCACTTTTCGATGCTTTTAAGGCTAAAAAATAGCCTTCTTTTTTAACTAAGGGTAAACACAGTTCACTTAAAACATTTAATCGTGCAACTGCTCGCGCTGTAACGTAATCAAACGCGCCACGAAATTCTGCTTTTTGACCAAATGTTTCTGCACGATCATGATACAAAGAAACATTAGCCAAACCTAGTTGATTCACCAACTCTGTTAGGAAAGTAATTCGTTTATTTAAAGAGTCAACAATTGTGACATTTAATGAAGGAAAAACAATTTTCAAAGGAATACTTGGAAATCCTGCGCCTGCGCCAACATCACAAATGGCTTTGTCACTGGCAAAGTCTTCAAAGAATGCCAACGAAACAGAATCATAGAAATGTTTCAAATAAACTTCTTTTTCTTCTGTAATGGCTGTTAAATTCATTTTTTCATTCCATTCTACTAGTAAATGGAAATATTGGTCAAATTGTGTCATCTGTTGGTCTGTCAATTCAATGCCTTTTGCGGCTAATAGTTGTCTAAATTCTTCGGGTAGCATAAAGACTCCTTCCTTTTTTGTGAAACAGAAAAATGTTTCACAATCATCTTTTCCTACTTTAACGCAAATAGCAATTTCTTGCAATGCTTTTCGGAAGATTTTTGCCTGAATGATAAAAGAAAAATCCGCCTTTTTGTGTAGTAAAAAGGCTCTAGCCCACGGGCCAAAATGTTCAATTGGCGGCAACGAAAACCGCCTTTCTCTAAGAGTAAAACAAGCCAATGTTTCATGTGAAACATTGGCTTGTTTTACTTACTATAATCATCGCACTTTATTTGTCGTTCTCTGCGGTAGTCGTATTCTTGGATACGGGGACTTAACCAACCTTTTTTGGCTGTTTTTCGTAATTGATGATCAAATCTCCCTGGTGGTGAACTATCTAGTAATTCATGGGTACGATTATTCCGATTTGCATAATTAAACGATTCACCATTCAAGACTTTTTCCTGGTATTCATTGTTTTTGGCCGCTTGATAATAAGCTGGATTACTAATTAATCTGCCTCGCCAGTCTTCAACTAACACATCCCACTGGGTTACAAAGGTCCCTTCTTCATTCAAAATAAACTCACTGTGAAAATTAGGCGTCAATCGTTTCTTATTAATTAAAGAATAAGATGCCCCCTCAGGGTATTTGTTGTGTAAACGAGCAGAGCTTTTTTTCAGCTTCCGCCCGCCCATTCCTTGCGGCTTGGCCGCAAAAACATAGCGTTTTAATGCCTGTTCATCGGTGTCCCCTTCTTGTTTAAAAAAATCGCGGATATACGTGATATTTTGACGATCAATATACATTCTTAATTGATGTATCTTTTTCGCTTTCTCTTGGTTAAAGCTCCCAAGAAGACCTAACGGATAGGCTTTTTGAACTGTTTTTGCCAACAAATCCCAAAACGTCGCATGCGGTGCAACCGTCTTCGAGAAACGATAAGGTCCTACTAATTGCAACATGCCATGCTGATCCAACACTGCACCTAATTGCCATAACAGTAACGAGAGCTTTTCTTGCGGACGATAAGCCGAAAAGCGAAATAATCGCTCATACGCTGAAGAGCCCACTTCTTCCACTTCAGAAAACAGTTCCGTGACTGCTGTTTTCGCTTGCTCAAGTGGCAAGAAACGCGTGTCTTTTATGGCGCTTTCCACTAATCCATAAACAGCTTGGCGGTCCCAGCCAGCGTCAATCGCCGCCTCTACACCAGCACTCATTGCTTGTTGTAATTCTTGCCAACGTCCCATCTTCTCGCCGCCTTTTTCTATATACTTCTTCTATAATGATAATCCTTTCCCCGCAAAATGCCAACTGCTTTAACGCAAAAAAACAACCCGCCCTTTGGGGAAGGGCGGGCGGAGGAGTTAAAAAATGAAAAAGTGTTTTGTTAGGGTTTTGTTTATCGGGTATGTTTAAATAATAGCCGTTAAATGTGAAGAAACTATGGTAAAAATGCGCCTTCTTTTCAACAAAATTTTGAAAAAGTCTCTTCAGAAATTAAGATTTTTTTGCGAAGTTGCCCACTGGCTACTCCCATTCAACATATTATATATTTAATATCTATAAAATCACAAAAGAAATATACACAATAATGAATATTTATTCAACGGTTGATAATCCAACAAAAAAGAGCATGGGACAAAAATCACTTTGGACTTTTGCTCCACGCTCAAAAACTGATAAACGGCGGGAACAGAAGCAACTCCTTCGGAAATAAGCCGAAATTCTCCAAAAATTATAGAACAATTTTCGGAAATTCCTTCTTATTTCTCGGAGTTAAACACTTCTATCCCGACCTCTTTCAACTAAATTAAATGATTTTCTCTTAAAATATCACCAATATACGTATCCTCAAATTTCTTCACAAAGTGTTCAACCATTTTGCGTTCCACGAACGGCATATCCATTTCTGTTAATTTTTTCTTGTCAGATAAATAATAAACAGAGTTTGCTAAGACGCGCAAGTCGTATGCAGAAGCAAACACTTCTGGTACTCCGCGTTCAACCTCTAGCAATTGATAAACAGCTTCCATCGCTGTCCGTACAGAATACTCTGTTGTAAACACCGTATCTCGTTCAGTATCTGCGAAGTTCCCAATGAAAGCAAGATTTTTAGAGCCGTTTGGTACAACTAATGGTCGATCGCCTGGTTCTCTTAACATAAAGTAAGAAGTGATAAACGGCATATAAACCGGAATAGTGGTAGCCGATTCTTCTGAAATACGTTCAATTTCCCCTTCTGGGACCCCTAAATGATAAAGTAACTCTTGCGTAATTTCTTGGCCTGTACATTGTTCGATTGGTTTTTTAATATAATTTCCTGGTTTATTAGAAAGTAATCCATATACCCAAGTTATAGATTGTTGATCATTTTGTTCTTTAAAATGCGGTTGTCTATGCATAGCGAAACTCATCATCCAATTAGAGTCTTTGATAGTAATAATACCACCTGTGACAATTTTTCCTGTGCGTAATTTACGATGTGTTAACCGAGAAAGATACGGTTCAATATCGAAATTTTCCCACGTAATCGTTGCTGAGACAAACCAACTTTCATCTGGTAAATTTTCACAGAAAACTTCTGGGTGCCCAAATTCTGGGGATTGTTTTGCTAAGTTTTTCCAGAGATTCCAACTTCCCCCTAGTTCATGAGTAATTGGTGCTGGTGTATGATGATCTCCTTGCGTCGAACTTTCAGTAATTGAGCCATTCGTTACGAAGACTAAATCATTTTCAGTTAAAGGAATTTCTTTGGTTTTGCCCGCTTGTGTCAACAATAATCGCCGAGCAACTTTAGTAGCTCCTTTGATGTCGACTTGGATATCATTGATCGTTGTTTCATATTGAAAGTCTACCCCTTGATTGGTTAAAAAGCTTAATAATGGTTTCACTAACGATTCGTATTGATTGTATTTGGTAAACTTCAAGGCTGTAAAGTCAGGCAAACCTTTGATGTGGTGGATAAAGCGCATGATGTAACGGCGCATTTCAATGGCAGAGTGCCATTTTTCAAAAGCAAACATTGAACACCAATAGATCCAAAAGTTGGATTCAAAAAATTCTTCGCCGAAAACATCTTCAATTTTTTTGCCAATTAATTGATCTTCAGAAGTCATAAATAAATCAACGATTTCTTTTTGTGCTTTTTTGGATAAAGTAAATTGTCCATCATCTGGGACACGTTCGCCACGGTTATGAATAATGCGGCAATTTGAAGAATTCGGATCATCTAAATCTAAACGGTAAAACTCATCTAGGACAGAGGCATCTTCTACTTCTAATGATGGTACCGAACGAAATAGATCCCACAAACACTCGAAATGGTTTTCCATTTCGCGTCCGCCGCGAGTGACAAAGCCATCATGGGGAATAAATTTACCATCTAAAGAACCGCCAGACAGCGTGAGTTCTTCAAAAATGTGAATATTTTCGCCCTTCATTTGACCGTCACGAATTAAGAAAACAGCCGTTGCTAAACCTGCTAGGCCACCACCAACAATATAGGCACTCTTGTCATCTACACCTTTTGGTTTTCTTGGTCGAGCAAATGCTTCATAATTTCCATTTGTGTATCTCATTCTCGTTTCCTCCTATCATTTGATACCCTCATCATACTGCTACCAAAAAAAATACCCAAAAGATAACCCTTTTTTTTAAGAAATTCTTTGACAAATAAAGAAAATTGTCTAATTTTTAAGCAAGTGAATAATCGTAGATGTTTCATGTGAAACAAAAAAAGAACGAGAAGAAAAATGGCCGCTTTTTCTTCTCGTTCTTTTTATGTTAATTCTTTTACCGTTTCTACTCCAAAAACAGTAACCCAATCTTCCTGAAAATCAGTTACTGCTTTTTGAATGGCGGGCATTGCCAAGCCTTGTGTCACGAGTTCTGGTGCGATAGTGACCGCTTGCGCCCCCATTTGACAGGCTTGATTAATTTGTGCCACGTTTTTAAAACTAGCAGCTAAGATCTTACTCTTTGCGTTCGTCCGTTTAATTTCTGCAGCTAAATGCTCAATAACCTTTTGAGAATCAATTGTTAAATTCTCCATCCTATTATAATACGGCGCTAAATAATCTGCACCTGCCGCAATCGCTAGGTAGCCTTGAAATTCTGTATAAATAGCGGTTGCTGTTATCCGATAATTTGCCTGCTTTAGTTGTTTGATGGCTGCCAAGCCTGCTTCATTGACTGGGATTTTAATGAATGTTTCTTGGCCTAATTGTTGTACAATGGTTTGGGCATCTTCTAGCATCTCTTCTGTCGTTTGACCGACCACTTGGACGTGCAAACTCGCTTGTCCAATCGTTTTTTTGATTTCTTTCATCTGCGCAAAGAAGTCAATTTTTCCTGCTTGTTTAACAATACTGGGATTAGACGTTACGCCTGCCAGTGGTAAAATTTTCTGATACTTTCGAATAGCCTCAAGATTAATTGTATCTAGCATAAATTCCATCTTTTACGTTCCTCCCTTAAACGATAATTATAGAATAGTGATTGTTGTACCAACAGTTATTTCAGGAATAGCTTTTTCTTCAACATATAATGTACCTGGTAATTCAGGTGTTGTTGCGCCATCAAATTTAATAGTAATGTGACCCAATGTGTCTAAATTAGTTAATACTACCTCGCCTACAGCGGTAATCTGGTAAGTTTGTTCATCAATCACTAACGTTTGCTTGTCCGTAATCGCTTCTGTGACTGGCTGAACCTCAATGTTATAACAATAATCTGCTAAAGCATCTGGTGCATCTTTTCCAAATAAGATGACCATTTTTTCTTCTTTAAATAATTCGGCTTCTGGCCCAATAGACTGAACCTTTGTTGTAAATACTGACATTTCCCATCCTCCAAAAAAATTTTTTAACTATACAATCCAAAACTTGCTAACCAAGCAACTAGTACTCGAGGGGCACCATTTAAGAAACGAGAATATAAAACAGAAGGGACCCCGACTTCAACGGTTTCAGCTTCAGCTTCTTCCAAGCCTAAGCCCACGGGAATAAAGTCGCACGCGTTTTGTGTATTAATAGCAAACAATGCTGGTAAGGCTAGTTGTGGCGGAATGTTGCCTTTCCCAATTTCCACACCAATTAACGTACCAATTACTTGGCTGATTACTGCTCCAGGACCTAATAAAGGAGAAAGAAACGGCAGAGAACAAATAAAACCAATAATTGTTAAACCCACAATGTTTCCTGCCAATGGCGCCATGATATTGGCAAAAAATTCACCAATTCCTGAACCTTGAATCACACCAATTAATAAAGAAACAAATGCCATAAACGGAATCACTGTGTTGATCATCGTTTGTACGCCTTCACGGGCTGATTGGTTGAATGTCGCTACAACTTTTCCTGCACCCATACCAATTTTCGCAACAAAACTTTGTTGTTCCGCTTTTTGTTCAGTAATTTTTTTACTTGTATCATATTTAAATTCTGTTTTTTTCGAGGTGGGCTTTTCTGTATCAGCAGCAGCTTCTTCTGATGTCAATGTAATCTGTTTCGGGCCTACAGCGGAAACATAAATTGTCTCATTAATGTATTGTGCTAAGGGACCACTTTTGCCAGTTGGAACAACGTTAATAGTAGGAATTCCTTTTTTAGGATAAATTCCGCAACGAAGAGTGCCTCCACAATCAATAATGGCTAATGCGATTTCATCATCTGGAATCGATGTCTTAAAACCATTGACCGCTTCCATTCCTGTCAATTCTACGATTTTATCAACAATTGCGGGTTTCTCGCCGCCACCTGTAATGTAAATAAATTTATGTTTTTCTTCTGTCGGTGTAATCACTAAGGGCCCACCATAACCGCCATTTCCTTTAACTACCTTAATACTATTGTACGTCATCTCACCTTGCTCCTTTCTAATCCACAGCAATCTCTACTGTTTTACTAAGGGTAATTCCTTGTTGTTTGCAAACATAGGCGGTAGTGAAATCGGTAACCCAACCGCCAATAAAATTCATTAATATCCCTACAAACATATAGCGAATCGCTAGGTCCATCGAATTTAGTCCTAACGTATCAATCCCTTGCGCAATCCCTAACCAAACGAACAATTCACCAGGATTAATATGAGGAAAAACTCCATTACTGGTATGACAAAATTGCGCTTGTGCAGCATAATAGCTAGGTTTATAGTATTCTGGTAAAAATCGAGCCATCGTAAAGGACATTGGATTGCCTAACATAAAAGCGGATAAAAAAGGCAGCACTAAATATCGCGTAACAGGATTTTTGGCAGAAAGTTTGGCTACCTTGGTTACTCTTTCTTCTCCTAGAAAAGCAATTAAAGTATTCATAGCTACCATTAACATCAAAACAACAGGTACGATGCCTGTCATCCAAGAAATAAATGTTTCTGCTCCTGTTTGGAAAAGGTGCATAAATCCTTCCGCAAATTTTGTAATATAAGACATTACTCGACACTTCCTTTCAATTTTGTTTGTACTTTATTTTTCCATAATTGCCATTGAATTTTGGCTCCATTAAGCGGCGTTAATGGTTGTGTTTCTTGATAATTGCCAAACTCAACACGTAAGTAAATTTCTCGTGCATTTTCCATCGCTTGTTGGGTTAATTTATTTTCCTTTTGTACGAGTGGATGGTAATGATCCATATAATGAATATCCTCGTTCACATACTGAGGTAAGGGATGAAATTTAGCTAGAACGGTGACACCTTGCATCTTTCTAGCGGCTAAGATTTTCCCTTGCGAATCCACAGCAAATAAGATAATCGTGCCAGCTTTTAACTTCCCTGCACGTCGACCAATCGCGACTTTCCCTAATTGTCGCAATTCTTGGTAGTTTTGATTAAAGTGTTTAATCTGTTTCATTCCCATAGCTATCTGAACAAAGTAAGCTGTTAAAAAAAGCGCTCCGAATACGTAGATAAAGCTCATATGATAATCCCCTTCCTTTGCATCCACTCTTTAACCGCTAAAACATCTCGTTGCTTCCGTAACTCATTACGTAAACGTTCGTCTCCTGCGATTGTAAACAAGCGGTCATATAGTTGTAGTAACTCTGCTTCAACAGTGGCCGTCAGCTCTTCTGGAATACCCAACAGCAAAATAACATCAACTTTACCTTCTGATGTAACCAGTGATTCTTCAAAAACCCCAATCGATAAAATAATCGTTGGTAAGGCTTGATTAATTGTATGGGGAAAGGCAATCCCCGATTCAAAAATAGTTGTTTGTTGATCTTCTCTAGTAAAAATTCGTTCGATAAATTGAGGATCTACTAATTTTTCTGCTTCTAAATCAGCAACCATTTTCTGGATATTCGCTCGGTAACCTTGAGTATTCTCTAATAATTGATAGGTCATATGAATATTTTGAGATTCCACGGAACGAATTTCTTTTGCTCTCTGCCACTCATTTCTGAGCCAAGTATCGTTAAATAAATTAGTTAAATGGATCATCGGTGTTTGTGGTCGAATATTTTTTAAGGGAATGGTTGTAAAAATAGCAAAATATTGATTCAATTCTCTTCTCTCTGCCTCTTCTTCAGAAAAATGGGCAATCTGGACGTCTGGACCCAAAACTTTTTCCAATTGCCGCTGAATGATCAAGGCCGTTCCATGACCTGTACTGCAGATTACAGCGATTTCTTTTTTGGCTCCCGCTTCATAGTTCCCTCTCAATGCTAGTTCAAAATACAAAGCGAGATACCCAAATTCAACCGTCGGCACACAACGATTTAACAAACGGCCCAATTCTTGCAAGCCAATTTTGGCTAATTCATAGGCCAAAGGATATTGACGTTCAATTTCTCCATAAAATAAATCGTGACATTCCACATGAAAAACGAGTCGATTCATCACGTTTCTTAAATGATCTTTCATTTCTGAAAACAAGAAGTCCTCATCAAATTCAACAACAACTGAATGATGAATTTTTTTCATCATTTTTTGAAAATAGTCAGCTAAGAGTCCTTCATCAGCCAATAAAGAATTACGAATATGGTTTGTGTTGATGTTAAAAGGAAAGCTGATAAAGGAACGTTCCCATTGGCTTAACGTTACATTATAGGTTATTTCCAAATGATACATCAGTTCTTCAATCTGCTCGTTATGACGAACATAATCAACATATTCTGGTGGTAGTTCCGTAATGAGTTTTCCAGCTAAAACACGCTGCAAAACAATTGAAACCACTCTTCGTAAAAGAAAACTATCTTGTTTTGCTAGTCTTGTTTCTTTGATTATTTTTTGTATCATTTGTTTGGTAGTTTCATGAAGAAACTGTTCTTCAAAATATTCTTGGACGTAATTCACATGAAGTAAGCGTAAATCAAACTCTTTTCCTTCTAAATGAATGCCACGGTTTGGCGTGCCTACAACCGCAACCTGCCAAGGAGCAATCAGCTCTTTCATGCGCTTAATGTCTTTATTAACTGTGCCGCGACTAACGGCGAGTTCTTCGGATAAATCATAAGTTGAAATAAATTGATCTTCTTCTATTAATCGTTTGATAATGTAGGAAACACGCTTGCTTGAAGAATTAAAATCAGATTCCCTTTTTAGCCGTCCAGACAAAACCTCTTCAAAACCTTCAAAGTTATTGATTTCTAACTGAAAGAGATTTTCCTTCTGAATAATTTGGGCGATACCGATTAATTCATCATTCAATGTATCAATGTTTTTACGAACTGTTTGAGGACTTGCGGCTAATTTTTCTTGCAATTCCTGTAAGCTCATTCCTTTGTGATCAACTAGTAATTTTATTACTTGGTACCATCTATTTACTAGCGTCATTTAGTTTTCCCACCTCTATCCTCTTGTTTTACCTCCAGCTACGTTTGTGGTGATGCCTGTAATATAGCTTGAACGGTCTGATAAATAATAGCATACTAAGTCAGCGACTTCATGGAGTTTTCCGCTACGACCTAATGGAATCGTACTTGTTTTTGAATAACCTGCTCGCAATTGCTCCACAGAAATGTTTCGTGTATAAGCCAATGCTTCTTCGTATGCTAAAGTGCGCAAGCCCGTTTCTTCCATAATGCCTGGCGCAATCCCCACGACACGGACGTTTGATTTTCCTAACTCTTTAGCCCATGAACGTGTATAACTGCTGACCGCTGCTTTCGTTGCAGCGTAGGCGCTTTGCCCTTCGGAGCCTTCTAATCCAGCTTCTGAAGACATATTAATAATGACACCTGCTTGTTTTTGTACAAGAATCCGGCCCACTGCTTGGCTCATTAGGTAGAGCCCTTTTTGATTGATGGCTACAATTTTGTCGAATACCTCATCCGATAATTCATAAGGCCCATGAGGATGATTTTTATCCACCAATAGACGAGGAATATTGATTCCGGCATTATTTACTAGGCCATCTACGGTTCCAAATTTTTCCACCACTTGAGCGACACCCGCTTCTACTTCTGCTCGAGAAGTTACATCGACTTTCACAAAGAGTAAATGCTCATGTTGCGTTTCTGATGCTGAAATATCAAAATTAGCGACATAGACCTCTTGTGCTAACAAGCTTTCAACAATGCTGCGACCAATACCAGATGAGCCTCCTGTAACAATCACTACTTTTCCTTTAATTCCTAACCAATCTGTCATTTGTTCCACTCCTATCATTTGTTTGCGCTTTCAGTATAGGTCAGTTTGTGAAATTATTTAAGACAGTCTTTTTTTGCAGTTTAGAAAAAAAAGTAGACTAATTCAAAACAAAAAAGCAGTTGCTTCTTCACAATCAATCATCCGTGAAGAAGCAACTGCTTCAAATTTTTATTATCCTTGCACTTTCGCGATTTTTCCTTGTTCGATGTACTCGAATAGTTAAATACCTAGTATTCACAAATGTTGATTTATAGGTATTTATTTATATAAGATTTTGTTCATAAATTTTAGCACGTATTATTGTGTGTATTCCGTATTCAATCTTCATTAACTACAAGCATTAATTTATATTTGTGACAAAAACTCTTCAAAAGTCATTACTCTTATATCGTACTTCAACAATTTATTATATAATTGCTTATCATTAGTTACCAAAGTATATCCTTTTGTTACTGCAGTTTCTCCAATCAGCGCATCATTTACATTTGTTTTTCCTTCGTTTAGTAATTTCTCATACACCTTGCCATTCCCCAGTCCACCACTTCCTATCGGCGTATGATTTAAAATAAATGTAGTTGTAGGTATTTTTTTAATGTTTTCTTCCTTAATCATACTAAATATACTTAACATTTTAGCTCGCTTAATTTCTGGAATATCCATTAATTCTTGTTCTTGCACATAAGTCATATAAAAATTGTTATTGTTTTTTATACGCTCAAATTCAGCTAAATTCTCTATTACTTTATCAAAAGCATTTGTATCAAACATGAAGTTCATAATAATTCTCCTCGCTAAATCATCTAATCTATTATACCAAAAAACACGTCCATAATGGACGTGCTATGTTAAAAGTTTTTAAACGTATTTGCACTTTGAATAAGGTATGACTATATCGATAGTCCACTTTACTTACATTTATTTATGATAGCTTTAAGCTGATTATCAATTAATGATTTGTACATATTCTTTTCAACATCAACTGATTTTAATAAACTTCTACATCTTCGTTCAAAACATTTATCAACCTTTTTCCATACTCTATTTGTTGTTTTAACAATTTCTGAATATCACTGTTTAAATCAATAACTTGATACACAATTCCTGCAACATGTAACTTTAGTTGTACTCCACCTTTTTTTCTTTTAATAAGGTATAATTTTGTATCTATGTTTGATGGTAAATGCTCTACTAAAAACAATTCATCGTTATAATTCATACTTACCTTCTATACATAATGACTTGAAAATATTTTATTAATCTACGAAAGCAAATCACCTTTTTCAGTAAAAAAGATATATCTTACTTGATATAATAACTTTACAATAGATGATTTTCACTTAAACACATATAGTTTTGACTAAAGATACAGACCTTTTCACAGCGATGATAGGTTTAATAGCATTCTATATTATCTTATCATATACTTCTATAATTGACTTTACTATAAATATAAATAAAGATTCATAATTTTGATTTGTATCGCACTCTTCTAGCCCTTTTTCATAACCTTTTTTTTTCTCAGTTTCTATATAAAAGGCTGGTATACCAAATAATAATAGTTGTTTATTAAGTAATGCACGACTAGTTCTTCCATTCCCATCATAGAATGGGTGTATCACTGTTATTTCATGATGTAACTTAATTAAATAATCCAATATAAGATACTTATCAGTGAAATACTGATTTTTTCTTTTAGTATCAAAATCATTTAAAATATAGTTTATTTTAGAAGAGATATTTTCAGGTCTTTCCGTAGACACCTGTTTTCCAGCAATCCTTGCCGAAGCTGTTCTAAAAGCCCCGCCTACTTCTGGATATGGAGCATACTTGTAAAAATTTTGATGAAGCAACAAGATTTCACATATACTGGTTAAAGAATAATCTGAAAAAACTCTATTATACATCTCCCATTGTCCCAACACTTCAAAATCAGCATCAACAAGTTCTAAACCTGCATTTTTTCTACTTTTTTGTACATTATCCAATCCACAATATCGAATTTCTGCAATTAATTCACTAATTTCTTCAACTTCCAATGTACCATTTTCCATTCTATGGTCGTTACTTATTAGCAATCTTATAAAATCATTTTTGACTTTAGTAGTCGGATTCCACTCAGAAAATGCATAACTTTTAACAACTTGAGAATAAAGAATATAATCATTATCTATTCCCAATTCTTTTTTCTTTGCATCAGGCTTAAATTTTCTATATTCTTTTTTTAAATTTTTATACTCTATTTTTCTTATAATATTATTTACTCTGTATAAGGTTGATTGGAAACTTACACCAAATAAAACAGAAATTTTTAAAACACTTTTTAAAAATTGTACTTGTGACATTTCCTTATTTATTGAATGAGTCTGGATAAGCTCATTCAATAAATACTGTGGCATTAATAGATTAGAAGCAAACTCATTAGCGTACTTTTCAACCTCACTTCCATTATCAGACAACATGCAATAAATTGTTTGCTCGTCTTTTATATGATGAGCTAGTTCATGGGCTGCTGTAAATCTTTGTCTAGCTATTGGTCTATTCTTATTTATGCCAACCATTGTTTTTTCTTTAGGATTACTTAAATTTTTAGGCAAAAGATAAAATCCTTCAAACTTATCAAAATCTAGAAAAGAGTAAATAACTCCACTGTCTCTTAATAAGCAAAAAGGATCTATAGGTAAATCAGCAACCTCTATCGCTCTATTAAAATGTCTATTTAATACTTTATCGGCTAATTCTTTTGGTGAATCACCAACTGTATATAAATCATAACCATTAAATTTCAAACACTCTTTCATGAATTCATTCTCACATATCATTAAATTTATTTTGTAACTTTATAAGTCTCTCAATTTCTTTTTTATCTTTGGGAGTAATATCAAAATCAGTCCTAGCAAACCCCAAAGAATTCATATTAAGTGAACATTCATTACTATTAGAATTTAATATATCCGTTCTCTCAACACCAAAAAGTCTTGTTAATTTTTCTAATAAATCTGGTCCTATATCAGTTGCTGCTTCGTAACCATAGTATTCTTCTGGACTTATGTTCAAAATTCTAGTAATGAACTTAACACTTAATGATTGCTGCTCTCTTAATCTTTTTAGTCTATTTTCCATGACATTCTCCCTCCAATCTACACACTTAATACTATCATTGATATAAAACATTGTTAAATCATATGCCTCTTACTATTTTCTCAAATAAATTGATCACAAGCAACACTTTTTTTAACTATTGAATTTTTTAATACTATGTACCTAAAATTAAATTCAATTTTTATAATAACATCAAAATCATATATTGTTGTTTATTATATTACTACAAAATTTTATCTTTTTTTCTCAATATTTTACACACTTATTATTTCTTTCCTAAGATGTCTGCAAAATTTCTATCTAGAAACTCAAGTATTTTTCTTTGTTGAAATATATATCACACCTATCTGTTGGATAATGGACAAAACCATTTTTATTTACATCTAATGTTTTTCTATATTTTAAATTGTTCAATACCTTGGTAATTCAAACATTTGTACCCTCGTTTTTCTCGAGCTAGTACTTCTTTTAAAATCATCTAGATTTATATTTGGTAAGTTTAATTACGTCCTCCATATTCAAATTTAGAGATAATAGCATAAGTATCAAGAATTAGAAAATTAGCTTCTAAATATTCTCCTATTATTCTCTTTCCAATAAATATCTATGAAATAGGTTACAATTTCTAAGGCAGCTCATACCTTTAATACTTGAAAATTTCACAAATTTCTTAATTCATACATCTACTTCTTTATGATATTTCTGGAAAACAATTTTCTAGTTACCTATATCTACAGAATTCTATATTTTTCAGTGAGGTTTTTGTTTTCTAATTATTAAATTAATGTAAAAACCCTGTACAATCAAGTACAGAGTTAAAATATCATACTGTATTTTATATCCACACCTTTTACGTTTGGTATTTCATATTTCTTTGCATCAATAAGTAACTTTTCCAAATTTTCTCCTTCATGATGTAATATTCTTGTCAGAAACCTTGATTACACTCGGAGTAATCTCTCTTTTTTTGTTTCTAATAATACTTAATTTCACTTCTTGACCCGTTTTTATTCGTTTGAACTTTTGTGGATTTAAAACCACTGTCTTTCCACTCCATATATTTGATATGATAGACTTCACACGTATAAAAATACATTTCAATCAAGAGGTTCAAAACAGTCGTGAACTTTCCTAATGATTTTAATATCTCTATGAAATACTTCCGCTCGAATTACTTATGTTGAAAGGCTTTATCAAGAATTTTTTACTTTTATGTACAGCTATTTCCCACCCTTTTTCTTTTTTTGAAAATGAAGTATCTAAAGAGGGCTCTCTTATCCTACCTCCATGAAAAAATTTTTAAGTTAATTTCAGAGAGGAATTAAAAATATTCTGCAGGATTAATAAAAATTGTTTTTTATTTCCTTTTAGCATTGCAGCGTCAAAGGAAACAAATATTAATTTCCCGTCCATAATTTAATAGATAAAAACACCAATCTTATTTTCATTTGTAAACAATTCGTTTAACCTCTCTACCTCACTAATTTCTAAAACATCTTGAATATGAAAATAGGAGAAATCTCCAAAATACTATACAGGAGTTAATAGATCGACCCCTTTCATCAATCTGATTTGATACTTCAACTAAATAGTTCAAATAAAAAATCATTATTTTCAGATTCTTTAAAGATTGGATTTCCAATTTCATCTAATAAAGATTCTACTTATATTTGTACAACTCTATTAATGAGCCTGGTGGCTTTCAGGTAAAATATTATTCTCCTGTACTAAATATTTATTGAGACTCCCTATTAGACTCTTGACATCGAGTTTATAAATTAATTAATGATTCTATATCAAATAAAGTTTCTAATTTAAAAGTGGCCTTATTCTTATTTCACTAGATACTATAAACAAAAAGCTAATTTCTATTTTTCCAGTAGAAATAAAATCATCAATTATAAATAATAAATATTTTTCTTGTGACTTACTTTCACAAATAGATTGTCCTAAAAGTACGAGCGAGTAAATAAAGACATTGATGGGACTAACACCTGCCACTTACCTCCAGCAGTACAAGACTAAATAACATTGGTAACAATCAAAAGTTATAGAAAAAGATAGCAATAAAGGCTTTATCTCATTTACAAACGGACTTTGAAAAAAATAATTTATCTAACTATAAAAATATGAATTGTAATCAATTATATATTTTGTGGTTGGAACAACATTTGAAAGATATTTAAATAACTACACAACAAAGAATTAAAACTTATTTTGAAACCCATATCTTAGAATATTTTGGATTGCTTAAAATCAGTAATATAACGCCTTTGTACTGCCAAAAAAGACTAAATAGTTGGGCAGAATCTTTACCAATTTATAAACATCTTCGTATCTATGTAAATATGGTTTTTAAATACCGTTTTTAAATTAATGCCATTACTGATAATCCTATGGAACGAACAATTACACCTAAGAAAAACAGATAGCAAAAAAGACGACTGATAATTATTACACTAAAAGTGAACTAAAACATTTTTTTACATGTCTATTGCGTTTAAAAGATAGACGAGCTTATACGTTCTTTCGAGTTCTAGCTTTCGTAGGATTAAGAAAAGGTGAAGCAATAGCTTTAACTTGGAAAGATATAGATTTTTCAAATAACACTATGACAATAAATAAAACTTTAGTCGAACTTCAAAACGGAGACTTGCTTGTACAGGATACAAAAACAGAATCTTCCAATCGGATAGTCAAAGTGGATAATCAAACTATGAATATTCTCAAAGAATGGAAAAACCACATTTTACAGGAAAAACTCCGACTCGGTGAAAGAGAAAAAGACTTCCATAAAAATGTGGTTTTTTGCAACTCTGTTTTATATCGAGATAATGCTTATTTGTATAAATCTTATCCAAATAATGTTTTAAAAAAGATACACAAGCACTTTCCAGACATGAAAATTATTAAAGTTCATGATTTTAGAAAGACCAATGCATCACTTCTCTTTGAAAGTGGCGCTAGTATCAAGGACGTATCACAACGCCTGGGACACAAGTCAACCAAAGTAACCACAGACATTTACATCATGGTTACTGAAGCAAAACAGAACGAAACAGCTGAACAGTTTGCTAACTACATGGCTTTTTAAACTTATGGCATTCAATATAGCATTCAACAAATAAAAATATAATCTTAACTAGCCTGTAAACTCTGGTACATCAGTATTTTAATTCTTAACTTTCGCGATTTTCCCTTGTTCGATGTAGACCATCAAAATGCTAATGTCAGCGGGGTTCACACCGCTGATACGGCTTGCTTGGGCAATCGTTTCTGGTTGGATTTTTTGTAGTTTTTGTTTTGCTTCTGTAGCCAAGCCGTTAATCGCTTGGTAATCAATGTTTTCTGGAATGCGTTTTGCTTCCATGCGTTTTAGTTTCTCAACTTTTTCCATGGCTTTTTTAATGTAGCCTTCGTACTTGATTTGAATTTCTACTTGTTCAATCACTTTTGGATCGAGCGCCTCTTCAGGTGCGGGAATAAATTGAGCGACTTCTTGATAACTGATTTCTGGGCGTTTCAGAAAATCTCTAGCTAAAATACCATCTTTTAAGCCAGCTGCGCCTTTGGTTTCCAAAAATGCTTGCACTTCTTTGGTTGGTTTAATCCGATGTTTGCCTAAGCGGGCAATTTCCGCTTCAACAGCCGCTTTTTTGACTAGATAGGCGGCATATTGTTCTTCTTTGACTAAGCCAATTTCATGACCCATTTCTGTTAAACGTAAGTCCGCATTGTCATGTCTTAAAATCAAACGATACTCCGCACGTGACGTTAATAAGCGATAAGGTTCGTTAGTGCCTTTTGTAACTAAATCGTCAATCATGACGCCAATATAGCCATCACTACGTTTTAAAACAAGAGGCTCTTTGCCTTGAATTTTCAATGCAGCATTAATTCCTGCCATCAAGCCTTGACCAGCAGCTTCTTCGTAGCCACTAGTTCCGTTCGTTTGACCTGCTGTATAAAGATTTTCAATGACCTTTGTTTCTAATGTTGGGCGTAATTGGTGAGGGACTACCACATCGTATTCAATGGCGTAACCTGTACGCATCATTTCTACTTTTTCTAATCCTTCAATAGAATGAAGCATTTCTGTTTGGACATCTTCTGGTAAAGAAGTAGATAAGCCTTGGACGTAAACTTCTTCGGTATTCAACCCTTCTGGTTCCAAGAACAATTGGTGTCTTGGTTTGTCTGCAAAACGAACAATTTTGTCCTCGATGGATGGACAATACCGAGCGCCCACACCTTCAACAATCCCAGTAAACATTGGGGCGCGGTGTAGATTTTTTTGAATAATTTCATGCGTTGTTTCATTCGTATAAGTTAACCAACAAGGTTCTTGGTTTTGATTGTAGGCACTATCTGGCGTGCTGTAACTAAAGTGGTTGGGTTCTTTATCGCCTGGTTGTTCCTCTGTCACAGAATAATCAATCGTACTTGATTTTACTCGCGGCGGCGTTCCTGTTTTAAAGCGATCGATTTCTAAACCTAATTCTTTTAAATGATTGGCTAAACCAACGGAAGGTTGCGAATTGTTTGGTCCTGATGAATATTTTAATTCACCAATAATAATTTCGCCACGCAAGGCAGTACCGGCAGTAATCACCACTGCTTGACTACGGTATGCGGCACCTGTTGAAGTTACAACACCACGACAAACGCCATCTTCCACGATTAATTCTTCAACAATCCCTTGACGAAGGGTTAAATTTTCTTCTTTTTCAATGGTATGTTTCATTTCTGTCGCATAGGCATGTTTGTCAGCTTGCGCGCGCAACGCACGCACTGCTGGACCTTTACCAGTATTTAGCATCCGCATTTGGATGTAGGTTTTATCAATGTTTTTACCCATTTCGCCGCCTAATGCATCGATTTCTCGGACAACGACTCCTTTGGCAGGTCCACCAACAGAAGGGTTACATGGCATAAAAGCAACCATATCTAAATTAATTGTTAAAAGTAACGTTTTAACGCCCATTCGTGCGGCTGCTAAGGCTGCTTCAGAGCCAGCATGTCCAGCACCGACGACAATAACATCATATGATTCTGCTTGATATTGATTCATAAAAAATTCCTCTCTTGTCTTATTTTCCTAAACAAAATTGACTAAATAACTGTGTAATTAATTCATCTTGGACACTATCGCCGACGATTTCCCCTAAATAATCCCAACAACGGGTCATATCAATTTGAACTAAATCGACTGGCATACCTGCTTCGATGCCGTTAATCACTTCTTGTAACGAAAGCGCTGCTTGATCTAGCAAAGCAATATGACGTGTATTAGAAATATAGGTAGCATCTTTTTCGCCTGTTTGGCCGCCAAAGAAAAGATCAGCAATTTTCGCTTCTAACTGGTCTAAGCCTGTGTTTGACAACACCGAAACGGATAAAATTTCTTCTGCAGGGACTAATCCTTGTAATTCGTTAGGATCTAGTTTTGTCGGTAAGTCCATTTTATTTAAAAGAATAACGCGTTTTAAGCCTTTCGTTGCTTCCAACAGTTGACGATCTTCCTCTGTCAATTCTTCGCTTTGATTTAAGACTAACAAAATTAAATCCGAATCTGCTAACGCTTTGCGGCTACGTTCGACACCAATTCGTTCCACAATGTCTTCTGTTTCGCGAATCCCCGCTGTATCAATTAATTTTAAAGGAACGCCGCGAACGTTAACGTATTCTTCAATGACATCACGTGTCGTTCCAGCAATATCTGTAACGATAGCTTTTTCTTCTCGTAACAGATGGTTTAACAAACTGGATTTCCCGACATTTGGTCGGCCAATAATTGCTGTACTTAGACCTTCTCGCAAAATTTTTCCTTGTTTAGCGGTCGTTAATAATTGTTGAATCTGCGCTTTCACAAATTCGGCTTTTTCTAAAAGTAATTTTGTGGTTAATTCTTCGACATCATCATACTCTGGATAATCGATATTAACTTCTACTTGTGCTAAAGTATTTAAAATTTCTTGTCTTAATGAACGAATTAACGCCGACAAGTTACCATCCAATTGGTTCAATGCAACATTCATCGCTTTATCCGTTTTAGCACGGATTAAGTCCATCACTGCTTCTGCTTGTGAAAGATCCATTCGGCCATTTAGAAAAGCACGTTTTGTAAATTCCCCAGGTTCGGCCATTCGTGCGCCTTCACGTAACAGTAATTGCAATAATTGGTTCACCACGACAATGCCGCCATGACAGTTAATTTCTACCACGTCTTCTCGTGTAAATGTTTTCGGTGCCCGCATCACAGAAAGCATGACTTCATCAATCAATTGATCGTTTTGCGGATCAACAATATGACCATAGTGAATCGTGTGCGTGGGGACTTTAGCTAAATCTTTAGTGCCTGACCGATAAACTTTGTTTGCAATAGCAACTGCTTGCTCGCCACTTAAACGAACAATACTAATCGCACCTTCACCTGGCGGCGTAGAAATCGCCGCAATTGTATCAAATTCCATTGTAGCTGATTGCATAATTAGCTTCCTTTCTTCATAACAACAAAAAAAGCGCCCACTCCTCCTGCATTAAAAAATTCAGGTTGGATTTAGCACTTTCACTGCTTGTTCCTTCGATTTTCTGAAAATAGAATAGCACATTTTATTCTATTTGGCAATTTTTCTTCATTAAATGGAACGAGAAAACGTATCATTGAGTGGGGAATTCTCAACAATACGTTTTCTCATCTATAGGAATTAAAGGAGAGAGCTAGTTTTTACGTTTGCGTTTGATGATTCCCATGCTCGCAAGGAGTGCGACAAAGGCGCCAAACAAACTTGTTGTCACGGCTGAAGACTCTTTTTCACCTGTGCTAGGTAAGAAGCCTGTTTTCCCGTGATTTCCAGTGCCATAACTGATGGTGCTTAGTTTAGGGTGGTAGCCACTACCATTTGTACCGAGGCCATTGCCTAGTGAATCTAAGCCAGAACCTGTTGTGCCTAAACCAGAACCTCCATTTGGATTTGAACCTGTGTTTGAACCATTCCCATTATTCCCGCCAGTTGCGCCATTGTTTCCTGTATTGCCGCCTGTATTGCCGTTATTTCCGCCAGTGTTACCATTGCCTCCTCCAGGATTCGTTGGGTCGGCTGGTGTCATGAAGGTTGTAGCCGTACTGTAATGTCCTGCGCCATCGGTAGCTGTCGCAAGTAAACTTTGTTGAGCAGTCGCTTGTCCCGCTGTTAATTGGATAGCGAAGTTGCCTTCAGCATCGGTGGCACCTACAGCAATCACACTTCTTAATAGTCGGTTACTAATTTGAATGATTCGGTTTGGTTCAGCTGTTCCTTTGATAAGGTAGCCGGCTTTAGACGTTCCTAAAACTGAAGAAACAGTTGGTGCCGCAATTTTAATTTCTGGTTCTCCCGTAATATCGGCTGGCGTCATAAATGTGGTTTTAGGACTCACATTTCCTTGTGTATCTGTGGTTAGTGCGGTTAACGTTTCTTTTTCTGTTGCTAACCCTGCTGCAATATGAACGGAGAAGGTGCCTCCAGTAGTTGTATTGCCACTTGCCAATAATTGTTCACTGCTATTGTAAAATTGAACCGTGACATTTGGATCAGCAGTTCCAGTGACTGTATAGCCATTGGCTTTGTTTCCTTCAACCTTCGTAATAGTTGGCGCCGCTAAAACAACATCCGCTGGAATAACGGCTGTAGCTGGTTGACTTTCATTGCCAGCGCCATCTTTGCTAATAATCGTAATCGTTTCTCCTGGTGTCACTACGCCAGCTGGTAGAGTCACCGTATATTGGCCGGTTTCGTTAGCAGTGGTAGCAGCAATGATGGTTCCGTCTGCGTCACGGACATCAATAGTGGTTTTGGGCTCCGCCGTTCCAGTGATTTCGTAACCTTTACCAGAATTTCCGGTAATAGAATCAATGGTTGGTGTGGCTAAGTCGGCTGGTGTAGTTGCTGTAGCTGGCTGACTTTCTTTTCCTGTTGCATTTTTCGCTACGACAGTTATTGTTTCGTTAGCTGAGGCCTTCCCTGGCTCTAAAGTCACTGTGTATTTGCCATCAGTTCTAGTAGTTGCCATGCCAAGGACTGTGCCATCGGCGTCACGCACCTCAACTGTTGTACCAACTTCTGCTGCTCCTACTACTTGATAGCCGTTTGTCGTGCTACCAGTGATTTTGTCAACAGTAGGTGTCGCGACTGGTGCATCTGGATCAGCAGGTGTTTTGAAAGCAGTCGGATTACTTTCTTTCCCAGCAGCATCTTTCGCAATGGCAGTTAAGGCTTCGTTAGCTGTTGCTGTGCCCGTCGGAAGAGTGATTGTAAAGGCGCCAGCACCATCAGTCGTTCCCGTAGCAATAACTAAACCTGCTTCATTGTGAATCTCAATGGTGACATTTGGCTCTGCCGTGCCGGTTACTTGATACCCAGTGGCAGTTGTTCCTGTAACAGTCGTCACAGTTGGTGCTGCTACGGTTGCATCTTCAGGGACCGTCACTTCCGTTGGTTGACTTTCATTGCCGTCACCGTCTTTTCCAACAACTGTTAATGTATCACCAGGATTAGCGGCTCCCGCTGGAAGGTCCACAGTAAAGTTTCCTTGATCATCCGTTGTCGTTGTACCAATAATTGTTCCATCTGGGTTCCGTACTTCAATGGTGGTATTAGGGTCCGCCGTCCCAGTGATTTCATAACCAGTTGTTGAATCTCCAGTAATGTCACCAATTGTTGGTGTGGTAACATCAGCGGGTGTCATAGCTGTAGTTGGTTGACTCTCAAGTCCAGTATCATTTTTAGCAACTACATTCACTGTTTGTTTAGCTGTTGCTTTTCCTGAAGCTAACGTCACAGTATATTGGCCAGTCGGTCCAGTTGTTGCGGTGCCTAAAACTGTTCCGTCTGTTGCACGAACTTCAATGGTGGTGCCAAGTTCAGCGGTACCTGTCACTTGATATCCTTGTGTTGTATTCCCAGTTACTTTGTCGACACTTGGCGGTGCCACTACTTCATCTGCTGGTGTTTGGAAGGTTGTCGGTGTACTTGTATTGCCAGCAGGATCTTTGGCTAACGCTGTCAATGTTTCATTCGCATTTGCCGTCCCAGCTGGAAGGTTCACAGCAAAGGAACCAGTCCCATCGGCAGTCCCTGTTGCAATCACGTTCCCATCTGCATCACGAATTTCGATGGTAGCATTCGGATCAGCGGTGCCTGTCACCTGATAACCAGCAACTGAATTACCTGTTACTCCTGTTACAGTTGGTGCTGTAACCGTGGCATCAGCAGGAACAAGGACTTCAGTCGGTTGACTTTCATTTCCCGCGTTATCCTTTCCAATCACTGTTAACGTATCCCCAGGATTGGTCGTTCCCGTTGGTAGCGTTACAGTAAAATCACCATTCGCATCAGAGGTACCTGTACCAATGACTGCCCCAGATGGATCACGAACTTCGATTGTTGTGTTAGGGTCTGCTGTTCCTGTAATTTCATAACCCGAACCAGAGTTGCCTGTGATGTTATCAACTGTTGGTGCAGTGACATCAGCTGGTGTTGTCGCCGTTGCTGGTTGACTTTCCGTGCCACTAGCGTTTTTCGCTACAACGCTCAGCGTTTGATTGGCTGTTGCTTTTCCTGGATCTAAAGTCACTGTATATTTTCCGTCAGTTCCAGTTGTTGCAGTACCAAGGACCGTGCCAGCTGCATCGCGAACCTCAATGGTGGTGCCAACTTCAGCAGTCCCTTTGACCTCATAGCCTTTTGTTGTACTACCTGTTACAGTCTCAACAATTGGCGTCGCCACGGGCGTATTAGGATCCGCTGGCGTTTGGAACGTTGTTGGCGTACTTTCTGTGCCGCTGGCGTTTTTCGCTACAGCCGTTAATGTTTCATTGGCACCTGCTTCACCTGCGGGAATGGTAACTGTAAACGCTCCTGTCCCATCAGCGGTACCTGTGCCTATTACGGTGCCTCCTGCATTTCGGATTTCAACCGTGGCATTGGCATCGGCAGTTCCTTTAACTTCGTAACCTGCCGTTGAATTACCTGTTACTCCTGTGATTGTTGGTGCGGTTACTTCACTAGTAGTACCTGCAGCAAAATAAATGTTGGATACACCGTCTGCTGTTGCTAATAAATTAACGTCTAAAAGATCTGTTTGAACGACTGTTCCTACAAAACGAGCATCTAAATTATTGGATAAATTTTGAGGTGTTGAAACGGTAGTTGGTAAAGTAACCGTAGTTGCGCCTAGTAAAGAAGCATCCACTAACTCATTCACACCTGAACCACCAACCGCTAATAAAGGCAAAGCACCTGAAACAGCCACGTTTACCGTGCCTTTGACAGGAAGCAAGGCTGCATTTATGGCTGTGGCGACAAGATTACTTGGGATACTGGTTCCTTTTGCCTCCAAAGCTTGAACTGCCGCATTCAAATCTTGTAAGATGTTTGAAACATTTTGGGCTAAAACTAACCCTAAACCATCACTAATTGGTGCGCTAATGTATGAGCCGTCAGCTGCTAATGTTTCCGGAGCTGTAAATGAAGCAGCACCTAAGTTTTCAATGTTATTCACTAATTCCAACTGACGATTCACTTCCGTCAAATCAATATCAACACCAGTTAAATTCCCTAAAGCCCCACTGGTAATTTGAGTAATCACATTGGTTAAATCATTGGCTGCATTCAAAACGGCGGTCAAAAAAGTAACTTTTGAAAGATCAATCGTGACATTGGTATTGATTGCTGCGCTGCCTGCTGCAGCTACATTTCCTCTTAACTCAGGAGGAACCACTAACACCGCTTGTTTTTGTCCACTAAACACAGCGGAAGCATCTGCTAAAGCGCCACCAGAAACCGTGAAATTAACTGGTTGATTTTGGTTTGCGGCTGTCCAACGATTACTCGTTGAAGTGCCACTGTCATTATTTGACGTAACATTTGATAATAGTTCGATATCCAAGACCGCTGCTGATGCACTGATTGTGCCAGAGGTAACAGCTATACTTACAGGGATTGCTAATGACGTAAATAATAAACCACTTGATATTGCTAAATTAAGCATCTTGCGTTTTGTCCATTTTTTATGCTGACTTTTCCGATTAAAATCCTCAACAATTTTCTTTTTCATCTGATCGTCCCTCTTTTCTTTAAAATAAACGATAAATACCAAGATCATTAGCTTCCCCTAGTTGTTCATCTCCCCCTTTAGCGATTTAAATGGATTTAACACCTGCAGTTTAGTACATTTCCTCAGCTTTTCAAAATATAATGCTGTGAATTTTTATATAAAAATTCATTTGATAACAAGCATCCTGGATATGTTAAATAACTCACTAATTCATTAGTGAGTTATTATACAATGAGAGGAAAATGAGGAAGTTTATACATTTCTCCCCAATCATTAAAGATAAATAAATTATTTTATTATAACTTATCGTTTGATAAATCGATAATTAAATAACGGAAAATTTTTTTATTTTTTTGAGAAATTCCACTATTATTTTTTCTGCTTCTTTGACTGTTTTTATCAATTTTATGGCTGTAAGTCATAAAAACTTTACATCAAAAAAATGACTCTAATCTATAACAATTTTTTCTGTTTTTAAGATTTTTTTATGAATTTTTTTATATTAAAAAAATTTCATAAAAAAAGGCGACAGCCGTTTTTGAACGAATGCCGCCTTTTAGATAAACAAAAACCTGATTCTAAAAGAATCAGGTTTAGGAAAAGCAAATCAAGATTCGCTTCAACTGTTTATCATCGTATTTGTATACTCTGATAAGAATGATTTCGTAATAAAATATACTGTGTTTCGTGGTATTTGTCAATCGCTTTCTTGAATTCTCTTGAGACCTTTCCATAAGCATATAAGGTCAAAATAACTGACCAAATCAGCGTTGTAACTATCTTTTTAATTAAGGGGTCAGCCAATTTAATTTCATTAGTTTATCTAAAAATACCACCAAAATTAAAGCATCTGCACTGCCACCAATACTCCAATTTTTTTCTTTGAATAAGTGATTCAATCTTTCTAAACAAAGGGTTCCCCGTAACGTTTGTGTCCCCCCTAAAGCAAAATATTCCTGGATTAACGGTTGATATATTTCAAAAATTTGGACATTTTGACTTCGTTTAATCAAATTCGTATCCTCAACATAGAGCGATAAATAAAGGAGCGTATCAATGAGTTTTTGTTGTTGTGTGCCTTGATGTTTTTGATAATAAGGCACTCCCTGTTCAAAGACAGCGGGATAACCTTGTTGCGCCTCTCCACGGATTCCAGTCAAGCCATGCTGAACAAATAGTCGTTCACCCCAAGTTAGTTTTTCTAGCTCATTCGTAGCGAGGTTTTCAAAGTCAGCCAATAAGTCTTGCGTCATTGTTTGAAGCGTTTGTTGAAACAATTGTAAGGTGCAAGGGGTCTCCCAAATCATTAAACGACCACAGATAGCTAAAAAAATACCTAGAGAAAAAATCGCTCCTTTATGTGTATTGATACCTTCTGTTGCCTCAAACATTGCTCGTTCTGCTTCTAAACCAACTTGTCGAATCGCGCGAAATGTTGCCTCAATCGGCAAATGACGTAGCTCTGTCCCAGCTTGAACGAAGGTTTCAAAATAAGGAGTCAAAACCACACTACTTTCTAAAAAAGTGAAAACATCCATATCTTGATGGGCGCCTGCATCGACTGGATCCACCAAGCCTGGTTTATTTAAACAGGTCACTTCATAGAGTAGTGCCAATTGTGCTTGCTGCGCTAATTTACTCCTTGCTTGCTTTGTCATTGCCTTTTACGTCCCTTCTTCTGCCGTGGTCTTTTCTTGTTTTATATAGTCTAGTACAGCATTAAAAACCGTGTCAACTACGCCGCCATCAAATACATTAGGTATGAATTTTTCTGCTGTGGGTTCTGAAATCATAGCGGCCAAGCTTCGTGCTACTGTCATTTGCAAACCGACATCGACTTTTCTGCCTTTCGCTGCCAATAACCCTTTAAAAAGACCTGGAAAAGCTAAAATGTTGTTCACTTGATTCGGATATTTGGAAGAACCAGTTGCTAATAAACGGACGCCATTGGCTTGGGCGAGGGCTGGTTCAATTTCTGGTTTAGGATTTGCTAAAGCAAAGATAATTGGGTCTTGGTTCATTGATTTAATCAGGGCTGGCGTTAGCACATCCGCTTCTGATAAGCCTAAAAAAACATCCTGATTGACGACAGCGGTGGCTAAATCTTTGTTTTCTACTGATGGTTTTATTACCTGTCGAAGCAAAGCACGTTGGTAAGGATTCAATGTCGGGTCTTCTTCTCTTAAAACACCTTGGCGATCTACTAAGGTGAGATGCGTAATCCCCGCTTGAATACATAACTTAGCGGTCGCTACACCAGAAGCACCAACTCCGTTAATCACCACACGTAATTCATTTAAAGGTTTTCCTTTAATTTTAGCTGCGTTAATTAGTCCAGCTAAAACGACGATGGCTGTTCCTTCTTGGTCATCATGATACACAGGAATGTTCAAACGTTGTTGAAGTTTTTCTTCAATTTCAAAACATTTTGGTGCAGAAATATCTTCTAAGTGGATTCCTGCAAAACTATTTTGTAAATTTTCAATTGTTTGAACCATCTCGTCCACTGATTTTTGTTCCAGTGCTAAAGGAATAGCATCGACCCCCGCCAAATTTTTATAAAGTAAAGCTTTGCCTTCAACAATTGGCAAGCCCGCTTGCGTGCCCATATTGCCGAGACCCAGAACAGCTGACCCATCTGTAATAACCGCAATTAACTTACCACTAATGGTCCACTCGCGCGCTAATTCATGATTTTGGGCAATCATTAAACTCAATTCTGCGACACCAGGTGTATACATTTTGGCTAAATCATGATGGTTTAACACCGCTTCTGTTGCTTCAAGACTTAGTACACCAATATTTTTTTGATGAATTGCTAGAACTTCTTCTAACACATTGTCACTTCCTTTCACGGGCTGCCTTTTTTCTATTTGATGAAGCAAGGGTTTGAACAACCGTTATCGTCGCTCAAACCCTTGCTTCTTTATACATTTGCGGAGCACTTGCCCGTTCTATTCTGGCAAGTCAAGTTTGACTGTCACTTTCTGTAACGGTACATCGTAAAAAGGATCTTCACGACGTCCTAAAAAGTCTTTTCCTTGTTGTGGGAACATCGCATATAATAGGACATCCTCTTCAGATTTTGCATATTGTTGGATTTCCTTTTCTAAACTATGCAACTCTGGTTTCAATAAATCCGCTGGTCGACAAGTAATTACTTCTTCATCCCCAATGATTTTTTGCTTAATCTCTTCTGCGATAGGTGCTGGTGATTTGCCATATTCTCCGCGCACATAATCTTTGATTTCATTCGGTATTAAGGAATATCTTTCCCCAGAAATCACATTCATTAAGGCTTGTGTTCCAACCATTTGTGAAAGCGGCGTAACTAGTGGTGGATACCCTAAATCTGCTCTTACTTTAGGTACTTCAGCTAAAACTTCTTCATATTTGTCTTGTAAGCCTTGCTCCGTTAATTGACTTAATAAGTTTGATAACATACCACCAGGTACTTGATAAATCAAGGTTTTCGGTTCCGTATCTTTAACTTTAGGGTTTAAAATGCCTTCACTTCTAAAGCGATCACGAATCGGATTGAAATAGTCAGCAATCTCTGTTACTTTTTCCATATTTAAACCTGTTTCAAAGCCTAAATCTTCTAACGCAATGGCTACAGATTCTGTGGCTGGTTGACTCGTACCGCCAGCGAAAGAAGAAATAGCTGTATCGATGATATCCGCACCTGCTTCAGCGACTTTTAAATAGGTCATCTCAGAAATACCACTAGTCGCATGCGTATGCACCTCTAAAGGTAAATCAATGGCATCTTTCATTTTGCTCACTAATTCAAAACCCGTTTGTGGCGTCAAAACGCCTGCCATATCCTTAATACAAATGGAATCCGCTCCTGTTTGACTTAATTCTTTGGCTAATTTTACAAAGTAATCGATGGTATGAATTTCACTCGTGGTATAAGAGATCGCTGCTTGACAGTGTCCGCCAGCTTCTTTTGTTGTTTGAATTGCTGTTTGTAAATTACGGACATCATTCAAGGCATCGAAAATACGAATAATATCAATCCCATTTTCAACTGATTTTTCGACAAAGGCCCGCACCACATCATCAGCGTAATGACGATATCCTAGTAAATTTTGTCCTCGTAATAACATTTGAAGTTTGGTATTTTTAACTTCTTTGCGAATTTGGCGAAGACGTTCCCAAGGATCCTCGTTTAAATAGCGGACACAGGAATCAAACGTTGCCCCGCCCCACATTTCTAATGCATGAAATCCTGCCTCGTCCATTGTTTTAATAATCGGCAGCATATCTGAGGTTGGCATCCGTGTTGCAATTAAACTTTGTTGTCCATCCCGTAGCACCGTTTCTGTAAAACGAATTTTTTTACTCACTTGGCTGCTCCTTTCGTGTCAAAATTATTTCTGTTATTTTTTCTTGCATTGCTTCAAGACTGTGACGTCGATTTCGTCCACAGACTTTCGCCTCTTCTTGGCAAATAAAACAGCGCCGTGGTGGCAAGCCTAAATCTCCTCGATGAAGGCTTTTTAGTTCTTCATTTCCCCATAAAACATCTAGGTCCACTAAACGACCATAAGGATGTGTTTCTTCAATTTTGACCATTCTTTGTTTTAATTCTTGTGGGGCTAACGAAACCGCCAAATAATATTCAGGACCTGTTTTTTCATTCCGGTAAAAATTAACAATCGGTACTTGATCCAGCAATTGTTGCTCGACTTCGTCAATTACTTCTAAAAAAACAGCCGTTAAGGTGGGCGAATTTTTTACTTCTCCAGGAATATTCATTGTGGCAGATAAGAGACTAGCTTCTGGTGCTGTTTCTAACAACTCCTTCTGTGTGGCAGCTCTTTGTTCGCGAGCATCCAACATCTCTAAAAGTGTTACTTTTTCCCCATTAAACATTGCGTACCACATCAATTAGACTACCATCTCGGTATTCAATTAACGCAACAACTTTGTCTCCATATTTAATTGGTTCCGGGGTGCCAACAATGTTGTAGGCTTTGTCTTTCAACTCTTCTAACGTAAACTGAGGAACATCTAAGGTTTTAAAACAATCAATTAAGTCTGTTCTTTTTGGATTGATTGCAATGCCGACTTCCGTTACTACGACATCGACACTCGTACCTGGTGTAACGACTGTATTTACTTGCTCAACGATTGTTGGAATCCGTCCACGAACAAGTGGTGCAATCACTAGACTCATTTTACAAGCCATACTTGTATCGGAATGTCCGCCAGAAGCACCACGGATGACACCATCTGAACCAGTAATGACATTTACATTAAAATCTGTGTCCACTTCTAAAGCAGATAAAATAGCTGTGTCTAATTGATTAATAACCGCCCCTTTGCTAAGCGGTGAAGCATACATATTGGCATCAATTTCATAATGATTGGCATTTTCCCCTAAAGAAATAGCTGATGGATGATCAAAGTCTTGGACGTCAATAATTTTTTCTACTAAGCCTTCTTCCAAAAGTTCCACCATTGCATTCGTAATTCCGCCTAAAGCGAAACTTGCTTTAATGCCATCTTTAAGCATTTGTTCTCTCATGAACCGCGTAACTGCTAGTGAAGAGCCACCTGTTCCTGTTTGGAATGAGAAGCCTTCTTTGTAGTAAGGAGAATGTGTAATTATTTTTGCGGCATATTCAGCAATCAATAATTCTTTAGGATTCTTTGTAAAACGTGTCGCGCCTTTGGCAATTCCATCTGGATCACCAATTGCATCAATTTCTACCACATAATCAACATCTGTTTGTGGAATACTAATAGGGGTATTAGGATATGGTACTAATGTGTCAGTAATGATGACCACTTGATCCGCATATTTTGCATCGACCATCGCATATCCAAGAGAACCACAGGTGGCTTTTCCTTTGGTTCCATTCGCATTTCCATAAGCGTCTGAACTTGGTGCACCTAAGAAAGCTACATCAATATGGATATCACCTGCTGCTACTGCCCGTGCCCGGCCACCATGTGAACGAATCACCACAGGATTTTCCATGATACCTGCTGAAATAGCGGCGCCTACTTTATCTCTCAAACCTGAAGAAGTAATGTTGGTGACTACTCCATTTTTAATGTGTTCGATCAAAGGTTCATGAACATTTGCAATTGAACTAGGTGCAATCGAAATGTTTTTCAGCCCCATGGCGGCAATCTCGGCTAAAACTAAATTCATCACATAGTCTCCTTCACGGAAATGGTGATGGAAAGAGATGGTCATGCCATCTTTTAAACCTGTTTTTTCAATTGCTTCACGAATACTTCCTAAAAGTTTTGTCTCCCGAGGTTTCACTGGTTTAATTGCTCGGCTCGCTTCTTGATACGCATCAATGTGTGCTAATTCTCCTTCATAAATGCCGTATTGCTCTGCATAAGATTGAGGAATGTCTTTGCCTACTTTATTTACTACCATGTCTATATTTCCTCCTCGGTAATTAATTTAGCCGCCAATGCTAACGCAATGACCCGTTCAGCTCGTTCAACAATTGGTTTATCAACCATTTTTCCATTTACGGAGATAACACCGGAACCTTTTGCTTCGGCTTCCCGAATGCCCCAGATTACTTCCTTAGCATTCTGGATTTCTTTTTCTGTTGGCGCATAAATAGTATTAACTAATGGGATTTGACGAGGGTTAATCACCGATTTTCCATCGAAACCTAGCTGTTTAATCAAACGAACTTCGGCTTCAAAGCCTTCCGTATTGTCTACATCTGAATAGACCGTATCAATAGCTGCAATCCCAGCTGCTCGAGCGGCATGTAAAATCATGCTACGAGCAAAGAATAGTTCTTGGCCATCTGGATGGCGCCGTGTTTTCATATTGGTAACATAGTCTTCGGCGCCTAACGCGATGCCAATCAAGCGAGTTGAACTTTTGGCAATCGCGGGCGCATTTAGAACACCTTCAGCCGATTCGATAGCAGCCATCATTTTCGTTGTTCCTACGGGAATGTCATTTTGCTGTTCTACTTCTGTAATGACTGCCTCGACATCAATGATATCTTGGGCTGTTTCTGTTTTTGGTAAACGAATCACATCGACACCAGCTAAGACCATTGCTTCAATATCTTCTGCGCCACCGGCATCTAAAGCATTGATCCGAACAACAATTTCAATATTGCCATAATCGAAAGTTTTCAAAGCAGAATGGACTAAAACACGGGCAGAGTCTTTTTCTTTTAATGAAACTGCATCTTCTAAATCAAACATGATTGAATCTGCCCCATACAAAGGTGCATCTCTTAGCATTGCTGCGTTCGCTCCAGGGACAAACATCATTGTTCTTCTTAAACGTTCCATGAGTCCAACTCCTTCCAATCATACGTTTCTTTTTCAGCGCCTCGATGTAAAACTGTAATCATCCGAGCTTTGATTGTACAATCTAATGCCCCTTTATCAATCGCCTTGACCGCAACGCCTTGGACATCTAAATGTTCCAAAGTTGTCGTAATCACCTGACGAATTTGATTGCCAAATTGTTTTTCGACACTACTTTCTAATTCAATGGTATTTTCTGTTGATTCAATGGGTTGGACGGTAATCATAATATCACTTGATTCTACTGTCCCTGCAGTAGCATTTTTGATAATCTTCACTTTCTTCACCTCATTAGTTTCTTGTGTTCTACTAAGTATTGATAACTTGTTGCTGGTAAAAACTTCTTGAGTGTCTCTTTGTCGCCTTCAGCCATCGCTTTGCGAACTTTCGTCGCACTAATCAGCTCTCCACCAATCGCTAATCGCGAGACAATGGTTAGCGTTATCGTTTGTCCGAAAACTTGTTGCATTGCTTGATTGTAGACATCGGTCACTTCTGAATAAGGCTCTTCTCCCACATAACGTTGCTGAATTTCAAGTATTGGCGCAATTCTTTCTTTAAATAACGTTGCATCAAGGGTTGCTTGAATTGCAGCTACCTCTAATGGCGCTTTTTCTTTCAAAAAATAGGTAGGAAAAGTCGCAGACGAAACTAAGTAATCTTCTGTAGATAGGACTGTCACATTGGGTAAATGGGCTACCCCTTTTTGCACCATTGCGAAACGTGCTTCTTTTGAAAACAGCGATTTATCTTCAGATAAAACAAACACATAAACGTGCGGACTTTCTTTGGCTGCTTTTTCGACTAAGTACTGATGGCCTTTCGTAAAAGGATTTGCATTCATGACAATGCTACTGGCTGGCCCTGCTTTTTTATGCTGTGTCAGGTAACCAAGATAATCGGCAAAATCTGGTTTGCCTTGCTCCATAAATAGCACCTCTTGATTCGCAACCACTTTTTGAAAGCCTAGCGACTGAAAAATTTGTTCATTTTTTGGTTTTGTATACAAAAAACTGTGTAATTGGTTTTCTTCTCTCAGTTTTTCAAGTAGATGAACCACCAATTGGGTTAACAAATTTTCAGATTGATATTTTTTACAAACGGCCACGCACTTAATCGTTTTGCCTGAAAGCGAGCCCGAGGCGATTAATGCTGTGTCATCATATATGCCAACGGTGTAATCAAGTGCTTCTGTCGTTTGCAATTCGGCTTTTTCCATTAATTCGCGCCAAGCTTGATAAGCTTTTTTATCTTTTTGCAACCAGATTCTTTTCATTGTATATACGCTGCTCACAGCAATAACCTCCTTTATTTTTTAATTGGAAATAATTTTGTTAGTAATTTAGATGCTAGATAAATGATAAATAAAACAACGAAAACGCCGCCCCAACCAAAACCTAACAGTTCAAAAGCAATTTTTAAATCTTCCATGTTAACAGACATGTATTCGTTCTCCTTTCCGTCCTATGTTAAAAAGGCTAATAGTAAGCCACCAGCAATTACAGAAGCGATTTGTCCTGAAACGTTGGCACCAGCAGCATGCATTAAAATAAAGTTTTGTGGGTCTTCATCTGTAGCCATTTTTTGAATGACCCGACTAGACATTGGGAAAGCGGAAATACCCGCAGCACCAATCATGGGATTGATTTTTTCTTTTCTAAATAAATTCAAGAATTTAGCAAAAAGCACGCCGCCGACTGAGTCCATAATAAAGGCGACTAACCCTAAGCCAATAACCATCAACGTATCGACTTTTAAGAACTCTGCATAGTTCATGCTAACGGAAATAGATAGTCCTAGCAAGATACTAATAATATTCACCAATTCATTTTGAGCTGTAATGGATAAACGATCCAAAACGCCACATTCTCTTAATAAGTTCCCAAACATTAAGAAACCAACTAATGGTAATGACACCGGCGCAATTAACCCTGCGACAATCGTAATAACAACCGGGAAAAGAATTTTCGCTGTTTGAGAAACTTCACCGGCCCGATAAGTCATACGGATCCGACGTTCGGCTTTCGTCGTCACTGCTTTAATCGCTACTGGTTGAATAATCGGAACTAACGCCATGTAGGAGTAAGCGGCAACCATTATGGCCCCCATGTATTTTGAATGTAAGGTATTTGCTACGAAAATAGACGTTGGACCATCAGCGGCACCAATAATCCCAATCGAAGCAGCATCGTTTAAATCAAAACCTAATAAAACAGCCATAATAACTGTAAAGAAAATCCCAAACTGTGCAGCGGCACCAAACATCAACATAAACGGATTTTGTAACAATGGCCCGAAATCAATCATTGCCCCAATCCCAATAAATAATAATAACGGGAATAATTCTGTTTTTATTCCAAAATCAAAAAGAACATTAAACGGACCTGGCTCGCCGCCAGCGCTCAATACGCCGGAATTGGGAAAGTTCACTAAAATCGTTCCTAAACCCATCGGCACTAAAAGTGTTGGTTCATACTCTTTTTTTATTCCTAAATACATTAATAGTCCACCAATCAGCATCATCACAATGCGTCCTGGTTCTTGCCCCATTCCTATAACACCTTGAATCAGTGTCTCCACACAAATCACTTCCTCTTCTTAAATTAATTCTAGTTAATTGTTATCAATGGTTCCCCTGGATTCACAATTTGGCCTTGGGTAACATGAATTCCTGTTACCGTACCTGCTTTTCCTGCAACGATTTCATTTTCCATCTTCATTGCTTCTAAAATTAACAATGGTTGGTTCTCAGACACCGTATCACCAACATTGACTAATACTTTTAACACAGTTCCTGGCATTGGCGCAGGCATTGCATCTGCTCCTGCTGGGGCGGCTGGCTGTGCTGCTGGCGCTGGGGTTTCTTCAACAGCAGGGGCTGGTGTTTCTGTCGTAGCAACTGGCGCTGTTGGTTGTGGCGCAACAGGGGCTGGTTGTGGGACGCCACCGATTTCTTCCATCTCGACTAAATATTCTTTCCCATCAATTGAAATTTTAAATTTGCGTAACATAATGATCCTCCTCAAGGTTTTGTTTTGAAATTCTTTTGACAACTAGCTGAGACTCTTCTGAAAGCTCTGCAGCTATACTGGCTGCAATAATGGCAACTTCTTTTGCTTCTGGATTGCGTTTTGCGATTTTTTTGATAACAAAACGACTTTCTGGAAACTCTCCTGCTGCGATGGCAGTGGCCACAATACTTACCAATTGATATTCTTTTGGCTCAGCAGGAATATATGCTGGTATATCTATCCATCGCTTTTCCAAGTTATCCGCTTCACGTTGGATAACGCTTTCATTAATCTCGGTATCCTGTGTGTGTTGCTCTTTCTTGAATAAGGACTTAAATAGGCCCATATTGTCTCTCCTTTCACTAATTCTTGGTATACGTTCATTATAGAAAAAACCGTTAAAAAACCTAGTGAAAACACTAGCTCAGATTGTTCTTTTATTGTTTATTTTGTGAAAAAAACTCTGTAAACATTGATATATAAGCATTTATCAGCCGTTAAGATTCTATTAATATTATATTAAGTTATTAATAAGAAATTGATTGTTGAATTGTTTTTTTGATGTTCTTTTTGTTTTAGGCTATTTATTCTCTGCGAAAGTTTGTATATTCTCACACTATAGACAAACACAAAAAATATTTTTTGTTGTAAACCAGAATACTGTGAAACATTTCTCATGGCTATTCTTTTTTATTAACACCGGTTGTTAACGCTTACAAAAAAGTTCTAAAAAAGAAAGGAAGAAAAACATGTTACTCACTATTTTAGCTTATGGTATGATTATCATCTTTATGTATGTAATCATGAAAAAGAAATTGTCACCGTTTACATCTTTAGTAATTATTCCTCTTATTTTTACTTTGATTGCAATTGCAACTGGAGTAGCGAGTCCGCCACCTGGTGCTGACGGTGTTGTCCCTGAAGTCAACATTGGGAATTTCGTCTTAGATGGGATTTCAACTACTTCAAAAACTGGTATTATGTTATTATTTGCCATTCTTTACTTCTCTATTATGTTGGATGCTGGTTTGTTTGACCCAATCACTAAAAAAATGATTTACTTTGCTAAAGGCGATCCAATGAAAGTCTTGATGGCTACTGCGGTAGTTGCTGCTGCTGTTTCCTTAAACGGAGATGGAACAACCACGACCTTGATTTGCTGTTCTGCGTTTATTCCCATCTACAAAAAACTTAATATGAAATTGATGAATTTAGGTGTGCTTGTTATCTTACAAAACACCATTATGAACTTATTACCTTGGGGCGGTCCAACAGCTCGTGCCATGGCCGTACTAGAAGTTGATGCCGACATTCTTTCTTATTTAGCACCTGGTATGATTTTATCTGTATTGTATGTTATCTTCTTTGTTGCTTATCGCATGGGGAAAAAAGAACGTGCTCGCTTAGGCGTGACAACGCTTACTGATAAAGAATTGGAAGAAATGACTATTGTTAACGATCCTGAGTTATTAGAAATTCGTCGTCCAAAGAATTTTGCGTTCAATGGTATTTTAACGATTGTCTTAATCGGTTGGTTAGTCCTAAGTTCATTCGTTGGTCAATTAGGTTTGCCTTCGTGGATTGAAATGCCACCGTTATTATTATTCCTAGTTGGTACTTGTATCGCTTTAATGATTAACTATCCAAAATTAAAAGATCAAAGCAGCCGTATCAGTGCAAATGCTGGTGATGCTGTGCAAGTAGTTATCTTAGTTTTTGCTGCTGGCGTCTTCATGGGCTTATTCCAAGGTTCTGGTATGGCCAATGCCTTAGCAAATAGCTTTGTTAATATTATTCCAAAACAATTAGCCGGCGCTTGGGGCTTAGTGATTGCGTTCATTTCAGCACCAGGAACATTCTTTATTTCAAACGATGGTTTCTATTTCGGTGTCTTACCAGTCCTAGCAGAAGCTGGACGTTCTTATGGATTTGACAATATGTCTATGGCTTTAGCTTCCTTAATGGGGCAAGCGTTCCACTTATTAAGTCCATTAGTGGCATTTATTTACTTGCTATTACGTTTAACTGGTTTAGATATGGGCCAATGGCAAAAAGAATCGGCAAAATATGCCTTAGGAATTTTCGTTATTTTCGTTGTTACAATTGTTGCTTTAGGTCACATGCCTTTATTTATTCCACAAAATTAAACGTCGTCGCTGAAACCGTAGGAGTGCCTTTTCTCCTCGGTTTTCTTTTCATTTTGTCTTTTCTTGCGTTATATTTTCATTTTTAATATTATATTTATTATCTATAAAAATAACCTATAGGGAGGTGCCTCATATGAATCCAACGGTTGAAGCAGTAAAACGGAACTTAGATTTAACCAGCAGTAAACCTCTAAAAATTTGTACCTATGAAGCCTTTAAAAAAACCATTATTTTAGGGGATATTCCTGCGGGTGAACGGATTAACGAAAAAGAATTTTCCGAGCAATTAAACATTAGTCGGACGCCCATTCGCTTTGCTTTACAAGAATTGGTCAAAGAACAATTGGTGGAACATATACCTATGGTGGGTATCGTGGTTAAAGGGATTAGTATGAAAGATGCTTATGAAATTTATGATATTCGTAAATCTTTGGATACTTTAGCAACCATTAAAGCCATGGAACTCATGACACCAGAAGATTTTGATGAATTGGAAGCCTTACTTCTCGAAGGAGAACAATACAATAAAAATAACCAAGTAGATGACTTACTACAGAACTTTTCAGATTTTAATTCCTTTATTTATACTAAGAGTCAGATGCTACGTTTAAAAAAAATTGTGACTGATCTCCATGCTTACTTAATCTATTTCAGAGATATTGCGATTCGTGCCTCAGAACGTCGTAGTATTGCCCTAGAAGAACATTGGTTAATTTTCCGCGGAATGAAAACAAAGAATATTGACCAGATCACACTTTTAACCCATGAACATCTAAATCGTTCGCTTCAATTTATTTTGAAAGAAATGGAACGTCGGCAAATTGAATAAGCAAAAAAGACCCGCAGTCGCTCGTGCAACTGCGGGCCTTTTTTCATTTTTTTTGTACGCAACCATCTGGCGTAAAGGTATAACCAATGCCCCAAACGGTCCGAAGGTAACAAGGTTCTTTCGGGTTTTCTTCTAATTTACTTCGTAAACGATTAATAAAAACCATAATCGTATTCGCATCGACATCCCCAGTACCCCAAACACTGCTGTAAATTTGTTCTTTAGAGAATACTTGCTCGGGATTCTCCAGAAAAAATTGAATTAATTGAACTTCTTTCGAAGACAATGAAATAGGTAAATCCTTTTTAAATAGTTGATAACGACCATAATCAAAACGGAAATCGCCTACCTGTAGCTCTTCTTTTTTATAAACATTCAATTGTTTTCGAATCATTCGAGCTCGATTCAACGAAGCAATCACCTGAGCCTTAAAAACATTCAAGGAAAAAGGTTTCGTTATATAACTATCCACGCCCATTTCCAAGGCTGCAATGATATCCTCTTCTTCTTTTTTGCTACTAAAAAAGATAATTGGCACTAGTGGATATTTCTCTCTAATCATTTGGACTAAGTAGTAACCATCGCTGTCATGTTCCAAGTTATCATCTAAAATGAACAAATCAAAGGTAACTCTGGACACGATATCTTTTGTTTTTTCAATTGATTCACTTTGGTAAATAAGAATACCTGTTGATTGTAATGCTTTCCAAATCAAGCGACGAACTGCTGCATCATCATCTACAACCAGTATTTTCTCCGTACGCATACCTGTTGCTCCCCCTACGTCTCTTTACAAAACTTTTTCATTTGAATTTACTACTGGAGTAATTACTGATTATCATAACATAAAAAAAGAAACGGAGACGGCTAAAAAATCATTTAACAAAGAAACGTTGGCAACTATTCAGTCCCTGCTGAGAGTTGCCAACGTTTCTTTGTTTGTTTAAAAATACTTCTTAACTGGTTCAACCACTAAATACCGATAAGGTTCATCCCCTTCAGAATGGGTTTTGATTTGCTCATCTTTACTTAGCGTGTGATGGATTTGTTTTCTTTCAAAAGCCGGCATTGGTTCCAAGAAGACTGGCCGCCCAGTGCGTTTGGCTTTTTCCGCGGTGCGTTTCGCTAAACGTTCCAAAATTTCATGACGTTTTTCACGATAATTTCCGACATTCACAACAATCGATAGCTTATTGCTTGCAATGCGGTGAATAAAGACTTGCGCTAAATACTGTAACGCATTTAACACTTTTCCGTGTTTTCCAATTAAGATACCTTGTTTTTCTGTTTCTAAATGGAAGATAATATTGCCATTCTCGCGCGCTATGCGAACCATGGCAGGGGCGTTCAGTTCATTTGAAATATTCGTTAAATACATCGCTAATTCAGTAATAGCAGCTTCGTCTTCCAGATTTTCTAAAGAATGTGTTGATTCCTCTGAGAGACTAGGAATTGCTTCGGTTAATTCCTCAACTGCTTCTTCCACTGCTGTTGCTTCATCGGCAACAACAATATCTTCCACTGTTTCTTCGACCGCTTCTGTGACTTGCTCACTAATCGTTGGTTCCATTGAAATTTGGGCAAGTTTTTTTCCTAGACCTAAAAATCCTTTTTTTCCTTCGTCTAACACATCAATTGTAACATCCTCTTTGGTTAAACCAAGTGCTTCTAAGCCTTTCTGCGTTGCTTCTTCGATTGTATTTCCTTCATAAATCGGCATCTGAACGACCTCCTTTATTTTTTCTTCCCTTTTTTCTTAGGACTTTTTGCTCGTTCAAGCGCTCGCTCCCGTGCTTTGGCTTGACGTGCTGCTTCCTCCCGCTCTTTACGGATTTTGAATGGATTGTTTAATAACAATGTTTGCCCTGTTTGGAAGGCATTTGAGACCACCCAGTAAAGAGATAAACTGCTGGCTAATGAAATCCCCATAAAGAAGATCATCGCTGGCATAACGTAATTCATAATTTTCAGTGAGGCATTTGTTTCTAGTTGGCTCATACTTGAAAGATACGTACTAGCAAACGTAAAGACAGCCGCTAAAATCGGTAAAATTAAATACGGATCCGGCTTATCGAGGCTTAACCACAAGAACGTTCCTTCTTTTAACTCAGGCACGCGTGAAATGGCTTGATACAAAGCCATCATGATTGGTAGTTGAACCAACAGTGGTAAACAGCCAATGTAAGGATTCACATTATTCTCTGCATACAAACGTTGCTGTTCTTCTCGGAATAAGCGTTGTGTTTCAGGATCTTTTGAAGAATATTTTTGTTGCAAGGCCTTTAATTGCGGTTGCAACTCTTGTGTTTTACGCATACTCTTCGTTTGGAAATGCATCAACGGCAATAAAATAATCCGGATGACTAACGTAAATAGGATAATCCCAATTCCGACACTGCCGCCTAATGATAGGAACTTAATCGCTTGGGCAAAATAATAAACAATGTATCGATCCCAAATTCCTGTACTACTTTCACTTACGGGCGCGGTTCCGCAGGCGGATAAAACAAAGACTAAGGTCACTAACCCAGCCATTAATAATAAGCGCTTATACTTCTTCACTACTCAATTCCCTCTCTTACATCTAATATTTTAGCTAAATTTAACACATGTGTTAAATTAGCTTTCACTTCTTCAGACGATAATTTTTCCAATCCTGGACGTGCAATCACGATAAAATCAATTTCTGGAGAGATACGGTCTTTTAATTGAAATAAACTCGCGCGGATTTTCCGCTTCACAGCATTTCTTGTGACCGCGTTTCCAATTTTCTTCCCAACAGAAATCCCCACTCGAAAATGGGCTTGTTGTGGTTTCTCTAAAACGTACACCACGAAACGACGATTTGCACAAGATTGTTTTTTATTAAACACCTGTTGAAATTCTTTTTCTTTCTTGACACGGTAGGACTTTTTCATCGGCATCCCTTTGTTTCTATATTTTTTTACTTCTTAATAATAATAGCATATTTCCGCTCTTTTTTAGTAGCCTTTTCTATAGAATCCTGCTTTCTTTTATTGAAAACAGAAAAAGAACCCTTAGTTATCTTCACATCTTCCAAAAAATTATGGAGATAACTAAGGGTTCTTAGAAATTGACTGTTTAAAAGACCAGACCATCATTAAGCAGAAATAACTTTTCTACCTTTACGACGACGGCTTGCTAATACGCGACGGCCATTTTTAGTGCTCATACGTTTACGGAATCCGTGAACTTTTTGGCGTTTACGTTTGTTTGGTTGATACGTTCTTTTCATGCAATTACACCTCCTGAAATTGTAACTATCCATCAATATATAGACATACTTTGATAGTATAACGAGTAATAGGGTCTTTTGTCAATAAAATTTAAGAAATATTTCCTGAGAAAGATTCGTTTCAATTATCCACAAATTAAATTTTCCTGTGAGTAGCTTGTGGATAGTTTTCCACATTTTTTTCTGTTCACAGCCATTTTTCCACTAGTTTTACACAAAAAAACAGCCTGTTAAAAAGTTTTGCACAGGTGTTTTTTCAGCTGTTGATAAGTTCTTGAAACATGATTGTGTCAAGCTTAATTATTCTCAACTTTTTGTGGATAACTCATTCAACAACCACTTTCTTCCGCAAGTGTCGACACCCTGTGGAAAACTTTTTTCACCCTTGTGTACTTTTTTTCCACATTGAACAATTGCTTGTGGAAAAAGTTTTAAAAAAATGCTAAAATCGACTATGCTCATTCTTTTAAGTTATCCACATTTTTTAGATAACCAAAATTTAAACATATAGGAGGTCACTGT
>NZ_CP187870.1:0-79387 GCF_050555765.1 Enterococcus sp. MSG3299
ATGAACGATTTTCAATTTATTTCAGCTAATGAAACCTATAGAAATTTGTATTACCAATTACCTAAAGTACTTTTTACATCAGAATTTTATAAGACTATGTCTAATGATAGTAAAATAGCTTACGCAATGTTGCAAGACCGATGTGAATATTCAATACAAAATAATTGGATTGATCAAGATGGGCATATATATTTTATCTTTACACGAAATGAACTGATGGATATTTTAGGGTGTAAAGAAAATAAAATTGCAAAAATAAAAAAAGAATTAAAAGACAAAAATTTACTTTATGAAAAACGTATTCCTCCGAAAAAACTCTCTACTGGTGAATTCAAAAACTATCCAAACAGATTGTATTTAGGTAAGCTGGAAGTTTCAGCAACAGATGTTTACGCCATCAGTAATGCTAGCTATACAAATGAGTTTCCCGAAAGTGGGAAAAACCAACCTTCGGATAAACATGATAAAATCGGCATTTCTTTCGAAAGTGGGAAAAACCAACGTCCAGAAGAATCCAATAATACCAGTACTTTGTTCGAAAGTGGGAAAAACCAACCCAATCTATATCTAACTAATTCTTTAGATACAATAGATACAATAGATACTGAAAAAGAACGATTGCAACAACAATTATTGCTCGATCAATTTTCAGAAGTTCAAGAGCATACATTTCTTAGCAAAAATAGCTTAAAATTTATTGCTGCCTTTTCTGATACTATTCAAGAAGCACATGAAATGGTTGGAACAATTATTCGTGCTAAAACTAAAGTAGAAAAAGAATACAATATCGTTCTAATTGGTGAAGATTATCAAGAAGAAATAGACAAATGTTTGCGTCGTGTGATGCATAAAATCAAGACAGATTCTACTGTAAAAAGTCCAAAAGGCCTATTCTACAAGTCGTTTTACAATTTATTTGTTGAATGTACAATAGAGAAAAAAAGTCATTTAAATAAAAATAGTACGGACAACACCCCAGAAATAACTACACATAACTGGATTGAGTATCAATAAAATATGTTTTTTTGTGACCATTAATTTTGATATAAATATATAGAAATTATTGCTGTATATAATATTTATGGTATTATCACTGTATAAATAAGCTAATTATTTATAATTTTATTTACACAAGGAGGTAATAATGGAATACATTAAACGTTTTTTTATTGTAATTGGGTTATTTTTGTTGAGTCAAATAGGTATGTTTACGTATGGGACTTTAAAGCAAAGTTCTTTACAAGTAGGGCAAGGTACAATGCCTTTACTATCAACGCTAATTCTAATAGTGATATTTATTATGAATATTGGATTGCTACTTGTTTTAGCTAATAAACTAGAATTACTTAACTTTGATTCTAAATTTCTCAATAAAAAGAATATTTTAATTATTGTAATTGGTGTTGTAATTGCAAGATTAGTGGCAATTTTAGGAACGATTCTGTTAAATAATCAAGGAATTGATTCTACTGCTAATGATGCGGCAATTAATAATTTGTTTACAGGTGAGAATCCATTACTAATTATTTTGATATTAGGGATTTCTGCACCCATCATGGAAGAGATTGTGTTTAGAGCTGGAATTATTGGTTATTTTTTAAAAGATTGGCCAATTTTAGGAATTGCACTAAGTTCTATTTCATTCGGTTTAGTACATGGACCAACTGATATTATTAGTTTTTTCATGTATGCACTAATTGGATTAGTTTTATCAATCGCATATTTTAAAACTAGTCGTCTTGAAGTAAGTATTTTGATTCATTTCTTTAATAACTTAATTCCAGCTATTGTTATTGCTTTTGGTTTAATTTAATTTTGGTATAGATTATTTAATCAAAAAGAATGGGGTTATTTGATGAAAAAGACTGAAAAAATTTTGTTTTTAGGCTTTTCTGCATTAATGTTTATTCTAATCGGATGTAGCAATAAAGATAATCTTCAAGAAAATAAAAAAAGCAGTGCTGTAGAACAAACTGCCAATTTAACAGCAGCAACACCTATACAAAGTTTAGATCCAGCAACTGCTGTTGATCAAACAAGTATTACACTTTTAGCAAATGTGATGGAAGGCTTATATCGTTTGGATAAAAAAAATCAAGCAGAACCTGCATTAGCAGAAAAGCTTCCAGACATATCCAAAGACGGTAAAACATATACTATATCATTGAGAAAAGATGCAACTTGGACAGATAAAACGCCTGTAACTGCCGAAGATTTTGTTTTTGCATGGCAAAGAGTAGTTGATTCTAACACTGCTTCTCAAAATGTCGGATTATTTGCTCCTATAGAAAATGCTGAAGAAATAAGTAAAGGTAGCAAAGCTAAAGAGTCTTTAGGTGTAAAAGCAGTGAATAATCATACTTTGCAAATAGCGTTGAAAGAACCAACTCCTTACTTTACTAATTTATTAGCATTGCCAGCGTTTTTACCTGTTAATCACAAATTTGCTGATAAACATAAGAAAGATTATGGTACTTCTAAGGACACTATTAGTACAAATGGAGCGTTTAATTTAACTAACTTGGAAGGTTTAGGCACTTCAGATAGTTGGGTAATAGAAAAAAATACTAATTATTGGGACAATAAAAATGTCTCAATGAATACTATTCATTTTCAAGTAATTAAAGAGATAAATACAGGTGTTAATTTATATAAAGATGGTCAATTGGACGAAGCTCCTTTGGGTGGAGAGTATGCTAAACAATATAAAAGCGATAAGGATTATAGCTCTTCTTTATTAGCAACAAGTATGTATTTAGAACTCAATAAAAAACCAAAGGATTCCATTTTAAAGAACAAAAATTTACGTAAATCAATTAGTTATGCTATAGACAGAGCCTCATTAGTAGAAAAATTACTAGATAATGGCTCCATAGCATCAGTTGGGTTAGTTCCTAAAAAATTAGTGTATGATCCAAAAACAAAGAAAGATTTTGCAGACCAGGATTTAGTTGGTTATGATAAAGAAAAAGCCAATAAGTATTGGGAAAATGCACAAAAAGAATTAACTACACCTAACAATTTAAAACTAGATATTTTGGTTGGAGACGGAGAATTCGAAAAAAAAGCTGGAGAATTTTTACAAAATCAATTACAAGAATCTTTAAAAGGGGTGACTGTAACAGTTACGCCAGTACCAGCAAATGCACATATTGAAAAGTTGTCTAAGGGTGATTTTTCTATTAGTCTTATTGGTTGGCAAGCGGGATATGCAGATCCATTGAGTTTTCTAGCTAATTTCAAGACAAATAGCCCTATGAATTATGGGGGTTATGAGAGTAATGAATTTGATATTCTTCTAAAAGATACTTCTGATAAGCGGCTGAAGAGTTTGAAAGAAGCAGAAGAATTGTTAATTGATGATGCAGCGATTGTCCCAATTATCCAAACAGGTTCTAGTAAATTGATTAATCCAAATCTAAAAGATATAAACTTGCACAGTGTAGGTAGTAGATATGACTATAGAGAAATGAAAAAGGAGTGACATTAGTCGCTCCTTTTTTCTTGAAAAAACTTTTTATAATTGGACTTTTCATAAGTTTGTATATGTCCATGTTCATTGACAATACCAATGAAGTTTTTACCTTTTTCGTCTCCCTCTTGTGACAACAGATGTTCTAAAGAAGTTCTCACTTGTTCAGCAATCTCTACTCCCTCAATATCTTCAAGTAAATCAATGTATGAGACGACTTTATTTAAATATTTTAGATTTTTAGTAGTAACGTATAAATACAAATTTTTATTGTGTATATAGTTTATTTTGTATTTATAGCTAGGAAAATGAGTGAGCAGTTCATTGTAAATATTTAAAATGGGAAGAATATCTTCATATCTTTTTTCTAGAAAACTTCCTGCTAAAATATTATTCAAACATAATGCAGCAATTTCTTTCAGTTCACTAGTACTGTTTTCTGATATTGGAAAAAGCTCGTCGTACAAAGATTTTAGCTCCGAAAAAGAAAATTCTGAACTAATATTAGCAAGGATTTTGTAATGGAATAAAGTGAATTTACTAAAATTTTGAAATATTTTTTTTACGTCTAACAAGTCTGGATAATCAATCTTACTAATTTTGTCTATTTTATCAGATAAAATTAATTTCATCATGAAGTATAGATTCATGTATTTTAGAGAAGTGAAATGAAGTGAGACAACTTTACTATAAAGTTCTTCTAAATTTTTTTTAAGCTCAATATCTTGGGTTTTTGCGTAATTATCAAGTGTAGTACGAAAATAGTCTAAATCTTTGTCAAAGTCAGAAGCAAAATCCTCTTTGCAGTAATTGATTAATTCATGAAAAGATAAACCGCTTCTATCAGATAATAGTGCTATATCTTTGATTTGTAGAGCATGCTGATTATGAATTTCAAAGCTACTGGCTGATCTTCTAGAAAAAATATCTTTATAAAACTCTTCTTGATTTTCACCGAATTCTTTTCTACATAGTTTCATAAGTTCATTTAGATACACTTTAAAGCCTCCTTTTGCGCATTATCTTGCACAAAAATAAAAGAAATATGATTTTTATCGTATTTTAAAAAAAAAATATCAAATAATGAGAAAAATATTGCACATAAACTTGAATGTAATTCTTTTTTCTGTTATAGTATGTTTATAGAACTTAGCGGGGTGAATACATGATTAAGCATAGCCGAAAAATGTATGTAATAATTAGTTCGTTGATTTTAATTTTTACTATTGTAGGTTAAAAAAGCACTCTTGAAGTCTAATCCAAAAGTGCTTTAGCTTAATTAAGACAAGTGTATTATACCACAGTTTTCTATATTTGATGTGTAGAAGATATTTCAGCACACTAACAGATAAACAACAAAATAAGAACCGACTACCATCGGACGGCAATCCTAGGTAGTTAAACAATTCATGCTATACCCATGAACTATACTCGGTTCTCGTTTGTTGCAACATTAGTTACAACGTATAGTATAACAATTTTTAATGTAAAATTCTAGGCTTTTTTAAACTCCTTTATTGGCCTAGGTAAAGTTTTTTACAATGAATTGTTTTAGTTAGTTGTATAAATGTTGGAACAGCGGGGAATGTATACAGTTCATGTATATGTTCCCCGCTTTTTTGTTGTCTGTTAACTTGTTGAAAAAATAAAAAAACCAAGTAGCAAGCATTCTCATTTTTTAAAAATGACTCGCTTGTGGAATAATTCAATGCTTTCACGCATTGTTTGTACTGGAACTACTCGTAAGAGCTGTGCAAACAACGTGTTGCATGGCTCTTTTTCTACTTGGTTCAGAAAGTAGGTGAATCAATGATTGAACTGAAAGCAACAGATTTGCAACGTATTACGTGTCAATTGACCTTGTTTAATCGACAAAGATTTAAATTGTACAACGGCACAACAGAACGCATTGTATATGATTTTTCAGGAAGAAATCTGTTGATCAATCCTGTGAGTTTTGAAACGAAGCAAGACATGGAACGTTTCTTTCGACAAGTAAAACTGATTTATTTTGATGGAAAAGTAGTCGGTTATCGTGGCTGTTCGGAACTTCCGTTAAAACTTGAATGTAGAGCGTTCCAAAAAATGGTTAAACGACAAAAGGTGTTACTTAATGCACCATTCAACTATAAGGTTTTTGAAGAAAATGAATTTAGGGAATGGTGTGAGAAAATGAGAAGCTATAAGTAGTGAATTTGTTTTTTCATACTTGGTCTTTTTGTTTGTTAGTTTTAACTAACATGCGCAATTTACCAATAGCTAGGTTAGCTATCGAAAAAGGATGCAGAAAAGCACACGGACACGAAGGTGCAAACTGGCTACACGTCAACTTTTTTGCAGAATTTGGGAGATCCTTAAAAAAAGAATACTACAGGACTTATCTAGTCAATCAGCGTGTCTTTAAAGGTCTAGGTAAGTATAAACTACCTAAAGTACGGTCAGAATAAAGGCGGTACGTGATTATGGGTGTGACACAGTAACTAAAAAGATTTCGTGCGACGATCTTTTGTTTTAAAGGGAGCCAGATACTTTTTTAGAGTTTGGGGTTGCTACCGCTACAAACCCTGCGATCAGTAAAATCTGTAGAAAAATTGCTAAAAAGCTAGCAAACAAAAGGATCAAGTAAAACGAGGATATTTACCATAAAACCAATAGGAGGAAAGTGAACATGAAGACATAGGAGTGTTTTTCTAAGGGTTCCAAGGATAGTATTTTTTTAATAATGAAGGCTTTGTTACTATGTTCTTGAGGTGAGAAAATATGACAAAAAAATGCAAAATATCTGGCGTAAAGAAATGTTGGCATTGATGAATGAAGACGCAGACTGGTATAGGAATGAAGATACCGAGCGTTTTAAACGAATACAAGAACTTGCAAAAAAGATAGAAACAGCAAGCGCTAGACAATTTTCTTCTCATATTAGCAAGGAAAGATTCGAAGCTTATGAAAGAATGGGTTTAAATTTAAAAGAAATAGCGGAAGAATTCAATATAACAACTACGGCATTACAACAATGGCGTAAAGACAATGGGTATCCCATTTACAATAAAAATAATAAGAAATGAGGAAATCAAAATGAAAAAGTTCGCAAGTGCAGGGTTAAGTATTTTAGTCGCAACAGGGGTAGCAGGTATTGGGGGAAATGAAGTACAGGCAGCAGAACAAGCGCAACCAAAAACACCTGAAAACAGTTCTACAGAACAACCAGCAGTGAAAGCTACAGAAACAACGGAGCAAGCCATTACTGAAAAACAGCAACAAGTAACAGAGAAACAGGCAATTGTCGATCAAAAACAACAAGTCGCTGACACTGCGAAAAAAGAAAAAGACGCCATTGATCAATCTGTTAAAGACCAACAAGCAGTGGTCGATCAAAACAAAGACGCATTGGATCAAAGTCAACAAGCAGTGACTGACCAACAAGCAGTTGTAGACGAAGCTAAAAAAGTCGTGGATGAAGCAACGCCTTCAGCCATTGAAAAAGCTAAAGAGCAAGTGGCTACGGATACACAGGCTGTTGACGAACAACAAAAAGTAGTGGATCAAGCTCAAACAGACGTTAACCAACAACAAGCTGTTGTCGATGAAAAAGCAAAAGAAACGAATGCTGCTAAAGTACAAAATGATAAAGATCAACAAGCAGTAACAGCTGCGAAACAAGAACAAGCCAAGCTTGAAGAATTAGCGAAAAATGCGGAAGCGGAAAAAGCAAAGGCAGAAAAAGAACAAGCAGCAAAAGAAGCTGAACTAGCTAACAAACAGAAAGAAGAAGCCAAAGCTAAAGATCAAAAAACGAAGGACGATCAAGCAGTCGCAGACCAACAAACTGTTGTGACAACTAGTCAAGAGAAAGTAGCAGACGCAAAAGCAGATACAGCTGCGAAACAGGCAGACTTAACTGCGAAAGAGAATGCGTTGAAAGACAAGCAAGCAGCAACAAAGCAAGCGCAGAATACTTTAGATAGCTCAAAAGAAGAGTTAAAGGGGCATAAAGGACTTAACTTACCTGCTAACTTCACACCTGATTATTACAAAAAATTAACTGAACAAGAAAAGCAAGCAATGGAAAAAGAAGCATTAGCATTAAATAAAGTTTTTCCTGAAAATCAAGCAGATGCGGCAAAAGTAACGGAAATGATCAATGTCAAAAATCCTACCGAAAAACAAAAGCAACAAATGAGCGATTACGTTGTAGGACTTATCAATGATGTTCGCGAAAAGCTTGGGTTACAAAAGTTGAAGATTTCTAACCAAGCTATGAAATTTGCTTGGGATGTAGCAAAATATGATAATCCCAAAGAATTTGATCATGACGTAAATGCGATCAATCGTGCAGCAAAAGAAAATGGTTTTAAAGAATTTCCAGGACAAAACTTTTATGAAAACCTAAGTATGGGACGATTTACGACACAAGAAGGTAAAGTTTCTATGTATGACTTTGAAAAAGCTGCTCGAAATGCACTTGTAAGCATGTTGATGAACGATGGACATTCTGGCTATTCCCATTTAGATTCTTTATTAGATGCAAATGAAACAAACATGGCAGTTTCTATTTCAGGAGATTTAAATGATATCTCAGCAAAAATCCATATCATTAGCTATAATCAATCAAAATTAGTTGAAGCAAATACCTATGAAGAAGGCACTGCACCAGTCTTTAAGAGTAAAGAAACCCTTCAAAAAGAAGTAGCGACCAATCAAGAAAAATTAGCTACCGCACAACAAGCAGAATCAGACGCACAACAAGCAAGAAGTGCAAGTCAGCAAGCCTTAAATACAGCCAAAACAACACAAGCAACAGCAGAAAAAGAACTATCTGTTCATAAAGCGACACTGGCTAATCTTCAAGCAGTTGCGATTAAGAGTACGACAAACTATGAAGAAAAAGTACGACAAACTGCAACGGCAGAAAAAAGCCTGCAACAAACAAAAGATCAATTGGCAACAATCAATGAGTTAATTCAGAATCGAGCTGCTGTTTTAGAAAAAGCGAAAACAAACGTTGCGGAAGCACAAGCGATAGAACAAACGTCTGCTAAAGTGCTGAAAGAAAAACAAGAAGCCCAAAAAGCAGAAGAAAACACATTGGATAGTTTGAAGGAAGTATTGAATTTAGCAAAAGAAAATTTAAATCAAAAACAAGTTGCGCTTAAAACAAGTACACGTTCATTGTCTCGTTTAGAAAATGCTCAACCAACATACGAAAAAGCATTAAACGAGTTAAACAAAGCAGAAGCGGCAGTGGTCCAAGCACAAGAAGCCTATGAAAATTCTCTGAAATCATTGGAGGAACTCAAAGAACAACAAGCCGTTGCTACACTTGCTTATACACAAGCACAAGAAGACCTTTCTAATGCGAAGTTAGAGCTACAGCAGTACCAAGGCATATTAAGAGACTTAGAGGCACAACAAGCCGAACAGCGCCGACAAGAAGCGTTGCAAGATCAAGTAGCAAAAGAGCAACAACGTCTTGAACGAGAAGCAAAGCAACAACAAATGTTAGTAGCAAGTGCTACTTCAGCAGATAAAACACCTGGTCTCCAACAGTTATCTTTTTCTAAACAAAAAGAACAGCCAAAAGCACAAACACTAACACATTCAGAACCTCGTAAGACGAAACAAGTAGCAAAAGCCCAAGAATCCTTACCACATACAGGAGAACAACAAAGTATCTGGTTGACTATTTTTGGATTATTCATGGCAGTAGGTGCGATCAGTTTCAAGAACAAAAGACGGAAAAATAGTTAAAAGTATAATAGGTGAGGAGCGAAATTTTCGCTCCTTTTTATTTTAAATACATGACATGAAAGGAGAAAACATTGGCAAAGAAGATAAACCTTGTTTCCATATTTTGTTCTCACGAAGCACTAGAACAAATTTATATTCTATCCTACCCGTATTGTTTAATTAAGCAATATCTATTCAAGAGAATCGAAGATATTTTTGGTTCTTTTTTTATTGGAGAAATGACATTGCTGTGGCGGAATAGAAGTCGCTTAAAATAAAGCAGTAGAATCCCCTTATTGTTTTATTTGATTATGCAAGGTGCGAATCCTTGACAGCAAGTAGGGTTTACGGTAAATGATCCCGACTGCCGGTTAGCGAAAACCGTATAGAGATTGAGCGGTAGTGTGGCAAGCAACAGCTCTTATACCATTCATAAGCCTACCGCAAAAAGAATGGCAATCTCAAAAAAACAGGAAACTGAGAGGTCGCTCCTTTTAGGTTGGCGTGTAGCATCTGGGATGCAACGGACATGAAGGAAGATAAGAGGTAGGTTCGACTCCTACCACGCCAGTAAGTAGCTTTGCTACGAGAGAAAAAGAATAATAGGAGGAATAACAATGAAAAATTATGATCCAAATATCCGATGGGGCTTGCATACAATCAAGGTGAGTTTCCAACGATGGGACTACAAAGGATATGTTACCTTTGTAAAGGGTGGTAACTGTAAAGGGTTAGACATACTAGAATTAGAGGTAGACGATTTATACGACAAAAAATTTAAAGAAAACCCAATCAATTTTAGATTGCTTGGTGCAGGTGATGATGGCGAAGAATGGTTCGCAATGACTTTAAAAAATAATGAAGATGAACTGTTTATTGAAGATGAGTGGAAATGTTTGAAAGATTATATTTTAGGTATTGAGATTATCGATTTTAAGTAGGAAAAATAGAGGAGCGAGTATTTTCTCGCTCCTCTTTTATATATAGAGAGGCTACCCAGCAATGATAACTAGGTAGCCACAGACATAAAATTACTATTAATCTGGGAATAAATTATTTATACCATGAAAAGGGTTACTTATCAAGAAAAAATACCAATGAATAGGAGAATGTGGAATGAAATAAAGTAATACATCTATAAAAAAGAGAGGAGGAAAAAGTATGACTTGTGTACGTGCGCCATGTCGGAGAAATCGTTGTTTGTAAAGAAAAGAATAATAGGAATTAAAAAATATAGTTTACGAGGAGAATGATACATGAAGCAACAAACAGAAGTAAAGAAACGTTTTAAAACATATAAAGCTAAGAAACGCTGGGTAACTGCTCCTATTCTTTTTATAGGTGTGTTAGGAGTTGTAGGATTAGCTACTGATAATGTACAAGCCGCAGAATTAGATACGCAACCAGAAATAACGACGGTGCAACCTGATAATCCCGATCTGCAGGTAGGTAGTACAACACCTAAGACAGCAGTGTCTGAAGAAGCAACAGTACAAAAAGACACTACTTCTCAACCGACCAAAGTAGAAGAAGTAGCGTCTGAAAAAAATGGAGCTGAACAGAGTTCAGCTACCCCAAATGATACCACAAACGTGCAACAACCAGAAGTAGAACAACCCGTAGTCAGTCCTGAAACAACTAATAAACCTCTAGGGCAGCCAACTGAAGTTGCACCAGCTGAAAATGACGCTAATAAATCAACGACCATTCCTAAAGAATTTGAAACATCTTACTTATTTTATATCATAAAGAAAAATATTTGTCAAAAGGAAAGGAGGAAAAAGAATGGCTTGTGTACGTGCACCATGTGGAATAAATCGTTATTTATAAGAAAAAAAGAAACGTGTTAAAAAATATATTTTATGAGGAGAATAATACATGAATCAACAGACAGAAGTAAAAAAACGTTTTAAAACGTACAAAGCTAAGAAACGCTGGGTAACTGCCCCTATCCTTTTTCTAGGTGTGTTAGGAGTTGTAGGATTAGCTACTGATGATGTGCAAGCCGCGGAATTAGATACGAAACTAGAAACAACATCGGTTCAACCCGATAATCCTGATCCGCAGGCAGGTAGTACAACACCTAAGACGGCAGTATCTGAAGAAGCAGCAGTACAAAAAGACACTACTTCTCAACCGACCAAAGTAGAAGAAGTAGTGTCTTCGGAAGTAACAACTGAAAATACTCCAGTTGTAGAAAATAATACCACAGTTTCGGATAAAACCATAGGAGAAGCGCAACCTGCAGAACCCATTGGTAAGCCAACAGAAATAGCGAATCCAACAGCTAGTGGCAATCAAGCAACAACAATCCCAAAAGAATTTACCACACCTGAATTGGATCAAGTAGTAGCGGAAGCTCAAAAAGATCCAAACATTACTATCGTTGAAAAGCCAGCAGAAGACTTAGGCAACGTTTCTTCTAAAGATTTAGCTGCAAAAGAAAAAGAAGTAGACCAACTACAAAAAGAACAAGCGAAAAAGATTGCCCAACAAGCAGCTGAATTAAAAGCCAAAAATGAAAAAATTGCCAAAGAAAATGCAGAAATTGCGGCAAAAAACAAAGCGGAAAAAGAGCGCTACGAGAAAGAAGTCGCTGAATATAACAAACATAAAAATGAAAACGGGTATGTGAAAGAACCTGTTAGTAAAAACCTAGTGTTTGATCAATCGGTTGTGACGAAAGACACGAAAATTTCGTCGATTACAGGTGGAAAATTTATCAAAGCAGCTGATTTTAATAAAGTGAATGCAGGGGATTCAAAAGATATCTTTACAAAATTACGGAAAGATATGGCCGGAAAAGCTACTGGTAACTTCAAGAATTCCTTTATAAAAGAAGTAAATCTTGGGTCTAATGGTGGGTATGCGGTTCTTTTAGAAAAAAATAAACCCGTGACAGTGACCTACACAGGCCTAAATGCTAGTTATTTAGGACGTAAAATTACAAAAGCGGAATTTGTTTATGAACTTCAGTCCTCCTCGAGTAAAAGCGGAACGTTGAATGCGGTGTTTTCAAATGATCCGATTATCACAGCTTTTATTGGCACAAGCAGAGCTAACGGTAAGGAGATAAAAACACGCTTAACGATTAAGTTCTTTGATGCATCAGGGAAAGAAGTACTACCAGATAAAGCTAGTCCATTTGCGTATGCGCTGTCTTCTTTAAATTCAAGTTTAACGAATAAAGGCGGCCATGCGGAATTTGTGTCTGATTTTGGGGCGAACAATGCGTTCAAATACATTAATGGTTCGTATGTGAAAAAACAAGCGGATGGAAAATTTTACTCACCAGAAGATATTGACTATGGCACAGGACCTTCAAAACTAAAAAATAGTGATTGGGATGCTGTAGGGCACAAGAATGCGTACTTTGGTTCAGGTGTAGGTCTAGCCAATGGGCGTATTTCCTTTTCTTTTGGTATGACAACAAAAGGAAAAAGCAATGTGCCTGTATCTAGTGCGCAATGGTTTGCTTTTAGTACCAACTTAAATGCAAAATCAATTACGCCTTATCAAGAAAAAGGACGTTTTAAGCAGCCAGAAAAAGCAACAATTGAATTCAATCGATACAAAGCCAATGTCGTTCCTGTTCTTGTTCCGAATAAAGAAGTCACTGATGGTCAGAAAAATATCAATGATTTAAATGTGAAACGTGGCGACTCTTTACAATACATTGTGACAGGGGATACGACAGAACTTGCCAAAGTAGATCCAAAAACAGTAACCAAACAAGGGATTCGAGATACCTTTGATGCAGAAAAAGTGACGATTGATTTATCCAAAGTGAAAGTTTATCAAGCAGACGCAAGTCTAAACGAAAAAGACTTAAAAGCTGTTGCTGCAGCAATTAATTCAGGAAAAGCTAAAGACGTGACCGCTTCTTATGACCTTCATTTAGACCAAAACACCGTTACAGCAATGATGCAAACCAACGCAGACGGCTCTGTTGTTTTAGCAATGGGGTATAAATATTTACTTGTCTTACCGTTTGTAGTGAAAAATGTAGAAGGTGATTTTGAAAATACAGCTGTTCAATTAACAAACGATGGTGAAACGGTAACAAATACAGTGATTAACCATGTGCCGGGTAGTAATCCTTCCAAAGATGTAAAAGCAGATAAAAACGGTACAGTTGGCAGTGTTTCTCTACATGACAAAGATATTCCGTTACAGACAAAAATTTATTATGAAGTGAAATCTTCCGAACGTCCAGCTAACTATGGTGGAATTACCGAAGAATGGGGTATGAATGATGTCTTGGACACGACCCATGATCGTTTCACAGGGAAATGGCACGCTATTACGAATTATGACCTTAAAGTAGGGGATAAAACGTTAAAAGCAGGAACAGATATTTCTGCCTACATTCTTTTAGAAAACAAAGACAATAAAGACTTGACGTTTACAATGAATCAAGCATTATTGGCAGCGTTAAATGAAGGAAGCAATAAAGTAGGCAAACAAGCTTGGTCTGTGTATCTGGAAGTCGAACGGATCAAAACAGGTGACGTAGAAAATACGCAAACAGAAAACTACAACAAAGAGTTTGTTCGTTCTAATACGGTGGTGACGCATACGCCTGATGATCCAAAACCAACTAAAGCCGTTCATAACAAAAAAGGGGAAGACATTAATCATGGAAAAGTGGCTCGTGGTGATGTTCTTTCTTATGAAATGACTTGGGACTTAAAAGGGTACGATAAGGACTTTGCCTTTGATACAGTCGATCTTGCGACAGGCGTTTCTTTCTTCGATGATTACGATGAAACGAAGGTGACACCAATCAAAGACTTACTTCGTGTCAAAGATTCTAAAGGGGAAGACATTACGAACCAGTTCACGATCTCTTGGGATGATGCCAAAGGCACGGTGACGATTTCTGCCAAAGACCCACAAGCCTTTATTTTGGCGCATGGTGGGCAAGAATTACGTGTAACTTTACCAACAAAAGTTAAAGCCAATGTTTCTGGTGATGTGTATAATTCAGCGGAACAAAATACATTTGGTCAACGAATTAAAACCAATACCGTTGTCAACCATATTCCAAAAGTGAACCCTAAAAAAGACGTGGTTATTAAAGTCGGTGATAAACAAAGTCAAAATGGTGCCACAATCAAATTAGGGGAGAAATTCTTCTATGAATTTACAAGTAGTGACATTCCTGCAGAATACGCTGGTATTGTGGAAGAATGGTCGATTAGCGATAAACTAGACGTCAAACATGACAAATTTAGTGGCCAATGGTCTGTGTTTGCCAATTCTACGTTTGTCTTAGCAGACGGAACCAAAGTGAATAAAGGGGACGACATTTCGAAACTATTCACGATGACCTTTGAACAAGGGGTAGTGAAAATCACAGCCAGTCAAGCCTTTTTAGATGCGATGAATCTAAAAGAAAACAAAAACGTTGCACACTCATGGAAAGCGTTCATTGGTGTAGAACGAATTGCGGCAGGAGACGTTTACAACACAATCGAAGAATCTTTCAACAATGAGAAGATTAAAACTAATACGGTAGTGACGCATACGCCAGAAAAACCACAAACGCCACCAGAAAAAACAGTGATTGTACCACCAACACCAAAAACACCGCAAGCACCAGTAGAGCCATTAGTGGTAGAAAAGGCAAGTGTGGTGCCAGAATTGCCGCAAACAGGCGAAAAACAAAATGTCTTATTAACGGTAGCTGGTAGTTTAGCCGCAATGCTTGGCTTAGCAGGCTTAGGCTTTAAACGTAGAAAAGAAACAAAATAATTGAAGACGAAAAGAAGGACGAATTGCTTGTCCTTCTTTTTTTAGCTATGGAGGGGAAAAATTGGAAGCAGTAGTAGAAAGAGAGGCAAAGGGGATGAAAGAAATTGCCATCCAAGAAAAAGATTTGACCTTACAGTGGAGAGGAAACACAGGTAAGTTAGTTAAAGTTCGATTGAAAAATACACGTGCAATGGAAATGTGGTACAACAAACAAATTACCGAAGAAAACATTCAAGAGATCACCACGTTGAATATTATTAAAAATGGAAAATCTTTGGCATTAGAAGTATATCCAGAAAAAAGTATCTATGTGAAACCAAATTTAGGCAGAATCAATGTGCCTGTCTTTTTTATCAAAACACCTATTAACAGAGGAGTATTTGAAGAGATTTTCGGCGAAACGTTAAAAGCATAAGTAAAGGAGAAAGAAAAGCCAATGTATGTATCTTTTGTTCTAAGTTGTTTGCTTGGATTTTCTGCCTACAGTCTATTAAATAGGCTAAATTCGTTGGAATTTGTGGATGTTTGGTTAGACAAAGAAACACAAAAAATCACACTAAAACGCTGTTTTTATGATACGTCTTTCAAGAAACAAACACTAAAAGAGTTAGAACGAGTATATTTCCAATTAAAAGAAATAATCAACGTGCAAATAAACAAGCGGTCTTTAAATACGAATGACATACGTAATGTATGAGAACTAGAGGAAAAACAACAAGAAATAAAACGATTCATGTTAGACGTTTTAGAAGATGCTTATTGGAAAGAATTAGCAAATATGCCAGAAGACCAACGACACTTAGACGATTGGGATTTCTTTTAAAATGGGTTATTGAAAGGAAGCAATAATAAAAAAAATGATGCCTAACACAAAAATATAGGAGGGAAAAAATGATTATTTTATCAGGACTTTTTATTTTAGGGATAGGAATAGTTGGAGGTTATCAGCTAGCCACGTTACCTAAATTGATTGAAATGAAACAGCACAAAGCAATACAGAACCATTTCAATGTTAAAGGAAATGAGTACACCTATTATCAAGAAGACAGTGAAAATTACATTTTATCCTTGGAAGATACAGAATATCGAATTAAATTTTCCAAGAACACCCCGTTAAAAGTGGTATTCACTGAAATTTTAGAACCTATGTAAGGGTGAGTTTATGTATATCTCTTTTGATTTAGAAGCAACACAAGCAGAAAAAATAGCTCTACCTGTCCATCAACGATTTTCGCTCGTTCAAGGTCTTTTGTTACTTGAACAAGCCAATCAAGAAGTTTTGGCCACAAAACAAGGAGGCACGATAGCCTATTTTTTATATACAGGAAAAGAACAAGAACTACCTATTTTAGAAGCGGAACTTTTATTACCGGTCAAACAAAAGGATATGTTAGACGTATTACTTGAACCAGTCACAAATGATCCAACGCTTGATCCAATAGAAGTAAAAAACTTCTTACAGTTAGTTAATCAATCGTTGCCAAAGAAGCAACGAGCTAAAAGTAACAAAAAAAGTACAGAAAAGAAGGCAACTATTGATACAAAACCAGTGAAGAAAAAAGTTTTTTTGTCCGTTAGTCTTATCACACTTATTGGATTGATTCTACTTATGAGTGGTTTTTTATTAGGGAAAACCAATTCTACACCTTATCAAGAAAAAGAATTAGAGGTGAAAAAAGAACTCAATACCTTAACAGAACAAGTCAATGAGCAAAATAAAGTAGAAACATTTACTCGATTCTTTCTAACTAATTACTATTCAGGAAAAACAGATGCCAAAACCAGACAAGCAGTTTTAAAAAAGTTTGTAAAAAAAGAAACCTTATCTGATTTTTTATCGGAGAAAAGCCGAGCGAGAAGTATGTTTCCCTGGGAAGTAAAGAAGAAAGACAAACAATGGACGATAGCGTTCATTGTTGTATTAATCAATGAAAAAGACGAGCAATCGACAAAGAAAATTACGTTTACAGCTGAAGAAACAAAAGAACAATTGGTCGTAATGGAACGACCGACAGAAGAAGATTTTGAACTTACAAATTAAAATTAAAATGGAGGAAATAATGATGAAAAAAATTCTTTTTGCTAGTTTATTTAGTGCCACACTACTATTTGGGGGAAGTGAAATTTCTGCTTTTGCACAAGAAATTATCCCTGATGATACTACGACACCGCCCATTGAAGTACCAACAGAACCAAGTACACCAGAAAAGCCAACAGATCCAACACCGCCAATTGAGCCACCTGTAGACCCTGTAGAGCCACCTATTACACCAACGGAGCCAACAGAACCGACAGAGCCGACAACACCAACAGAACCTGAAAAACCAGTAGAGCCAACGGAACCGACAACACCAACAGAACCTACAACTCCTACAGAGCCAAGTGAACCAGAACAACCAACGGAGCCAAGTAAACCAGTAGAACCTGAAAAACCAGTTACACCAAGCAAACCAGCAGAACCCGAAAAACCTGTGACACCAACTAAACCAACAGAACCTGAAAAACCAGTACAACCAGCAGAACCAAGCAAGCCAATCGACGTTGTTGTAACGCCAACAGGGGAATTAAATCACGCTGGAAATGGTACACAACAGCCAACAGTCCCTATTGAAACAAGTAATTTGGCAGAAATCACGCACGTGCCTAGTGTAACAACACCTATTACAACTACAGACGGAGAAAACATTGTAGCTGTAGAAAAAGGTGTTCCACTTACACAAACAGCAGAAGGGTTAAAACCTATTCAATCAAGTTACAAAGTATTGCCTAGCGGAAATGTAGAAGTAAAAGGTAAGGACGGTAAAATGAAGGTTTTACCATACACAGGTGAAGAAATGAATATCTTTTTATCTGCCGCAGGCGGTATCTTGTCTGTAGTATCTGGGTTTGTCATCTTTAAAAAACGCAAAGCTAAAGTATAAGCTAGCGTATAGATAGGAGCGTACCATGAATAAGAAAAGAATTGTCTTTGGGCTTCTCTCTTTTTTCTTGCCTATATTTTTAGTCTTTGGAGGCTTACTTTTTTTTCTTTTATTATTAACGAGTACGTCAGATACTTCAAAAAATGATTGTATTCAGCCAAGTATAAATAATCCAACTGATGCGACAGATACACCTAAATCGATCGAGCAGTTTGTAAAAAGCCATAAAGATGCTTACCTTTTATCATGGAAAGCAGGTGGCTTTTTACCGTCTGCTAGTATTTCTCAAACGATGGTAGAAAATGGGTTTAATTTTACTAATCCATCGGGGACGTCATTTTGGCAGGCACACAATATGGGCGGTGTTAAAACGTCAAAAAAAGAAGATTTTCCTGTAACTTTAGCAACATTCGGCCAAGATTCTGTTGATATTTCTGGTACAAAGCCAGGGTCAAACGTCGGTGATGGCACTGGTGGGGCATATACCTGGTTTAAAGACTACAATGCTGGAATTGTTGGAAAAGCAGAATTTATGGCACACCAGACACTGTATACAGGCGCTATCAATAATACTGACGGATTAAGTACTTTATCAGCTATTTATTCAGGAGGATGGGCTACAGACCCTGCTTACCTCATGAAGTTACAGGCCACATACAACAGCTTAGGCAAACAGTTTCAATGGTTGGACCAAGAAGCAATACAGAAATATGGTAATGCACCGTTTAAAAAGAGCGAACTTGTCCCAAATATTCCCGGAAAATCGCCAATCACAAACGAAAAATCTGGTAAAAATTCTGATTGCGTTGTTACTTCAGATACATCCGATCAAGTTACAGGACAAAATACTGCCCCATCATTAGAAGTACCAAGTGCTTATAAAGGAAAGTTAACACTTCCGCCTATCGATTCGAATGATTACGCTGGAAATAACTATCCTTTTGGACAATGTACGTGGTACGCCTATAATCGTATGGCGCAAATTGGCAAACCAATTGAATGGTTTTCAGGTGATGGCGGAAATGGCGCAGGTTGGGCTAATTCTGCTCGTGCGAAAGGGTACACAGTAATAAAAGGAAAACCAAGTGTTGGTTGGGCAGCTAGTATGCAAGGTGGCATAGGAGGTTCTGCACCGCCCTATGGGCATGTGGCAGTTGTAGGTGCGAAACGTTCTTAATTGAAAAGATTAAGCACGTTCTCGAATAATAGATTTAGCAATAAATCAAGTTATAGAGAATGGAGAACTCTTATTTTGAGAATTGGAATGATGGGGTAACGCCCTGAAACGATTCCCCTAATCTCCGACATGCGTTTATCTCGTGCAAAAGATAAAGGTGTGAAGCTCGGTAAAGTCGGCTGAAAGATACCGTACGGAAATCTCTACGTGAAATAGAGAAGGTAAACGAAAGTGCCTTAGCGGTAAGGTATGTATCTGATAGGTCGGGGGTCGGAAAAAACTGAATAGGGTGAGAATGACTGAAAAGGTCTGACGAACCAGTGAATGTACGCTCCGAACGCCAGTACGTAGAAATGCGTATAACAATAAAAGTTGTATCAACTTGAGGAAGAGTAAGAATCTACGATATGAAATTCCTTGTTGTGTTACAGGCACAACCCAGAGTTGATGGAGTATAGCTAGCACCTAAGTTCAGATATAAGATAAAAATAAGGGAACGTTGAAAGCTAGAAGCGTGGAGGTCGCACAACTTGGGAAGCGTAGGAAGGGAAATCATAACCTTCCATAATTCTAGTGAGAGTAGTGGCACGACCGTTGAAGGTTTTGTAATGAAACTGGAGGAACAGCCACAAGTCAAGTTTATTTTGTAAGAAACTTAATCACAACTCATGGATTCTAGTAAGACTCAAAAGGTCACGAATCTGACGAGAGGAGTGATAAACCATGAATCAAAACCTTTTAGAAAAAACGCCCAAAAATAATAAGTTAAGATATGCAGAATATTATGGCATGATTGAAATTTATGACGAACTGTTCAATAAAAGTAATGAAGGTAAAATTTTCAAGAATTTAATGGGGATAATTATCTCAACAGATAACATTTTGTTAGCCTACCGAACCATAAAAAGGAACGGAGGGAGCACAACAAAAGGAATCGATGGAGTAACCGTAAAAGACATTGAAAAACTATCTCAATCAGAGTTTATTGGAAAAGTTCGAAATAGATTCAATTTCTACAAACCTAGAAAAGTCAGAAGAGTAGAAATTCCCAAACCGAACGGGAAAACTAGACCCTTAGGGATTCCTTCAATTTGGGACAGAATCGCTCAGCAATGTATTTTACAAGTATTAGAACCAATTTGCGAAGCCAAGTTTAATAAACATAGTTATGGATTTCGACCCTTAAGGTCTACAGATAACGCCATAGCTGACTGTATGTATAGAATCAATAAAAGTCATATGCAATATGTAGTAGATATTGATATTCAAGGATTTTTCGATGAAGTGAATCATGTGAAACTAATGCGACAAATTTGGACATTAGGAATTCGAGATAAACAGCTTTTAGTTATTATCAGGAAAATGTTAAAAGCACCCATCGTTCTACCAGATGGCACTATTAAATTTCCAACTAAGGGAACACCCCAAGGAGGAATACTCTCCCCACTTTTATCAAATATTTGTTTAAACGAGTTTGATTGGTGGATTGCCAGGCAATGGGAAGAACGAGAATGTAGCGAGCTTGTTCCACAATTTAACTCAAAGGGAACAAGACATAAATCACATGATTACAGAAAACTTCGTTCATCAACGACTCTAAAAGAAGTGTATATCGTAAGGTATGCAGATGATTTTAAGTTGTTTTGTAAGAATCGACAGGAGGCTGAAAGACTCTTCCGTGCCACGAAAATGTGGCTGAAAGAACGATTAAGGCTACCAATCTCAGAAGAAAAGTCGAAAGTAACAAACTTGAAAAAGAAAAGTAGTGAATTCTTAGGGATTACATTGAAAATGGTCAAAAAGAACCATCGGTTCGTCTGTTACTCTCACGTTGCCCTAAAGGCAAGAAAGAGAATCAAACGACAACTAAAGGATCAAATTAAACGGATCCAAAGAAAGAAAAGTAAAATCACTACTATTAGAGAAATCCAAAAATACAACAGTATGGTTATAGGCATTCATAATTATTACAACGTGGCAACACATGTATCCAAGGATTTTGAATCGATAGGGTCACAACTGCATAGAAGTTTTTACAACCGATTCAGAAATAAAGGATTGACCAAAAAGGGAAATTACAAGGGACATGATAAAGGGATTCTACCTTATATGGAATCAAAAAGAATTCAATATCTAGTAAACTATCCCATTCTTCCAATAGGATTTGTAAGAACAAAAACAATCAAAGGGAGAAATAAAACTCTTAATAAATACACGCCTGAAGGTCGTATACTTGTACACAAAAATCAACAATCTGTAGCAGAATGGAAAGTCCAATGGTTACGAGAACATCCAATTATTAATGAAAGAGCAACCATTGAATATAATGATAACCGAATTTCGTTATTCATTGCGCAAAAAGGAAAGTGTGCTATTACAGGTAACGAATTATTTCTTGACGATATGCATTGTCACCACAAGAAACTATGGTCAGAAAGTAAAGACGATTCATATAAAAATTTGATTTTACTTTCAAAAGAAATGCATAAATTGGTGCATTGTACCGATGAAGTAAAAATAAGAGAGTATATTTATTGGAATAAATTGTCAGATTCACAAGTAAATAAAGTAAATAAACTTAGAAAGCTTGTAAATAAAACAATCATTCTTCCATTATGCGAACAGATGCCCAAATATGAGCAATTAACACTTTTCTAAAAAAGTTAAAAGATTAAGCTAAATGATTACAAAATAAATTTGATGGAACGCCGTGTGCGGTGAAAGTCGCACGCACGGTGTGGAACGGGGGAAAAGTTGGAGATTATTTCAAAGACTTACCTATCGTTATAGTATGTCAATTCTGACGGCAGTATTCTTGTGAGTGAAGCAAATGTTATTAATCAAGGCTCTGGTACGCGTTCATGGCGAGTATTAGACAGAGCAACGGTTGAACAAATTGATTTTATTCAAGGAAAGGGAGCGTAGCAATGAGGGAGCGTTTAAAGCAAGCACAACCACTAGTGATCGTTCTTTTACTTGTTTTACTGACCACTTTAGGAGGCGGTTATTTCAATGAGAAAAAAGAAAATGCACAAATAAAAAATCAAAAAGAGAAAGAGCAGCAAGTCCTAAAGAAAACTTTAGAAGAAAAAAACGGACAATTGAATGATTTATCGAGAAAAATTGAACAATTATTGGATGAAAAAGAAGATCCTGTTAATGAGCCATTAACAAAAGCAGTGAATGCCTTATTTTCACTTGTGTTTGACTATGATTCTAGCAATAAAGAACAAACAGTCGCTAAAAGAAAAGAAAAAGCAACTGTTTATGCGACAGAGCAAGGGCTATCCGGGGTATTCCCAAGGGATGCAGATAAAGTTGTTCCTAGTGTTGTGACCGTTTCTCAATTAGATAAGGCACCTGAAATTTATCGAACCACACAAAAAGATACAGGAAAAGAAAAAACAGCATTGGTCCGGCTAGAATATTCAGTTCGAATCGCAGGAAGCCAAGCGCAACGTGGAAATTTTATTTATAAGGTAACTTTCAATGAAGAAAGCAAGAAATTTACAACCATTGAGAATTTAGGTGAGGAAAATCAGTAAAAAAGTACGAATTACAACGCTTATTAGTTTAATGCTTGTTTTAGGGGGGATAAGCCTCTTTTTATTTATGGTAAAACAAAATGAAAAGGCAATGCTCAATCAGGAAAAGGAGCGAGCGGCCGTAGTTTTAGCAGACAATGAAACACGTGTCTTATTTTTTTACAAAGATACGTGTGCTGATTGTCAAAAGGTCTATCCGACGGTTTACGAAGAGGACCAGGGCGAAAACAACATTGTATTTATCAATTTAAATCAACCTAAAAACCGTCACTATATAAAGACATATACGTTGGAAAAAGTACCAACATTTGTTACACCGAAAAGAAGATACGTAGGAACAGATACGAGAAAAATTCAGCAATTAATTGCTGAAAATAACGACGAAAGAAGTGAAGATTAATGCACGAAAATCATGTGAATGAAAAGGAGACAGCCGTAGAAAATACGGAACGTATTGCTAAAAATTATGCTTATGAACGCCCAGCGATTCAAACGGCGCTATTTATCTTATGGCGGGTGCATAATAAGCAGTATCAAACAGGCGCTCGGATATTTTACGACGAATTAGAAAAGGCCACCAAGACGTCTAAGACCGCTTATAAAGAAGCATTAGCTTTTTTAGAAGGTGCAGGCATGGTGGTAAACGAGGTTGTCGTAGAAAGTAAAGTCCCCCAATCGTTAATTCAACGTTACGGGATTTTAAAAGATGAGTAACAAAAAGGCTGTATTCAATCCGCAAGCAGGGAAGCAAGCCCAGAAAGAAAAAGTGAGGAAAGAGACACGTGTTTCTTCAGTGGTTCAAATAATCCGAGCAATCTTCAGGAAGAAAGAGAAAGAACCAGAAAATTCTCGAACCATTCGTTTTTCGCCACGTTCGGCGAAAAGTATTTACTCAATGGTGTTTTTCCTTTTATTTTTCTTGATAAGCTTATTTTTATTAATGAGTTTTGGACGATTAAACACGCTTACAAGGCTTGCGATGCAAAAGCAAGTAAATCGTGAGGAAATTATTGAAAGCGTGAATAAAGGCGTAGCTGCAAGTGATCAATTGAAATATGACGGAATGAAACTTGTGGATCGCTTATTTACAGTGTCCTCAAAATTAGAAGGAAAAGAGTACTGGGAAGCGCAAATAACCCCTTATTTAGCTGCTGGATTGCGTGCAGAAGATTTAGGTCTTGATAAGACAAATGATGACCGCGTTGCACGAAATGTACGCTTTATTCGATTAGAAACAGTTGATTATAAAGAATCACTTTACAGCTTGTACTATGATGTCCGTTTTACTGAAGGGAAAGAATGGCGCCAAGTGCAAGTGATTTTGCCTGTTAGTTATGCAGAAAATGAACTGAAGTTACTTGATAGACCAACGTTAATGAATTTAGCGAAGACAAGTGAGAGTAACAAAGTTGTGTATGACGAGCAACGTTTTATACCTAAAGGAAAAGAAGTCAATGAAGAAGAAACAAAAAAACTAACGGAATTTACCAATCGTTTCTTTGAATTATATGTAAAAAATGATGAAAAGTTAGGACTAATTGCCAATGTAAAAGGACTAGAACATGCGACGCTAGAAAAAGTAGATATTACAAGTCTAAGAGAAACAGGACAAGGGGTCTATGATGTTCGAGGAACCTACCAATTCAGTTATGAAGGGAAAAGTCCGCTAACGTCTAACTTCTCATTACAAATTGAAGCAACAAAAGATAGTTATTTTATTAAAAAAATGAATGGAGTGTAAGAATATGTTTGATTTATCTGGTTTAGCAAATAATATTTCCTCACAGGTGATTATACTATTGGTGATTTTAGGACTGGTATCCTTAGTTGTAGCGGTTGCAACACAAGGGGCCGCACGAGGAATTGCGACAGTCTGCTTAATCTTAATTTTAATCGCGTTGGTTTTAGTGTTAAAAGATGCTGAAAAAATTGGTACCTGGTTGAAAGACTTAATTTTCAAACCAAATGCCGGCTTTATTTTCCCAATAAAAGGTTGGCGATTTTGATGGAATATAATTACACACGAGAATTTAAACAACCTCACAAGATTTACAGTATCAAAGGGGTAGCATTGCCTTTTGCGCCAAACGGCATTCGATTGGAACAAATTTTTGTAGGTATTGGTATCCTTATTCTCTTATTGATATTCGCGATTATTTCATTTGTCGCTAAAATCAATTTTTTTACCACAATTATTGCCAATTTTTGGTTGATTCTTATAGTAGGAGTGGGCGTCCTTGTGTGGACGCTCTTTTCTTTAAAATGGGATAATAAGAGCTTTCTTGATTATCTAATTGGTCGAGGAAACTTCTTGTATCAAAAGAAAAAAAGATATGAACATGGGCTACTTGTCCAATTCCATAAAGAAAAAGTCCAATACAAAGTTAGAAAATAACAGTAAAGTGTTTACAAAGAGATTGTGAGGGATGAAGGTGGATAAAAGAATTGAAGCTGTGACAAAATTTTTAGAGTCTTTAGGAACTGTAGAAGATTACACCGAGGATGTAGCTGTTAAGTATAGAAACTTGATTCTGAAATCGTATGAATTATACGAGAATAAGTATAACGATACTGTTGACGACAGTTTATGTATAGAAGTTTGGTCAAACGGGACTTATGTTGTTACAAACGAGGATTTATCTTTTGATTGTGAGAGCGAAGAAGATTTACAAAAGCTAAAAGAATTGTTTGTTAACACGTCATTTTATATAACCATTAATGAATTAAATAAAGTAGGTCATAAGGCTACTTTATCCGTCAAAGCTAAAGCAAAAAATTTAAGGGAACTGGGGCAGTTAATTAAAGAATACAGAAGTTGTAATTGCAAATATTTAAAGGATAAAGTAACCGAAATAATTGGTGATGATGGGCGTGTTTATTTAGATAGGATAAGTGAACGGATGGACTAAGCATGCTATAATGGTTAGAAACCATAAAGAAGCCTTATTTACAAAAGTAGTAACAAAAAATACAACTACATGAGTAGGAGGTAAATATCTTGATTAATAACGTTACATTAGTTGGACGATTAACCAAAGACCCAGATTTAAGGTATACGCAAAGTGGAACAGCCGTAGGTCAATTTACGTTGGCCATTAATCGCAACTTTACCAATGCTAACAATGAAAGGGAAGCAGATTTTATCAACTGTGTTATTTGGCGGAAAGCTGCAGAGTCATTAGCAAATTATGCAACAAAAGGGACTCTGATCGGTTTAACTGGTCGCATTCAAACAAGAAACTATGAGAATCAACAAGGCCAGCGTATTTATGTAACTGAGGTTGTCACAGAAAGCTTCCAACTATTAGAATCAAGAGAAGTAAACGAGCAACGAAAAGAACAGGCTACAGGTAAAGCTACGTTTGATAAACAGTCAACGGATAAACCTGATCCTCTGGATCCATTTTCGCCAGAAAATAGCATAGTGGATATTTCTGATAATGACCTGCCGTTTTAATGATTTATAAGTGAATAAACAACAAAGGACGAGTGAACAGATCACTCGTCTTTTTTTTGTACAAGTGTAAAAAAATAGTGATTGCAAAGAAAGGAGTTGATAAGGTGCCATTAAAAAGTAAAGAGCCGCGCTTAGACTTTCCAATTGAAGCCATTACGAATAATTTTCTTTTTACAACCTCTAACGACGTGTGGGTAGGTTATAAACTTGCACACCAAGTATTTCCTTTGAATAATTTAGACTTTTTCAAGGAATACATAGAGGACGGAAAAGGCGTATTCGAGCAAGACACGTTCGACTACCATTTTATGAATATTCCAGAATACTTTGATCTCGACGAACAGATTGAAGCGACAATCGATAACCTGGTAAAGGGAAGCTTTGCGGATTTAGGAGAAACCTATTTCCGACAAGCGGGTGATATTCTAAAAGACGAAGTCCAAATGAATAAATATAGTACGTATTTGTTCATTCGTTTTACCGCACCTATACAAGTTGCTAATCCTATGGAGTATATAGAATTGTTCAAGGAAGTTGGACGTAAGGCAATCAATGCTTTAACAGGGGTTCATGTACCAGTTAGCCAACTTTATCGCGCATATCAAGGATTAGAAAACAAGATTTACAAAGACTTATCAAATTTTAAAAATGTGGAACGCATGGATCCAAGAACCATAGGTCGATTGTTTTATTATTTCTTTCACCGTGCAAATACCCGTTTACCTGAACGAACGTTACTTCCGGAAGAAATGACGGAGGGGATTATTGAAAATAACACGGGATATATGACTATTGAACAATTGGATAAAACACATTACCTTGCTTTTTTATCGTTGATCAGTTTGCCAACGAGTATGTTTGGAAGTGCGATTATACAAAACTTGCAGGATAGTTTGAGTACCACGATTGAAACCCATGTCAAGGTTACATTTCGCCACCCAGATAAAGATAAACGCGATGTACACAAACGTCGTAAAAGAATCTATGAACAGGACAAAGAGCAAACACAAGTTGACGGTATTTTAGACGAAGACGAAGTGATTTTATTTGGTGAAGAGCGATTGCACGAACTAAGTAAAAAGATACGTAGTAAAGAACGACGATTGTGTCGTATGACGACAACGTTTGTACTTTCAGCCGATAGTAAACAAGCATTAGAAGAGAAAATAAAAGAACTCGAATTTGTTTTGGACGGTACAGACTACAAGTTGTATCGTCCGCTAGTCGACCAATTAACATTGTTTAATCAGTGTTTAATTGGCGCTAAGAGTCAATTTAAAAGCTATGAGCATGTTGTTTCAACAGGTTATGTAGCGGACCTTGGAATGGATTTAGAAAAAGAAATTGGTAACCGCTATGGCATGCCTCTAGGTCGTGTCATAACTGCTAAAAAATTCAAGTCCGTACAACAGGCACTTTCTTTATCAAGCAAAATCGTATGGTTTTTCCCAAACTTGACTAAAAAAGCCATAGAAGGCGCACAATATACAAATGGGAATACGCTAATCATTGGCCCACCTGGGCAAGGAAAGTCAGTACTTGTTAAGTACATTTTCTTGTGGTTAACGTTTTTAGGACAAAAAATACTTTATATTGATCCTAAAAATGAAACCGTCCTTTTTTTCAAACGAGCATTAGATAAATTCGGACATATTCCAGAATTTAAAGCTTTGTATCAACGCATTAACTTTGTTTCGTTATCAAGTGAAGAAAAGTATCGGGGAATGTTAGATCCATTGCTATTTCTGCCAAGAGAAGAAGCTATTCAAACCGCACGAAACGTGTTAGAAAATTTTGGTGAAGTTACGACAGACAGTCACACTGCAAGTGACAAGAAGACGCTAATTTTAGATTCTGTCAATGCGGTGATGAAAGGTAAAGGGAAAAAACACCTAACGAAAGTAATCGAGGTTATTCGCGAAAAAGACCCTAAATTAGCCAATTTAATCTCTGGCCACAATGTTGGGTTAGGTAAAATTCTTTTAGGGAACGATTACAGTGAACCTATTCGCTTTGAAAATCAAATCAATGTCTTAGGTACCCAGGGGCTTAAAATCCCTACACAAGCGGAAATAGACAGCGGACGATTAAACAATGAACAAATCGCAGGCATGTCAATTATGGAAGTTATTATGAAAATGACAACGATCTTCTCTACAGATAAAACTGAAGATGCTGCGATTATTTTCGATGAAGCGAAAGGATTTGAAGACACGGCCCAAGGACGTTTTCTAATTGAAGGAAGTTTACGCCAAGGACGTGCGAACATGACCGATATATACCTTGTCACACAAGCGTTTATGGATTATGATAAAGAAGATAAAAAAGAACTATTGTCTTATAAATTTGCGTTCCGGCCAAACCAAAAAGAAGCACAGAAAAAAGTTTTAGAATTTTTTGGTATGGATACGAACCCAGCAAATATTCAGTTAATTAATGAACTAAAATCAGGGACTTGTTTATTCCAAGACCATCGAGGGCGTAGCCAGCCTATTGCAATTGATGTTTTATTCGATAGTTGGTTAATGGCCGTTTCGTCTACTAATAAAGAGGATGAAGCTACTCAAATGGCGTTGGCAATGGAACAAGGATCATAAAAAAGGAGAAGTGAGCATGAAAAAAGTACTACCTTTTATTGCCTTAGTCGGCTTGTTATTGTTGTCAGGTTGTGGATCAGATATGAAAAAGATATTGACTGCCGATGGTGGTAAATGGGAAGGAACGGGTTTTGGTGTGTCAACTCAATTCACTTTTTATAAAGATGGAGAAGTTAGTTTATTAGAGTCTGGGTCAAGCTATAGCGGAACATACAGTTACAATGATAAGGAAGAAAAATTGACTATAGATATAAGTAATATAGGCAAAAATATATTTTCTGATGTAAAAGAAAAGAATGGGAAAATAACTGCTAATTATGGGAAAAACACAATATCTCTTGAAAAAGTCAAAGAAAAATAAGAGGTGATACCTTGAACAAGAAATTATTAATTAAAACAGCCTTACTGTTTCTAGTAGGCTGTTTTTTTGTTGTTACACAAACTACATCTGTTAATGCAGCACCTAAACCTGATGAAAATAAAGTTATTGTTACAGAGCCAACTACTAATGTAGATACAATTTATGATACTTACAAAGACAATGCTTTTGAGTTAATGACTAAAGAAAAAGAGAAAGAATCTGTAACGGGTTTTAATGAAGCCATCACAAATGCTTCTGCGACAATAAAGACTTTTGTCTGGTCAATGGTAAAAGGACTCGGAGAGTTTAATGCAGTTATGGTAAAAACACTATTTAGTATGGATATTATAACTGCTATTAAGCAACCGATTATGAACCTAACGTCTAGCATAGCAACTAACATGTTGGGCATTGCGGGAACGATTGGTATTGCCTTTGTCTTTGTTATTTTAGGTGTAAAATTTATTGGACAACAACGATACAAACGGTTTTTTGGTATTTTTTTAATGACGATTCTTATTTTTACGGGTCTTTCCGTCCTAAAAGATGCCAACACGTCCAATTCTTTGTTTGATATGATGTTTAGTGTAGATAAAGAAGTTGAGACTGCATTTGTGAATATTAATCCGGTCTTAGGTGATGTTAGTGTACCAATGACAGAGAAAGGAAAAGATAAGAACGGAAATGAAGTAGAGCAAAAATTATCTGCAGATCAACGAGCAAAAAGTGCAGGAAATTTAATTGCTTCACGTGTTTTTTACACCAATGTGTATGAACCTTACTTGCTCATGAACTACGGAACAAGTGATGTTAATAAAATCCGTAAGAAAACAGTGAAGTATAAAGACAAAGAATATGATCGAATCAACTTATTGTTAGACAACGATATGAATAGCGAAGAAAATGATAAGTTAATGGAAGAAGTTGTAAATTACGAAAGTAAAGACTTAAAGAACCGATCAATTATGTATTATAACAACTGGACCAATACTTTTTATGGTTTGTTTTACCTGGTAGTTAACTTCATTCAAACAGTGGTGTATTTTCTGTTAAGTTTCTTACGATTAATTATTGCTGTCATTCAATTGTTCCTATTGCCGTTGTTACCGTTATTGTTGTTCGCAGGACTCTTTTTAACTGAAACCAACGTCTTTGCGAATTACTTTAAAACCTTTGGCATGACTATTTTTATGAAGGGAATGGTTGGTTTTGCGACTATTTTCTTTGCAAGTTTCTTATCACTAGGTTTTCAATTAAGCAATCAGACAGAAAACGTGTGGCAGAAGATATTAACGATACTTATTTATCTTCTTACACCGCTTGGCTTGTATGTCTTCCGGAAATTCTTTGCTAATCTTGTCACGGGCCGTGTTTCACTTTCTGATGGTGTCGGGTTTATCGGAAATCCTTTTGGCACAGAAGCTAATATGCGTAGAGCGGCAAAAGAACAAAAGCAAGAGAATAAGGAGCGCAGGAAACAGGCACAAGAAGAACGTAAAGCAGCTATTAAAAAACGTCAAGAAGAAGCAAGGAAACATGGTAAAGCAGAAACTGGCTTAAAACAACGACCATTAAATAAAGAACAAGAAAAACGTAGTGCACTACGCCGTGAGTTGAAGCCAAGGCCTCAACATAAAGCGCCAAATGCTATCGAAAAAGCACAAGAAGGATTAAGACAAGCGCACGAAAAAGGACGTATGCAAGAACAGAAATCTGAAGAACAACTCAAACGGCAGCAACAAGAATCAGCTCGTCAAAAAGAATATGAAAAAGATCGATTGAAAAAACAGAAATCACTTAAAAAAATTAATGATCAAAGCGACGAATCAACCAATTTAACAGCTTTAAGAAATCAAAATCGGCGTACTGGACAGCGAAGTAAAAAACGCGAAACAGGTCATCAAACACTTATGAAACGACAAGGAGAAAAAGTACTTCAACCAACAAATAAACCAAAAGATATGAAAAAGCAAGTGGTTGCTCGTAGTCCAAGACGAACAGGACAACCAACGACTCGTCAAAATATCCAACCAAAAGTAGCGGCCCAAACGGTCAAACGGAGTGGTGGAACGTTGGGAAGTAATCCTGCCTATCGACGTCCAGAAGTACGAAAAAAAATGGATCAAGTGAAGCAAGTAACGCAAGTTGATGTACCTCAAACGCATTCTACACCACAACGTGTACAATCCAAGGTAAATGAGCCAATCACACGTATGAATAGACATAATACGCCAATCATTAAGAAAGAAAAGAAAACTAAACAACCACCAGTTGTTCGCAGAGAACGCAAGAAACCTGGTACACAGAAGATAACAAACAAACCTAAAGGAGTGAGACAACCTCGTGCAAGGAAATAATTTGTTTAACAATGGGTTGCTACAACCAAAGAAACCGCCAATAGGGCAAGAACAACAAAAAATGACTCGCTACCACCAACTCCGACTAGTCTTTGGATTAGTCGGAGTTCTTTTATATCCTTTTGCGATTTTAGGCAGTATTCCATTACTAATTGGTCTAGCGGTTGATAAAAAAGACAAGGCTGCAAACGTATTTGATATGGATTATGAGAGTTTTTTGAAACGAAATAGTATTGTCTTTCTTAGTTTTTCAGCTGTGTTATTTGTAATAAATGTCTTTGCATTTATCCTCTGGATTCCCAGAGGGTATCTGTCTGCGTATCTTCTTTTCCCCTTAAATCTTCTTCATACAGCACTGCGTTTTAATTGGGAGACAATAGTCGCTTTACTTATTGGGTCAAGTGGAATGGGAGCCATTTTTTTGGCATTTTCTTCATTTGTGGCAAAACGAAAAGTGATTTCAAAGGAAGACGAACGGAAGAAAATAACCGAATCAAAAGCCTACAAAGACCGAGAAAAAAATAAATTTGAAGAGTCGCAACGCTTCACAGATGAACAAGAAGAAGCGTATGAAGAAGCAGTAGAAACGGTTGATATTGACAAGTATAAAGAACTATCCAATCAATTATTGCTTGGTACAAGTGAGTTCGGGTTGCCGTATATCATCAACTTTTCAGAGTTCAATCAGCATGTTCTTGTTCCCGCAACGACAGGTTCAGGGAAAACAACGTTACTTCAATTACTTGTCCAACACGCAGTCAAATTTAATTTTCCGGTGATATTGATTGATGGAAAAGGCGCTCGAGATACATTAGAAAGTATGCGAGAAATTGCCAAATTTTATGACAAAGAAGTGCATGCTTTTACGGATGATGGCGATATGAGATACAACCCAGTAGAGCATGGAAATGACATATCTATTCGAGATAAGTTAGTGTCTTTAGCCGAAACAGAAAGTGTCTTTTATTCAGGCGCAGCGAAAGCTCTTTTGCAAGTAACAATTCAATTGTTAGACGAGTTTAAAGGAGCCAAGGTTACTTTATCTGGAGACACTCGTACGACAGAAACCGTTGAACGAAGTCTACCATTTGTTCAACGATTTTTACTTCCGAGAAATGTTTTACACTTATTTGCGGATGCGATTTTACCAAACAATCCCAAACTATTTGAGATTGAAGTAGAAAAGAAAATACAAAAACCTAAGAAAAAATCAGTGAAAGAAGGAAGCGAGATACTGCCTGATTCAGACCTTGATAAAGAAGAAAAAGAGGAAGATTCACAAATTAAGAACAGTAAATTTAGAAACATTTCCCAACTAGGAATAGCACAAAAAGAAACGGAAACGATTGTCCTTAATCCAGAAACATTAGATTTAGACTCGTACTATTTATTACTAAAACGAAACCTAAGATATTTGCCAACAGACAAAGAAACAGGAGAAAATATCAAACAAAAATTGTTCGAACGATTATTTATTCGTTATGAACATAAAGATTCACCGTTTTATTTGTATGCCACATCAGAAGCATTACAGACAAACATTAACATGTTATTGGACAGTGAGTTAGGAAAATTATTTGATACTAAAAACGCAAAAAATGTTCTCGATGTGCAAGAAATTGTCAATCAACGAAAGTTAGTTTACGTATCGTTCAATGGATTGATTTACAAAGAATATATCCGCACTTTAGCGCAAATGTTAGTCGGAGACGTAAATTATTTTGCTTCTGAAATGTATCGAAAAAATGTGAAACGTGAAGTCCTTGTGATTTTTGATGAACCTGCTTCTTATCTAAATGAAACGTTTATTGATATGGTAAATAAAGGTAGAGGTGCAGGTGTTTACGGTATTTTCACCCCTCAAACGATGGCAGATATTGCAAAATTAGGCGATAAATTAATGGAACAACTTGTCGGAAATGTTAATACTTTGTTCATTGGAAAGACCAACGAAAAAGGTGAAGCCGAGTATTGGAGTGAAACAATGGGAACGTACCAAGACATTGATGTAACTTCAGTTACGGAACAAGAAGATGGCTATTCAGATGTTGGAAAATCTGATTGGTCAGGAGATAGAGGAACCAAACGTAATGTAGATCGCTTCAAAATTAGTCCAAACAAGATAAAAGAATTGCGTACAGGGGAGTTTATTATTTATCGTACAGCAGAAAATGTAAACCTTCCACCACAGAAAGTTTACGTGCGAAACGCATTAAATTGGCTTAAAAATAATAGTAAGATTTAGAAGAAATAGCAAATGAAAAACGAGAGTAGCCATAGAGTAAGCGTAGAGTAAGTATAGAGTAGGTATAGAATAAAAAATCTAGGAGAGCGGTCCTCGGCGCTTGGTATAAAAGGCTTTCTCCGCCTGCAAAATTCCTGACCATTTTCGCTCAACGTGGGTTAAAACCCCCATTAAGCGAAAATGGTCAGGAATTTTGCAACTACGAAAAAAATACCAAGCGCCGAGGACAAACAGAATAGAGTAAAAAAATAGAATGAGTAAGGTGATAGAAGTAATAAAAATTAAAGAAAAAAGTTCAAAAGATAAAGTTCAAAAGATTAACAACTACCCCTTGCGATAGACGCCCCTTCACCAAACCTTGAAGGGACTATCGCCCAAAGCAACAACCTCCTAAATCCTCCACCAAAACTTGGAGGACTTAAAAGCTGAAAAAGAATTTCTACACGTTGTTCCGAAACTCTTTTTCAATGAAACAAATAGGCTTTGCCTATTTGTACTTTTTATAGAAATGCGGTGATATTTTGAAACCATTACTATATAACTATTACATTGATTACACTAAGAAAGATAAAACAAGGCTAATTATTTTATGTCTACTCCATGAATTAAGAGTTATCTCAGTTCAACAATTAATTGACTTTTTCCAAATTGAACGGTTATCAGCAGAAAGCACAGTTTATAAGCACTTAAATTTATTAAAAACAGATGGATTAATTGCCCGATCAAAAAATGGAATGCACACGTTCTATTACCTAACAAAAGAAGGGCATAATTACATTGGTGGGTACTACACCTTGCCAAAAGTTCCTGAATACAATTTACAACACCACTTACAAATTAATGATTATCTGATAAAAATGTTGGAACTTTGTAATAAGCACCCGCACCTTAAGGCGGTAGTATCAGAACGTCGAAAAGTATATGAAGTAAAGGACGAGAAGAAAAATCAAAAAGGCGTAAAATACTTTGTTCCTGACTTCATTTTTATGTTTTTGGATAGTATTGGACGAGAAGTAGAGTGGCAATTTGAAATAGAATTAACACTAAAAACAAAACGACGTTATAGTCAGGGTGTGTTTCCGAAATACATTAAACATTTAAAAAATTATGAAGATGCACGCTTAATTTATGTAACACCTAGTTCAATCATTAAAGAAGAACTTGATATGTTTAAAGAATATTTTATTGACAAAGAAGGGGACGAGTACAAAGAAGTGTTTGATCGATTGCATGTTTTTTCAGCTGAAGAATTTGAAAGTGAATTGAAACGATTACTAGAAAAAGATAAATTCATTAATTGGGAGTGAGTTTCATGAGAAGAATAGAGAAAGAATTCAACAAGAAGCTAGCCGGTTACGAAAGAGAGTTAAAAAAATTAGGCTGTCTGGATGATGAAACAGGACTTATTCCCATAAGCAAAAGACGATGGCATGTCATTTGGTGGCAACCTGTTACACTTGCAAAAACAATTGTAAGATCTTTTCGATTAACGCTAGATAATGAAAATTTATGTATTTTAGGAGATGTAGAAATCACTATTTATCATGATGGAACATATGGTATTTCTAAAGAAGCTGTCCCAATTTTTATTAATGACTTATTGTCTTTAAAAAAGTTAATTACTATTTTCTATGGAACACCTTTTAACTTAAATTTTGAAAAAATTCGCTGCGTTAATTTTAACAGGTATTGTGTCACTATTCCTGAAATTTATGTCGAGAAATTTGAAGTATTAATAAACTACTTGATAATTTTAAGTAGCTGCTTACATGAAGTAAAAAAGCACGTAGAATATGATTAACAAGCTTTTCTTCTTTCAGAAGAACACCAATAGATTGGTTGAGTTCGCATACGCTCACCTAAGAGAGGAAAAGAACGAAGTCAAGCTTCGTTCTTTTTTCTACGTCGGAGAACCGACGTAGTGATTCAGACGCAAAAACCATGCGTCTGAATTAGGCCCGTTTTTAGGAAGGGCTAGTGTGTTTGATTTATCAGTTCTCACAGCCGTGTAATTTCTAATATTCCCTAATCGTATATCAGTCACTCGGCGAGTATAACCTAAAACATAACCTGTCGGAGGTCAAGGGCAAGTGGCATCGGCAAGCCGACCCTTGTCCTCCGACAGAACATGTTTTCTAGTCGGTTATGCCGAACGACCGATATACGAAAAGGGAATCTAACCAGAATTTCCCCTCTGACCTTTGAAAACTGAAAAGCGAAATCAAACAAACAGGCCTTCGTCTAAAAACGAGCCTAATCAAACCTTAGGGGTTGCACCCCTAACACCCGGCGCCTCACTCTCTCAACCGAAAAGGTTGGTTGGAAAAGCGTTGACAAAAACATATTTATTTATTGGTTGTTTGAATATAAAAAATGAAAGAAGGAAAGCAAAATGCTAACAACAAAAGAAAAAAACAGATTTAAAAAAATGGTAGAAGGAAACAAAACGTTTCATTATTCTTATGTCGATAGACTTAGACAAGATGTAAGATATTACGTTAATCAATGTGAATCAGCTGTTAAAGCTAGAGAAAGCATGGAAATCTTAGAATTTATCTACAGTCTATTTTCTGATAAAGAGTTACCAGCATGGTACACAAAAGCCGACCTTGAAAATGATAAAAAATCAATTGAAAAATTGGAACGCTGGGCAGCTTAGCTGTTCAGCAACAATCAGAAAGGGCGATTAGCATGAAATTTATCAAAGATGTAACGACATTAGAAGAATTGAAACGCGTATATAAAAAGCTAGCTTTAAAGTACCACCCTGACATGGGCGGTACTGATAAAGAAATGGCGCAAATAAATAACGAGTATGAAGCGTTGTTCGATAAGCTTAAAAATACACACAAAAATAAAGAAGGTGAGTACTACCAAAAAGAAACGACAGAAACACCGCAAGAATGGCAAGAAATCATACACAAGTTGTTAACGCTAAAAATGGAAAATGTTTCAATTGAAGTGATAGGCGCATTCTTATGGGTATCAGGGAACACAAAGCCTTATAAAGAAGAGTTAAAAGCTTTAAATATGAAATGGAGCAACAACAAAAAGTCCTGGTATTTAGCCCCTGATGGATATAAAAAACGTAGTAAGAAAAAATACGATATGAGCGATATTCGCAATATGTATGGTTCGCAGGTAGTGAAAGAAGAACAAGTCAAACAAAAGACATTAACAGCGTAAATAGGAATTGAATTACATTAGGAAAAAATTAGGTTCTACGTCCAAAGAGGTTTTACCTCTTTGGACGACCAAATAAAAAAGAAAGAAGGAATCAAAAATGATTAAAACAAGTGCAGTAGGAAGATTAACAAAAAGTTCAGAACTAAGAGTAACGTCAACAGGGAAGGCCGTTGCTAATTTTGCATTAGCTTGCAAAAGAGAAAGACTTGATAAAGACGGGAATGCCCAAACGACTTTTATTCAATGTGTAATCTGGGGGAAACCTGCAGAGGTGTTAGCAAAATATACGCAAAAAGGTTCATTAATTGCAGTAAATGGTGAATTACAATCACGTTCTTATGATGATCAACAAGGACAAACGCATTATGTTACAGAATTAGTCGTAGCAGGCTTTGAATTTTTAGAATCAAAAGAAACTGTACAAAATAGAGAACAAAAACAACAAATGCCAGAAATGGCGAACGCCGAACCGTTTTATGGTATGGATGATATGGAACCGCCTGCTTATCATTAAAATTTATCTGAAGGAGGGAGAAAATGAAAAAGTTAATCGGTAAAAAGTGGCTGCTGCTTACAGCAGTAGCCACTTTTTTATTATCAGGATGCGCAAGTCTTGAACAAAAAGCACAGGATAGTGTAAAAGAAGTTACTGAAAATGTTACTCAAACTATTTCAAACGATCAACGTATACCAGCTGATTTTGTTAGGCACGTGGATGGCGATACCACAGTATTAAAAATTGACGGAAAAGAACAAAAAGTTCGGTTTTTATTAATTGACACACCCGAGACTGTGAAACCGAAAACAAAAGTTCAGCCGTTCGGATTGGAAGCTAGCAAACGTACAAAAGAGCTTTTGTCTAATGCTTCAGAAATTACTTTTGAATATGATCAAGGCGATAAAACAGATCGCTACGGCCGAGCGTTGGGTTATATTTTTGTAGATGGAACATTACTACAAAAAACACTTGTGAGTGAAGGTTTAGCACGTGTGGCCTATATAAAAGAACCTAACACTAAATATTTGTCAGAACTAGAGCAAGCCCAAGAACAGGCTAAAAATGAGTCACTCGGAATCTGGAGCATACCAGGTTATGTGACACAACGGGGGTTTAGTAAATAAATAAGAAATCGCTATGAATTATTGAAAGTTTTTGGCGAGAAATTATAACACATTATGTTGTTGTTAACAACATAATGTGTTATAATTATATACATAAAGGAGGGGTAAAGGTGGCTACTACAAAAAAGAAACCTATACATGTAAATGTTGATGAAAATTTAAAAGAAGAAGCAGAACAATTATTTGATGATTTAGGGTTAAATATGACAAGTGCAATTACGATTTTCTTAAAACAGTCTATTAATGAGCAAGCAATTCCTTTTATGATTAATAAGGGAAACAAAGAGACTCTACAAGCATTAAAAGACATTAAAGAAGGAAATGTTCATGGTGGATTTTCTTCCGTGGAGGATTTAATGGAGGATTTAAATGCTTGAAATATTTTACACGAACCAATTCAAAAAAGACTTTAAGAAAGCAAAGAAACAAGGAAAGAATTTAGAGAAATTAAAAGAAGTATTAGTACTTTTACAAGAACAGCAAACATTGCCGCCAAAGTATAAAGACCATGCACTAACAGGAAATTATATAGGTACACGAGAGTGCCATATTGAACCAGATTGGTTACTGATTTATAAAATTGACGGTGATAAATTGATCCTAACTTTAGCCCGAATAGGCTCACATAGTGAATTATTTCGATGAATCGGAAAGATATTACAAATCAATAAAAAACACTACTAAACGACCAGACGAATAGTAGTGTTTTTTGATTATGCGATTGTACTAAGCAATTTTAACACAATAAAAAATAATCATGCAAGACTAGGGCGCAACAATCTATTATAGACGTGCGCCTTTTTTAGTTCGGGAAAAGGGAATGAATCCGTTGTTCCGCGGCGGTGCGGTAGCCCTTGCTCCAAAACCAACGGATTAACTGCTGCACTCAACACGAGTCAATTAAACGTTCTCTACCCATTCGTTTCGATTGGGGAACGTTTCCTTTTCCTACTCGTTCCTCGCTTAACGGAAAAGGCCATTGACACGAGTTGTTCCTTGTGGGATCACAAGGAAGCGTTCCGCAGTGATTAACATTTCTAGTAGGTATTTCATACCTACTAGAAAACAAAGTCAAGGGCGTTCCGGTCAAAAATCCCTTTTCTGATGTCAGAACAGTGTCACGCGACCTTTTTCGTTTTCAGGCCGTTCATTTTGCAGTGTGTAACGCGCTGCTCACTGTTTGCTACAGTACCACAGCCAGTCGAAAAAACAAGGGTATATAAACGAGCAAGCTCGCCCTTGTTTTTTCTTTATGTCTATGGTCCTTCCACGGCACAGCGAGCGACACGAACACACTGGCGAAAATGAACAACCTAAACAAAAACGAAAAAGGGGGTAGACTACACCGTTTGACGAAAAGGAATTTTTGACCGTCCAGCTTCACTTCCTCAAACGCCTAACAAAAATGGTTGTTCAAAACCCAAAAACCTGAAAGGAGGTGGTTAAAATGAATGAGCTACAATTAAAACTTGACCTAGAAAAGGCACAACTGGAATACCAAAAATTAAGCCAAGCAATCAATGAAAATGATACTGTCACGCTGTTATTAAATTATGGTTGTTTAAAAAATGCCAATGACCGTTTAAACCAACTATCATTTTTGTTGAACCACATTGAATGGAAGGACGTGTAAGAATGGCTGAAAAAAAGAAAAAATACTGTGTGACAATTGTTGAAACCTTAGAGGTAGCTGTATATGTTTATGCAGAAAGCGAAGAACAAGCACATGAATTAGTTTCTAACATGTATTACGACCAAGAAATAATCTTAACAGAAGAGAATCACGAAACAACAGAATTTATCATTTAAAACAACGAAAGAGGTGAAAAAGATATTTTAGAGGTATTGAATTATATCCACGAAAAAAGCACAAAAAAAGAAACCTTTTGCCACTAACAAAAGATTTCTAAAAAATTGGTAGTTATACCTGAATAAATTTGTAATTCAAGTATAACGTATCTCATGACCTTTGACAAGTGAATTTCCCCCAACCTCTTATTCATAAGAGGTTGGACTAACAAAAGAAACGAGGGAACGTTATGGATTTTCAAAATATACAAACTGTAAAAGAATTAACACACGCACTCAAACAATACAATCAAAATCTAGCAACCACTATTTTTGACGACACACAAGGCTATATAAGTGTAGCATTCAAAAAGGACAAGATAGAAAAGAACGGAAACGACTTTCAATTTTTATGTTTCTATCCTAATTATGAAGTAGCCCTTTATCCAGTCGTGACATTACTTTCTTATCTTGAAAAGCTACCAGAACAAGCAACCGTTGCGATTAAAGACCCTGACGGTAACTACTCGTCCCTTTATCTAACCATTGATGAAACGATAGATAAAGGGACGAAATACAAGTGGCTAGTAATTAGCGACAGACTTTCTTATGAACGCTTTTACTTAACTAGTCAATTGACTATACAAGAGCAAGCACTGGAAAAGATGTTAAAAGAACTAGAAACCGAACCTAACAATAGACTAGAAGCCATTCACGACTGGCTATGCCAACAAACCGATAAAGACCTTTTGGTTGGTATTTTAAAGGAAAATAGAACATTGAAAGGGGCGGAAGCTTACTGCACTCAAAAGGCCTATGAAATACGTAATGGCAACGGGGCAATGGCTAGTCATATTACTGTTTTTAACTGGGTTAGAGAATATTATACGCTTGACGAACTGCCAACGGATAAGCCAAAAATACAAGCGACAATAAAAAGCGATTATATCAATCAAAAAATACAGCGACCAACACCAGTAGAAACCAAGAATAATAACGAAATAGATTTGTTTGAGGGGGAAGATTTTTAATGAATACTACTGACTATGTAGAGAATAAATTACAACCGCCAAGAGCGTTCTTTGAATGGTGCTACTCTTCTTTTCGGACATATGTATGGAAAAATAAAAATGAAACCATTGTTTCTTCAACAAGAAAACACGATTGGATAATTGAGAAAAAATTGAGAAAGAACTCTCGATTGACCTTTTATGATTCAAGCAGTTGTTTTCAGATTATACTAAGTACAAGTAAGCGAATTGAAGTACAGACCTACAAAGTTATTTCAGAGTATGAAAATGGAGTGCAATGTTTTCGTGAACAGCTAGAATGTATTGAAATATTTTCAAATAATCAACATATCAAGATTGGAAAGATATGTTTACCTGTATATTATGGTTACAATATGGGCATAGCCTTATATCCTAATGAATGGAAAAAGCGTTTAGAACGTGTGTCAGAGTTGAAATATCTAAATTTAGAGCGATTAAACGTTGATAATTTAGCTACCACGTACAAATATAGAACCTTGATAGAATTTGCTCAGAAAATAAATGCTCATAAATTAGCATATGATGTTATGAGTGGTGCAGTAGACATGCGAATACTTACAAAGAACTGTTTAAGGAAGTACAAAACATTTTTAAAGAATACAGACAATAGTCTAAAAGAGATACAGCTAAAACAAACATTTGAAAGCTTAAACATACCAATGGTAAAAGGGATTGAAAAATACGTATTAAAGAGCGACATATCCGATTTTCCAAATGAGATTGGCGCTGTTAAGTTTCAGAATTGGTTAGTAAAGCAAGGAAAGTCATTTAAGTATTATCAAGACTACCTCAATATGTTAACGCTCCTAAAAATAGAAATAAACAAACGTAATCAGTTACCGCCAGATTTAGAAGTCGCACACGATTGTGCAGTAGATAGAATTAATCAGTTGAACTATGAAAAAAGGGATAAAGAAATAAATGAACGTTTGAAACAACTAAGGAAGTATGAACGAGATATTGATGGGTACACATTTGTGTTACCTAAACGAGCAAACGACATAAAAAAAGAAGGAAAAGCACTAAACCATTGCGTAGCAAGCTATATAAGCAGACACGCAAAGGGAGAAACAACGATTATCTTCGTAAGAGAGAAGAAGAACCCTCAAAAATCTTATTTCACATTAGAGTACAACTACAATAGGGTTGTTCAGTTACAAGGAAAGAAGAATCGACAAAAGGTACCAGATGAATTGAAACAAGCGGTAGACAAATGGGTCAAGGTCATTAAAGATTAAACGTTAGGAATGCTAAGAAAAGACCGTTCTTAGCATTCCTAACCGAAATCTAGGACAAAATCCATTGTTCCGCGGCGGTGCAGTCGCCCTTGCTCCAAAACCAATGGATTTTCTGCTGCACTCAACACGAGTCAATTAAACGTTCTATTCCCATTCGTTCCGACTGGTGAACGTTTCTCTTTTCCTACTCGTTCCTCGCTTAACGGAAAAGGACATTGACACGAGTTGTTCCTTGTGAGACCACAAGGAAGCGTTCCGCAGATTTAAGTTTTTTCTGAAGCAGTTTCACTGCTACAGAAAAAAGGCGTTGGTTCTATGGCATTTTTCTGTCACTCGGCCCCTTCTTGCGGTTATCATTTCTTCAGTGAGCCGGCCTTGTGTACTTGCGAATCATACAACAGCCAGTCGAAAACACAAGGGTAAAATGCACGAGCAAGCTCGCCCTTGTGTTTTCTTTGTGTCTGATGTCTGTTCTCTGCGCACCCAAAACCTCAAACTCACTGAAGAAATGGATCATAACAGCAAACAAAGAAAGGAGAGGACCACAGAAAAATACCGAACCAACGAAGTTCAAAAGAAGCACCCCTTCCTAAATCTTCAAAAAAAATGAGTTTTGAAAAAAATAAAAAACAGAAAGAAGCGAATAAAAATGACTAGACTTGAACAAGCACAAGGAAAATTGCAACGACTAAAAAGAGAAAGCGAAGAAATGCACCACTTAATCAGGGCGGAACATGACCGTATCCCTTTTGGACAGCCTAACATTATTGGCCGTGGGGACATTTATAAGAAAGTAAATGGCTATCATGATCGTGCAATTAAATTACTGAAGGAACAAGAAAAACAAGAAAAAAGAGTGGAAATGCTGGAAAAGGTAGAAGATTTTAAGGAAAAAAACGAGCTAATCAAAGACGTTCATGTGGTCGGTAAATCAAGTTATGCGACGGTTGGCGCAAAAACAAGTGTCAATAACATTGATTACTTTAAAAATGAACTAAAAGAGCTTGAAAAGGCTAACGAAAAAGCAAAAGCCTATAACAAGACAAAACCAGCAATCAAAGCGAGAACGTTCGGCGCAGTAATCACGAAACTAAAAAATAAAATTGCGACCCTGGAACAAATGAAGGAAGCTGATGAAAACAAGGTGGTGAGTGAGAGAACAAAAGAGCTGATAGAAAGCGGTGCAGTGACGCAGTGGAAGAAAAAACCAATATTCTATTTCGTTAAAGGGTTGCGAAAAGTAGCACTAGAAATTGACGAAAATGGAGAATTCTTCATTTCTAACTATTATCCGGCTTGTACAGATGCAGATAAGGAATTTATCAGTAAGTTATTAGATCCTGCAGCTGAAAGCAGAAAAAAAGAAACCTTTTGCTGAAGACAAAAGATTTCTAGGACGTTAACTATTTATAGTCATGAATAAGTATAGCGTACCTTAGAAAAATATTCAATGGGTTCCTGCCATAACAATGGAGTTATGGCAAGGATTCATTGCCACTCATAGAATAGAACAATTATCTAACAGTAACGAATTAAAAAAAATATTGCTTTTGGAGGAATACAAATGAGAAGATTAAGTAATACGACAATGGCCAACGAAACTCTAAAAAAAGAAGCATGGTATAGAATGATGCTTACCGACCTATCAAGTTCTGTCATTGATGAGTTCATGGAAACGGGGAAATGCCATTACACCAGCAATTATTTTCAAGGTGAAAATATTTTAGTCACTGAAGAAATAGAGGCAATCATAAAGACGGTCGAAAAGAAGTATGGCTTCCTGGTGTACTATGTAACTGAAAATAAAACAGCGGATGGCCAGAGATTTTTATCATTATTCTACGTTGGACGCGATACTAGTGATTGGCTTTACTGTCACAGGGATTTAGAATCTTATAGGCAATATGTGTATGTAGTTAATACGACGAACCCTGCATTTTCAGAATTTGGAATGATTCAATTTGATCCAATACTAGGCAGTCTTTTACGAACTGCATAGATAAAAAAATATACATTTTATGGTATCAGTTGGGCTTTTTGGCCCAGCTGAAGCCTAACGTAAGGAATTATAAGAAAGGTGGGAAATGAGTATGGAAATACGGGAATTAATTATAATAGAAGATCCTTGCTTTTATCAATATACGACGATAAAAGAACTTGAATCGTTTAATACGTCTGAATTAACGATTGCTCTTAGTGTGCTTAGAAAAGAGCAGCGTCGCTTGAAAGAAAAAGTGTATCATTCTGGATCTGGCGATCAAGTGGATAAAAATAACGTTAAATTAATCAACAAGTACAGAGCCAATCTTGAAAAACTGCTGTTTATTAAGCAAGGGTATATTCCGGATGCAATCACGCAAAACATGATTGATACATTGATCAAAAACAATAAAAAATCCATACAGAAGATTCAAAAAGGTTGAGTTTAGCAAGGCAACAAAAAACATTTAATAAAAGAGAGGATGTAAAACATGGCCGAAAAAATTGATTTGAATAAGTTATATCATGAAAGTAAAAAGGAAAGAACCGAAAAACAAACAAAAATGGAACGAGCGTTAGAAGGAGTTGTGTGTGGGTTTCCAAGAAACACAGATGATGATCCAATTTTAAAGAATAGTAAGACCCAGGAGAATACCAATGGATGAAAAAAGGAAAGATAAAATTCAACGGTTGTTAGCACTAGCGAACGATGCGAACGATGAAGAATCAATGACAGCTTTAGCAAAGGCCCAGGAATTGATGCTAGCCTATGGAATTGATGAAGAAGAAGTGTTTCATTATCAGCAACACCAAAGGCAAGAAAAGGTTATAGATAAAGTGATTTACAAAGGAAGACCGCATAAATGGGTCTACAGACTAGCTGGGATCATTGCAAAGAATTTTCGTGTGAAGAATTACTATCAAAGTTCTTCAGATATAGAATTACACTACGTAGGTTTAACAACAGATGTAGAGATTGCAGAAATTACATTTTTATATGCAAAAGGTAGTGTTGCCTTTTGCTCAAAAGAGTTTATGAAACAACCGGAAATCAAGCGAAAATATAAACGAAAATGGCAATTAAAACAAGACTATATCGAAGGGTATTTGACGGCTCTTAGTTCAGTATTTGAAGCCCAGGTACTTACGAATGGTTACGAACTTGCATTGCAGTTGCCTGTCGCAGTCCATGAAGAAGTCTCAAAGCTAGGCTTGGTTAAAGGAAAAGACACCTCACACCATGTTGAAAACTTTGATGCTTTTCATTCTGGTTACCAGGAAGGCTTACAGTTTAAGAGTAAAGAGTTAATCAACTAATAAAATTATTAATGGAGGAAAGAGTATGCCTAATTTGGATTCCTACTTAGAAAGATTTGAAAACTATCAGAAGGAACAAGAAGAATTAAATGAAATTTTTGATCCGGACGATAGGAGGTGCAGAGTTTGTGGATGTACTCAATTTAATGCATGCCCAGGGGGTTGTTATTGGATTGAAGAAGACTTATGCAGTAAATGTGTATAGAAAGAGAACAAAAAAAGCAGATAAAAAATTATTTGCTTTTTTTACTTATATATTTTATACGATAAAAAAACGTGGTTTTTAGTTTGAAAACCCTGTAAGATTAATATATGGACCCATTTAATGTAAACATAAAAGGTGTTCGTTTTCTTAGGGGGGTATTTTAATAAAAATTGAGGAGTGAAAAAATGAATAAGTTTCAAAGTTGGCTTATGGCCAATAAAAATCTGTTAATTACAAGTGTAGTAATGTGTCAAGTGTTAGTCTTAAGCATAGGGATAATCAACTTTCCTTATATTGATGACACCGGCAGGCAAATTGATGGCAATACGGACTTTGCTAGAAGTTATTCTCGCTGGGGTAGCGAAATTGGTTCTTGGTTAGTTCAAGGGAGTAGACACCTTACGGATATGGGGTTGTGGACGCATATTCTTTCTGGATTCATTGTATCAGTAACAGGGATTATCATTGTTTACTCTTTTCATAAGAAGCTATCTCTTTTAGCTTTAACAGCAGCCATGTTGGTTGGCTTTAATCCTTGGTTTTTACAAAATTTAAGTTTCAGGTTCGATAGTCCTTACATGTCTTTGAGCCTTTTATTTTCAGTTCTTCCATTTCTATTTTGGAATAAAAATAAAGTCTTATTTTTAGTTGTTTCTATTTTAAGCATTTTTTTGATGTGTAATACTTATCAGGCGTCTTCGGGGATCTACGTCGTGATGGTGTTAGCATTATCACTGAAGCAGCTGTTAGACAATCAATCGTTTATTGCTGTGCTTAAAAAAGCGATTGTAGCTATGATTAGCTATATAAGCGCCATGTTTCTTTATCTTATTGAAACAAAATTTAATCCTGAAATAGCAACGCGAGGCGGTATGACAACAATCGCGAGCGTTAAGGATATACCCAAAACAATCCTGGTAAATAGTCAAATGTATCTGTCAAAAATAACCGAGCAGAGTACAAAGCTATGGATACTTTTGTTTTTTATTCTAGTAATTTTCTTTGTTTTAAGTACGGTTCTTAATGCGAAAGTATCGCCTGTTAAAAGCTTTTTATACGCAGTATTATTTCTATTTTTAGGCTCTATTTTGAGTTACGGCGTCTTTCTAATCTTTCCGGAAAAGCTTTTGTTAATTTCGCCTAGATACGGCTATGGATTTAGTTTTTTTGTAGTTTCAATTATCATGCTTACTTTGTCAAATACTTCTAAAAACGTGCTAGGATATGTGTCAAAAACAGCGGTTTGTCTTTTCTGTGTCTACCTTTTATCTTTTACATTTGTTTATGCTAGTGCGTTAAGCCACCAAAAGGAATCTTTTGAACGACAAAGTATGATATTAGCCGATGATTTAAAAGACCTAGTGAACCGTGACACGGTGACCGTGCATAGTACGTCTTTATTTAAAGATTCGCCAGTATTTGCTAATAGTTCGAAGAATTATCCTATATTAAAAGAACTGGTTCCACCAAATGAAGCCCTTTATTGGCCAAATCAGTTTTTATTTAGAACGTACACTGGTTTAAATGTGAACATGGAGATCTTTGATATTAACGCGTTGAATAAAGAAGAAAGTGAGTTAATGAAATCTAATTATTACCATGACATTTATGTAAAAGATTCAGAAGTATTTGTTCATGTTAAATAATCCTGAAATAAAAGTAATATCAAGGCAATTGAAAGGCCGGGATAGATACTGTAAAATAAAAATAGCTATTTCAGATTTAACTATTTACTTACAGACTGAATAAATTGAGCGTTCAGTTCTATGAGTACTTGTTAGAAACGAAAGGCTAAAATAAGTTATAACCTTAGAGACTGTCTCCCCCCAAGAGACAGTCTTATATATTGTTTAATAGATAATTACTTTACTAAAATAGGATAAATTCAATCAGAAATGTATACTTTGTAAGGAAAAAATCATAGCTGTTTTAGGATATTATTTGCTATTTTATGTATTTGCCAATTACAATGGTATTGTAAATAAATACATAAAGTAGCATTAGTAGGTTTGGGGGGATATAGATTTGGAAAATATTTTTGATTTAAACAAGGGATTATCAAGAAGAAAATACTGGTATTATCAGTGTATACTGTTTGTTTTTGGATTAGGAATAGAAACTTTTTCAATGTTTGTATACAAAAAGTCTCTGATTGAAAACAATTATTTAAAATATTTCGTGATAAATGGTCCATTTGATTTTTATAATTTTCTTAGGATCGTGTTCTTTATAATGATTATTATAGGTTTTCTGTTCCAAGCAAGAAGGTTTGTTGATATTGGGTGGTCGAAATTTGTAGCTTTATTAAGTCTGTTACCGTTAGTTGGTATTATCACAACGGGGATTTGTTTATTTAAAAAGGGAAAAGATAATAAAACAGATAGCAACCAAGTTTCTTGATTGCTATCTGTTTTATTTATTAAGAGTATTGTCTATTAAATGAATGACAAGAACTTGCATTGTAAGCAGCTTGAATCGCAGCTGACCATGAAAGTTTATGGAATGCTACTGCAGACCAAATTCCTTTCATAATACAAGCACCTTGTTTTGCCTTGGCTTGTTGATATTTATTCCATAAATGTTTAGGGACCTTACTTTTTGCAAAGTTGTCCCAATAACCATCGTCACTTTGGGCATATGCAGTAGTAGAGTTTACTCCTACAACACTAGAAAAAGGGATATTGACACCAGATACAACAACTGTACTTAGAAGCAGAGCACTAATAGCTTTGAAAACATTTCTTTTTAAAACTTTCAAACGAACTCCTCCTTTTGTGTTTAATATCACATAAAAAGTACCATGTCATGAAAACGATGTCAACAGATAACATGAATTTGGATTGAAAAGTAATAGACACAACTTAGTGAGTGTGAGGCAAGCTGGTAGATATATTTTGTTAGTTGTCTAATGAAATATATTTTTAAAAGAACCAACAGGGTATACCCAGTTGATACTTTTCTATGTTCAAATTGTTGCTAAGTAAGTAGTAGGTCATTCAAGTTGAGCATACTTTAATTTAGGGAATAATAGTGATATTCAAATAAATTGCTACTATCTTAAAGTTATTATGTCTATTGCACATTATGTTGTTTTTAAGGTGGTTTTTATAATTTGAAAAAATTTCTTAATTTGTGTATATTCTATGTAATTAGGGTTAAAAATAAAATATAATTTCAAGGAGGAAGAAATGATAAAAAAAATACTTTTCGGAGTAGTATGTATTTTTGCGTTTGGGGGAATGGCAATCACTGCATTTGCAGATGATACTCTGCCTATCTATGGTTCACGTATTTGGTTTGATTTAAATGGCAATGGAATACAAGACCAAAATGAACCGTCAGCACCTGCTATTCATTTTGATAAACTAGCCTTTACAAATAAGGATTTGACGGTAGGATTTGATTATCCAGGAAATAATCATTTGAATGCTGGATCTACTACAACTCCTATTAATTCTGCTACAGCTGTTATTGAGCCTAAGTCAGCATGGGTAAAGCAGAATTTAAATAAAGATTGGTCGGAAATAGAAGATAAAGCTATGGAAACAGATGATTGGACGGAGTACGAAAGTGTTTCAAAGCAATTTTCTGATGCTAATCCGCTTATGGATAATGCCGAAGTACCATACAGAACAGGTTTCGGGAACCTAAATTTAGCTAACTGGATTGCTCAAAATGTACCCGAAGATAGCCCATACATTAATTACATTTACATTAATCCTAGTCAACTACCAAAATGGTTAACTATTACTGAAGCCAATAAAGCAAGTATTGTTAATAGTTCACAATTTTCAGCAGATGGTTTCTATTACTTTGATAATAAAGCTCCTCTCCAAACAGTCAGTGGTTTCTACAATTTAGACGGAACATTTACTGAAAGTAATGATACTCAAAATCCGTATGTTCACAGTTATGCAATAGCAAATCTAGGATTAATTCCTCATGCTTCTATAAAACTTGATATGACAACAGAACAAAAAATAAGTAATCCAAATGAAGAAATTACTGTAACCTACACAGTTAAAAATGACGGTACGAGCGATCTTGAAAACATAACTTTATCCGATATCGATTTTCCAGCATTTAATTTGAAAAGTGGAGAAGAAAAGACTTTTAGTGTGGCACAAATACCTAATCAGCAAGGAACTATAAATACAACTGTGCAAGGTGATCTTAATTATTACTATGATCAAGTTTACTTAAACCCCGAAACAGGAGAAACTTCAACCACTCCACAAAAACCCATGCATCTATTAACAGTTACTGATGATAAACAGGTAACGGTGACTTACCCGACTACAAAACAGTCAACAATAACAGTCCGCTATATGGATGAAGAGGGAAATCAATTAATTGATCCTATTACTAAGACAGACATTGTAGGTAAGGAGTATTCTACTGAGCAAAAAACATTTGACGGTTATCAATTTGAAAAGTTAACGGGAAATGCTTCTGGTGTATTTACAGAGAGTGATCAAGAGATCGTTTATGTATATAAGAAAGTTGTAACTCCTCCTGTAAAACAATCAACGATAACAGTTCGTTATATAGATGAAGAGGGAAATCAATTAATTGATCCTATTACTAAGACAGACATTGTAGGCAAGGAGTATTCTACTGAGCAAAAAACATTTGACGGTTATCAATTTGAAAAGATAACGGGAAATGCTTCTGGCGTATTTACAGAGAATGAACAAGAGATCGTTTACGTATATAAAAAAATTGATGTGTTAAAAGAAGAGAATAAAGGTCAAATTAACAAAACATCGAATACTGAATTTAAAGAAGCAAACAAGTCAAATGATAAAGTTAAAATGGATAATGCTTCTACAGGAAAAAAGAGCGCTAAATCTTTTCCTAGAACAGGATTTAATAATAATTTAGTATTAAATACATTGGGCGCGGCTTTGCTTGTAGTTAGTCTTATTGGTTTTACTGTTGTATTTGTTATTAGAAGAAAACAAAAGAGATAAGAACGTTGAAGATAAAACTTAATATAATAAATTTTTTTATATTCCAGATAATCCTGATATGAATGAAATTTCAAAAAACTAGGAAATGCGATTAATTTAAGTGAGGAATAGAAACTTCTGAAGTAACTATATATCATAAATTAAACCGATGAGTCAAAAACTTTTGTTTTTTCTATTAGCGATGAGATTATATTAAACAGTATATACTAGAATGAATGATTATAAAACGTTTGAGTGGATAATCGTCCGTAAAAGCATGATCCAAAGAGTTGAAATTTTAGTTTAGAAGGATGATCAATTCAAGACGATAAAATTTTTAGTGAATTAAAATGTGTTATATAAAAAAGTATTGACAAAAAAGCATTCATTATAAAAAATTAACTATGCTACTGGATATTATATCCAGTAGCATAGTTAATTTTTTATTTTTTTTGGGGATAGTCAAGGTTATTATTGGAGATTATTCGAAACTAGATTTAAAGGTGATGATGGCAAATGGAAAGTATCAACAGTTTGGCTGTCTGCTTGGAATCTTCAACATTTAAGATTTGGCTAAAATTATGGTAAATAAAAAATATTTGATAGGGGTATTGGTCATATCTACATTATCTTTTTTTTATTTTTTGTGTATAAGGTAGATGAATCAGAAAATAATCCCATAATAGAAACTGTACAAGAAAGAGAAAAAGAAAGGGATAAAAAATATTTTGAAACATTGTCTGTTTCTGGTGAAGGGGTAGTAACCAAAGAAGATCTAGAAGCATATTTATGGGTTTCAAATGGGTCTGGAGAAGTAAATTCTTTTCAGAAAGGTATTAGAAAACAAGGAGTATATCCCGAAAAGTATCATAAAGAGCCTATAATAATTAGCGAGTATGATTTGGTTGATGGGATTTATACAGAAAAAGGAGATCCTAGCAAGTACAAAGTTAGTTGGAAAAAGGGATATATTTTTTTTGAACCAATTGACAAGTTATCCAATAAAGAAGAGCGGGAAAAAATATTCTACCCAGCAAAATTTACAGATGAAGAAGAGTAACTAGTATAATATAAAAATTTTAGATTAGGAGACATAAAGAAAAAGGCAACAAAAATTGTTGCCTTTTTTGTACGTTTTTATGAAAGTAGTTTGCTTATGCTATTCACTAGTAAATGCTTTGTGTCAATTTTAACGGTATCCTAATTAGACAATCGAGACTATTTGTTTTTCCCTTTTTCATGCGCTGTTTCTAAAAACATGCATTGTCTAGTTGTATAATCGATGGTAGTTAATTAATCCAATAATACTTTACTTGATGCTTTCATTCCGTAAAAAAATCAATAGAAACATATAAACATAATATTAAATGACAATATTAGAAATAAATAATATAATTATTTCTAAGAAAATCAGTAAAGGAGCTTAAAAATGGTTGATTTTAGTAAACTTAAAAAAATAGAAAAAAAACAAGATGTTATCGATCCAATTGAAATTTTTAGAAGAATACCAAAACCTGAAGGAATAAATGATCTTTATTCCAGTCAATCGGAAGTTTTAAATGCTTGGTTTAAAAACAAAGATCAAAAAGATAATATTATAAAATTGCATACGGGTGGTGGAAAAACAATGGTTGGCTTGTTGATTGCTCAATCTACAATGAACGAGCTAAAAGAACCAGTGTTGTACTTGACTCCTACTACCCAACTAGTAAATCAAACTTTTGAAAAAGCTAAAGAGTTAGGAATGTCTGTAGTAAAATATGAAAAAGGAGAACCATTATCACAAGAATTTGTCAATGGAAAGGCTATTATGATAGCAACTTATTCAGCATTATTTAATGGTAAAAGTAAATTTGGGGTTCAAGGGAAAACTTCAATTCAATATGTTTCTACAATTATTTTTGATGATGCACATGCAGCATTACCAGTTATTAGGGATAGTTTTACTTTAGAAATAAGTAAAGCTGAAGATGAAAAATTGTATTTAGAACTTTGTTCTCATTTTAGAAAAAGCTTTATTGAAATTGGAAAACAAGGAACTTTTGATGAAGTTATTGATGGCAAAGAAGATATGGTTTTGGAAGTACCTTATTGGGAATTCATAGAATCTATGACATATGTAAGTTCTAAAGTAAAAGAAAAAGATGTTTTTTCTTGGCCATTAATTAGAGATCGTTTATCTATGTGTCATGCATTTATTAGTAAAAGTAAATTTACAATAACACTCATTCAACCACTACTGGATATATTCCCTACATTTAAGAATGCCAAACGTAAAATTTATATGTCTGCTACTATCTCAGATGACAGTGATATTATAAGAACATTTAATGTTTCGGAAAGTGCTGTAAATAACCCGTTAACCTCTAGTTCTGTTGCAGGAATAAGTGAAAGAATGATATTAATACCAGGATTGATGGATTTTCCGTTTGATGATTTAAAAGATTCCTTTAAATTACTTAATTATGTTGTTGAAAATGAATATGGAGCCGTTGTAATTGCTCCGTCAGATGAAAAATCAAGTCGTTGGGAATCAGATGTTATTTTTCCTCATGGATCTGAAGAAGTAAATAATATTGTAAATAAAATGCAAAAAAAGATTGAATTTGGCCCGGTCGTTTTTTCAAATAGATATGATGGAATTGATTTACCAGGTGATGCTTGCCGACTTTTAATAATGGATGGTATGCCAATAGGAACTTCAAGTTATGAGATTTTTCGAGCAGCAGCCTTAATGGGTGGTGATTCAATTACAAGAATGATGACGCAAAGGATTGAGCAAGGCTTAGGAAGGGGAGCTAGAGGAGCTTCTGATTATTGTATAGACGTACTTATAGGAAAAGATTTAACAACATGGGTTAGTATGGAAAATAATTTTTCTTATTTTACTAGTGCCACCAAAGCTCAAATCGAAATGGGAAAAATAGTTAGTCAAGAAGTTAAAAGTGTTTCAGATTTATTGGATGTTATAAAGCAAAGTTTAAATAGAGATAGTGGATGGACAAATTATCATTCTGAAGAGTTGGTAGAGTATATTGATCAAGATCATATTGTAAAAAAAGATTCATCATTTGCTAGAATTGAACGAGTAATTGTAGATTTGTGGGATATGGACTGTCTAGATAAGGCTATTGTTAAAATTAATAGTTATTTAGAGCAAAATGAATCGATGAATCAATATGAAAAAGGTTGGTTACAACAGTTTTGTGCAAGAATGGCATATGTATTTAAGGATAAAGTAACATTTGAAGAGTATCAAAAGCAAGCGTACTTTAATAATAAAAATTTATTTAGAATCACTAATTCAAATGATGAATATCCTCAACTAAAAGTGCCGTCCGATCAATCTAAAATGATAGTAAAAAAATATAAAGAATTTAGAAGCCCACGAGGAATTTTAAGTAATATTGATGAAATCGAATCATTAATTACTTCTACTTCTAGTGCAAATCAATTTGAAGAAGCATTAAAAAAATTAGGTGATTATTTAGGCTTTATATCAGAAAGATTTGATGATGATGGAATAGGTCCAGATGTATTATGGCTGATTAATGAGAAAAAAGGAATCATTATTGAAGCTAAAAGTCGAAAAAAAGAACATAATGCTTTTAGAAAAGAAGAACATGGGCAACTTCTTATAGCAGAAAGATGGTTTAAAACTAAGTTTCCTGATATCGAAGCGTTACCAGTTAGTGTTCATCAAGATAAAATAGCAACAAAAGCTTCTTTTGCTGAGGGTGTAAAGGTATTAACATTTGATAATATACTGCTTATTATTAAAGAAACTAAAAAATTATATTCTCAATTAATAGATTATCATTTGGACGAAAAGGCACTGGAGGTGCAGTGCCAAAAGTTACTTTTACAATTTGATTTACTCAGTGAAAGGTTTGTCGAAAAGTATTTAGATACATTTGAAACAATGACATAAACCTTAATTTTAGTATCATTTGAAATATAGTTCATGTTTTATTCTATATATTGGAGTAATCATCACATTTATAATAACATTGTATTGACAAAATCCCTTGTTTTTAATACAATGTTATTACAAAGTGCGAATGGAGGTAATAAGATGTCTCAATCAACAATTACATTTAGAATTCCTGAGGATGAGAAAGAACTTGTGTTAGAATATGCAAAAGCTCATAATTCTTCATTAACTGAACTTTATCGAAAAGCTGTATTAGATAAAATTGAAGATGAAATTGATTTAAAAACCTTACGGAACGCAATAGAAATTTCCAAAGAGAAAAAAGAGATTGGTATTTCTCAAGAGGAAATGGAGAATTTACTAAATGAAATATAAAGTTGTATATATGCCACAAGCGCAGAAACAATTAAAAAAAATGGATAGAAATCAGGCAAGAATAATAGTAGCTTGGATTAGAAAAAACTTAGAAGGAACTACTGATCCTCGTCAACATGGAAAAGGCTTGACTGGAAATAGAAGTGGTGAATGGCGTTACAGAATTGGAAATTATCGAATATTGGCTAATATTTGTGATTCAGAAATTATAATACAAATATTTTCAATAGGACATAGGAGTACTATCTACAAAAAATAATTTATGTAGGAAACATGCAAAAGAAGAGGGTATATTAGAAAATAGTCCAGTTTCTATTGAAATCTTAACTGTTGAAGCACCTGCAAAAAAAGTGATATATAACTGAATTAGATAAAGAATGTTATCTTTCTACTTGGTTTTATGTCAAATTAATTAGCTTAGAATAGTTATAATTAACTATAATAAAAATATAGACTCTCTTTGTATAGAGAGTCTATTAACTTTTAATAAGCTATTTAATTGTCAATAAGGCTGCACCTTCAGTAACTATATTTTTAGTTATAGGAATAACTTCTGAATAATCTTTAGAGTTTGTTACAATAACCATTGTTGTATCATCAAGTCCTGAATTTGTAATTACTGTGCTGTCAAATGTTCCAAGAACCTCTCCCTTTTTTACTTTTTGTTTAGCACCAACTTTTTTAGTGAATCCTTTACCATTCAATGATACTGTGTCAATACCAACATGAATTAATATTTCAGCACCAGTATTTGATTTGAGGCCATAAGCGTGCCCAGTTTCAAATACGACTTGGACAATACCATCTACTGGAGAATATATAGTGTTCCCATTTGGTTTAATAGCAATCCCTTTTCCTATAGATTCTGAAGAAAATACTGGGTCATTAACTGAACCAAGAGTAGTTATTTCACCAGCAAGAGGACTAACAATCGTTTCTACTGTTGTAGGTTCATCAGCATTTGCTATTTGATTTGTATTTATTTCTGAAGTATCAACTGATGTTTGTTCAGCAATTGCTTCTGCTGCAAAGATACCGGAAGATCTTGTTCTACCATAGAAATAAGTAATTGCAAAAGTAACTGAAAAACTTATTAATTCACATAGCAAGTAAAAGGGGATAGAAGTTGCGTTGATTGAAAGGAACCCAAGAAATCCAGCTGAACCGAGTGATACAGCAACAACTTTAAGTAGACCTGTTATCGCTGCAGCAATACCTGAACCAATTAGAGCACAGAAAAACGGGAAACGGTATTTTAAGTTTACTCCAAACAATGCTGGTTCAGTAATACCAAGAAGTGCTGATAATCCAGCAGAAGAAGCCAGACTCTTTGTTTTAGAATTTTTAGTTAAAAACCAAATAGCAAATGTTGCAGCACCTTGAGCTACATTTGCCATGGAAGCAACTACAAAGATAAAATCCCCATGTCCGATACCATTTGTCCATGCTGAAAGTAACTGTGTTTCGATTGCAGGAAATGACTGATGAAGACCAGTCATAACAATGAGTGAATATGTTCCACCAAAGATCCCCATTCCTATGAACCCAGTTGCATTATATAACCAAACAATAGCATCTGTGATTCCATTAGATAGTAATAACATTGTGGGACCAATAACTGTGAAAGTTAAGAATCCAGTAATTATTACGGATAATAATGGTGTGAATGTAAAATCAATAGATGAAGGAAGTTTTTTATGAAAATATTTTTCCAATATTGACAAAAGATATACGGAAGCTAATACCGGAATTACTTGGTAGGCATAGTTTGTTTGTGCAACATGGTATCCAAAAATATTCCAATATTCAGTGGCTCCACCAAGGTCTGGAGTTGTCATAATCATACCAATTGCAGCACCTAGAAATTGGTTTGCTCCAAAACGTTTAGCAGCGGAAATACCAACTAGAATTGGTAAAAACATAAATGGTGCAGCTGACATAAGCTGAATCATAGAGGAAATTCCTTTAATTGCAGGATACATTTCTTCGATTGATTTTGGTCCAAAAAGACCCGCGGCAGTTAAAAAATTTCGTAGAGCCATTAATAAACCACCTGCAACAAGTGCAGGAATAATTGGTACGAAAATTTCTGATAGTAGTTTAATTAATGCCATAATTGGATTGAATTTTTTATTTTTATCAACTATTTGTTTCAAGTCGTCTGTTGAAAGCTCTGAAAGGCCAGTTTTTTTTATAAGTTCATCATAGACAAAATTAACGTCACCAGCACCAATAATAACCTGATACTGACCATCAATTTTAAAGGTACCTTTTACATTTGGGTTTTCATCCAAAGCTTTTTGATTAACTTTTGTATTATCCTTTAGTACGAGACGAAGACGTGTTGCACAGTGTGCAGCAGCGATAAGATTATCTTTTCCAACTGCTAGAATTATGTCGGAAGCTAGTTTAGCATAGTCCATATGAACAACTCCTTTTATCATATTTCTCTTTCTGAGAAAGCGCTTTTTTTAATTTATGTTTATTTTAGCATATTTCATGAACATGTCAAACGTTTATCATATTTTTTTTATTTTTAGATAGAATGATTGATTTTTATAGAGAAAACGTTTACTATATTAGTTATAAAAAGATACTTTGAAGGAGTAAAATATGGAATTATCTCGAGAAATACGATATCGCGCTTATTCTGAATGGAGTAAAGATGAGATTACAAAAATAAAAGAAAATATTAAGCAATCTCCTTGGCATGCTAGCTATCATATTGAACCTAAAACAGGGTTGCTTAACGATCCGAATGGGTTCTCTTTTTTTAATGGAAAATTCACTCTTTTTTACCAAAATTGGCCATTTGGAGCGGCACACGGGTTAAAAAAATGGGTGCATGCTGAGTCAGATGATTTAGTTCATTTTAATATAACAGGAACAGAGCTTCTTCCAGATACAAAATACGATAGTCATGGAGCATATTCTGGATCAGCATATGAAGTAGATGGCAAATTACTTTTATTATATACAGGAAATGTTCGTGATAAAAATTGGAGACGTGATTCATTTCAATTGGGAGCATGGATGGATAGAAGTTACAATATTACTAAGTGTGAGGATGTCTTTATTAACAAACCTGAGGACGTAACAGATCATTTTAGAGATCCGCAAATTTTTGATTATAAAGGTCAATTTTATGCAATTGTTGGAGGACAAAGTCTTGAAAAAAGAGGAGTTATTAAGCTTTATAAAGCTGTAGGTAACAGTGTTGAAAAGTGGTCAGAAGTAGGAAATCTTGATTTTTGTAGTAGTGGTTCAGAATACATGATAGAGTGCCCTAATCTTTTATTTGTAAATGATACACCAATTCTGATTTATTGTCCTCAGGGTCTTGATAAATCAGAACTTAGTTATGATAATATTTATCCGAATACTTATAAAATTTGTCAAAGTTTTGATGAAAGAACTGCGAAACTTGTGGGTTCTTCTAAAATTAAAAATCTTGATTATGGGTTTGATGTTTATGCAACACAAGGATTTAATTCTCCTGATGGACGTACTTTAATTGTTAGTTGGATTGGGCTTCCTGATGTTGAATATCCAACAGATAAGTATGATTATCAAGGCGCAATGAGTCTTGTTAAGGAGCTTTCTATCAATAATGGAAAACTTTATCAATACCCTGTAGATGCTATTAAAACACTGCGAACTAGTTGTGAAGATTTTACGTCAAAAATAGAAACAAGTAATACTTATGAACTGGAAGTGACTTTTCCGGCTAATCAGAAATCAGAATTACTTCTTTTTGCTGATGATAAAGGGAATGGACTCAGCTTAATAGTTGATACTAAAGAAGGAAAAGTTATTTTAGATCGGAGTAAAGCAGGAATTCAATATGCAATTGATTTTGGTATGACTCGTGAATGCTTAATAGATACTGAAGAAACAATTGCTAATATTTTTGTAGATAATTCAATCATTGAGATTTTTATTAATAAAGGAGAGAAAGTATTTACCAGTCGTGTATTTCCTGAGAAGGACCAAAATGGGATTCAAATAAAATCAGGGAAACCTATTGGAAAATACTTTGAATTGGAATATTAATATGGTAGCAAAATTAACAGATGTAGCTGAATTAGCTGGAGTTAGTCCGACAACTGTATCTCGTGTCATTAATAACAAAGGCTATTTGTCAGAAAAAACTAAAAAAAACGTTCATGAAGCTATGAAAATTTTAGGATACAAACCAAATAATTTAGCACGAGGCTTACAAGGAAAATCACCTCAACTTATAGGTCTCATTTTCCCTAATATTAGTAACATATTCTATGCGGAACTCATTGAATACCTTGAAATAGAATTATTTAATCAAGGATATAAAACAATTATTTGTAATAGCGAAAATGATCCTGGAAAAGAACGTGAATATCTTGAAATGCTTGAAGCAAATCAAGTCGACGGTATTATTTCTTCTAGTCATAATCTTGGGATTGCTGACTATGAGCGTGTTCAAGCACCAATTATTGCTTTTGATAGAAATTTAGCACCAAATGTTCCTATCATCGCATCAGATAATTTTGAAGGTGGTAAATTGGCAGCAAGCGTTTTACGGAAAAATGGTTGTCAAAATATTATTATGATTACTGGAAATGATAATACAGATTCTCCTACAGGTTTACGTGCTTTAGGATTTTCTTTCCAAATTCCAGAAGGAAAAGTCTTTAAAGTTCCTAATAGTTTGTCTACAATTCGTCGAGAGATGGAAATTAAATCGATTATTTCAACTAATAAACCAGATGGCATTTTTATTTCAGATGATTTAACTGCTATTCTTACTATGAAAATTGTAAAAAAACTCAACTTAAATATTCCAGAAGATGTGAAAATTATTGGTTACGATGGAACATCATTTATTGAACAATTTTTTTCACAATTGACCACAATTAAACAACCTATTGATGAACTTGCAAAACTAATTGTTGATGTTTTGTTGAAAAAGATTAAGGGAGAAAAGATAAGTAAGGATTATATTTTACCTGTATCATTACTTTCTGGTGGGAGCATTTAATCGATAGAAAAAAACGAACAAGTCGGAAACTTTTGACTTGTTCGTTTTTTCGCCTTTTTATTAGTTAAAATTTATTTGTTTTATTTACTTTTTGAAATACGGTTCTAACTTTTAGCAATAATTCATCGATTAATTTTTCGTGTGCTGTTTCTAAAAACACGCATTGTCTAGCCTCATAATCGATGGTGGTTAATTGATCTAATAATACTTTACCTGATGTTTTCATTCCGTAAGAAGGATTAATAGAAACATATAAAGGATAGTTTCTTTTTGTACTTGATATAGGAGCTACAATAACAACATTGCTGTAATCTGCAATAATATCATGACTTAAAACAATATACGGTCTCTTACCTGTTTGTTCATGTCCTGATCTAGGAGCCGTATTCAACAATAAAATATCACCTTGATGAGGAACTTTTACCATTTTTCATTTCCTACCGCATTTCCTAAATCTTGAATAGTTACATGCACCTTCTCTTCTTTATAATTTTCAAACAATTGTTCAATTGTTAAATCATTATCAGAATCCACAGCTTCAATAATTAATCGTTTTTTACCATTCGATTCCTCCTGTGTTATTTTCACTTTATCTTCTGTATGAATTTGGAGATATTCCATCACAGATTTAGGAAGTCTAAGACCGTTACTATTGCCCCATTTTTTTATTGATAACATTACCATTTTATTCACCTCTCATTGTTTATACATAGTATAACATATTAAAAAAATAAAGTATATACATAATTATCCTTCGACTGAACAATTTCACATAAAAACCAAAGAGGTCAAAAACTTTTAAGTTTTTGACCCATCGGTTTAATTTATGATATATAGTTACTTCAGAATTTTCTATTCCTCACTTAAATTAATCGCATTTCCTATTTTTTTGAAATTTCATTCATATCAGGATTATCTGGAATATAAAAAAATAATTTATTATATTGAGTTTTATCTTAAACGTTCTTATCTCTTTTGTTTTCTTCTAATAACAAATACAACAGTAAAACCAATAAGACTAACTACAAGCAAAGCCGAGCCCAATGTATTTAATACTAAATTATTATTAAATCCTGTTCTAGGCAAAGATTTATCAATCTTTTTTCCTGTAGAAGCATTATCCATTTTAACTTTATCATTTGACTTGTTTGCTTCTTTAAATTCAGTATTCGATGTTTTGTTAATTTGACCTTTATTCTCTTCTTTTAACACATCAATTTTTTTATATACGTAAACGATCTCTTGATCATTCTCTGTAAATACACCAGAAGCATTTCCCGTTAACTTTTCAAATTGATAACCGTCAAATGTTTTTTGCTCAGTAGAATACTCCTTACCTACAATGTCTGTCTTAGTAATAGGATCAATTAATTGATTTCCCTCTTCATCCGTATAACGAACTGTTATCGTTGATTGTTTTACAGGAGGAGTTACAATTTTCTTATATACATAGACGATCTCTTGATCACTCTCTGTAAATACACCAGAAGCATTTCCCGTTAACTTTTCAAATTGATAACCGTCAAATGTTTTTTGCTCAGTAGAATACTCCTTACCTACAATGTCTGTCTTAGTAATAGGATCAATTAATTGATTTCCCTCTTCATCCATATAGCGGACTGTTATTGTTGACTGTTTTGTAGTCGGGTAAGTCACCGTTACCTGTTTATCATCAGTAACTGTCAATAGATGCATGGGTTTTTGTGGAGTGGTTGAAGTCTCTCCTGTATCGGGATTTAAGTAAACTTGATCATAGTAATAATTAAGATCACCTTGCACAGTTGTATTTATAATTCCTTGCTGATTAGGTATTTGTGCCACACTAAAAGTCTTTTCTTCTCCACTTTTCAAATTAAATGCTGGAAAATCGATATCGGATAAAGTTATGTTTTCAAGATCGCTCGTACCGTCATTTTTAACTGTGTAGGTTACAGTAATTTCTTCATTTGGATTACTTATTTTTTGTTCTGTTGTCATATCAAGTTTTATAGAAGCATGAGGAATTAATCCTAGATTTGCTATTGCATAACTGTGAACATACGGATTTTGAGTATCATTACTTTCAGTAAATGTTCCGTCTAAATTGTAGAAACCACTGACTGTTTGGAGAGGAGCTTTATTATCAAAGTAATAGAAACCATCTGCTGAAAATTGTGAACTATTAACAATACTTGCTTTATTGGCTTCAGTAATAGTTAACCATTTTGGTAGTTGACTAGGATTAATGTAAATGTAATTAATGTATGGGCTATCTTCGGGTACATTTTGAGCAATCCAGTTAGCTAAATTTAGGTTCCCGAAACCTGTTCTGTATGGTACTTCGGCATTATCCATAAGCGGATTAGCATCAGAAAATTGCTTTGAAACACTTTCGTACTCCGTCCAATCATCTGTTTCCATAGCTTTATCTTCTATTTCCGACCAATCTTTATTTAAATTCTGCTTTACCCATGCTGACTTAGGCTCAATAACAGCTGTAGCAGAATTAATAGGAGTTGTAGTAGATCCAGCATTCAAATGATTATTTCCTGGATAATCAAATCCTACCGTCAAATCCTTATTTGTAAAGGCTAGTTTATCAAAATGAATAGCAGGTGCTGACGGTTCATTTTGGTCTTGTATTCCATTGCCATTTAAATCAAACCAAATACGTGAACCATAGATAGGCAGAGTATCATCTGCAAATGCAGTGATTGCCATTCCCCCAAACGCAAAAATACATACTACTCCGAAAAGTATTTTTTTTATCATTTCTTCCTCCTTGAAATTATATTTTATTTTTAACCCTAATTACATAGAATATACACAAATTAAGAAATTTTTTCAAATTATAAAAACTACCTTAATAAACAACATAAAGAGCAATAGACATAATAACTTTAAGATAGTAGTAATTTATTTGAATATCACTATTATTCCCTAAATTAAAGTATGCTCAACTTGAATGACCTACTACTTACTTAGCAACAATTTTAACATAGAAAAGTATCAACCGGTTATACCCTGTTGGGTCTTTTAATTGTGAATCTATTGGGGAATTTGAACAAAATTGTCATGTCAATAACAATAAATAATCATAAAAAAGACAGCCAAAATTTAAGCTGTCTGTAGTTTATATTCTACGTTTCAATTTACTTTTTGTGAATATGACTTGAATAATTTTAGAAATAGTAAAACTTACAATAATGATTACTCCTAAAATTAAAAAAGATAACTTAGTATACTTTAAAAGGTTCTGTTGCAAAGTTTGAAAATCAAACGCGCCCTCTCTGAACTCCAAATATCTTAGGCTGGTATTCCCATTAATACCTTGATTTCAGTAGACACCGAAAAGCCGAAGAGCGTTCCATTTCTTCGGTTCTTTTTATATATTCCTCGAATGGTCTCCATGCCCTTAATCGTGGAAGAGGCTGTACGGAGACTTTGATAAAATTTATTCCGTCGTTTAATAGGTCGATGGTCTTGTTCTATTAAATTGTTAAGATACTTCACAGTTCGGTGCTCTGTCTTAGTATATAAACCCACACTCTGTAACTTTCTAAAGGCGGAGCCAAGAGAAGGTGCTTTATCGGTCACAATTGCTTTCGGCTCACCAAACTGTTTATGGAGTCGTTTTAAGAAAGCATAGGCTGCTTGCGTATCCCGTTTCTTTCGTAACCAGATATCTAAGGTTAAGCCGTCCGCATCAATTGCACGATAAAGATAATGCCAACGTCCCTTAATTTTGATATAGGTTTCGTCCATTTTCCATGAATAGAAGGATTGTCTATTTTTCTTCTTCCAAAGATCATAGAGGACTTTGCTGTACTCTTGCACCCAACGATAAATCGTAGTATGACAAACATTTATTCCACGATCATATAACAATTCCTGAACTTCACGATAGCTTAGATTGTAACGCAGGTAGTAACCAACAGTGACAATAATGACGTCTTTTTTGAATTGTTTGCCTTTAAAATAATTCATTACTCTGTCCTCTCTGTCTTTTTTCTCAATTTTACACTAAAATAGATTTTTTGGAAACTTTGCAACAGAACCGATGAAACTACTTAATGATTAAATTGAGCAATTTCTCAAATAGCACAAACTGCTCTTCATAAAACGAAAAGCAGTTCATAATGTATTTAGATATTTCATTGTGCTATTGACCAGAAACACACTATTTAAGGTACATTTCTCTTTTCGCTGAGATTCACCAACTTCAATTGCACAAAAAAGCGTGAGCACAAGGCTCACACTTTTTCTAGTTGACTATCCTAAAAATTCGAAAACATCTTTACGATCATACAATTTCAAGATTTTTTCAAATAAGATTTGACCTACGAAAGCAGCTACGATTGGTACAACAAACCAGCTGATTAATAGTAGAATAATACTCAAACCGGCGTCCAATGAAGCCAACGGACCTACCAACCCTACCAAACCGAAACCAGCAGAAGCAGGAGTCCCTGAGACTGAGAATAACGCTACTGGAATTGCTGAGATGATAGCGGTGAATAGACATGGTACCAAGATAATTGGTTTCCTAAACAAGTTTGGCATCATCATTTTCATAGCACCCAATGCGATGGCCAAAGTAACCCCTGGTTTGTTGACTTTCCAAGAGTTAACTACCAAGACAACTGTTGTTGCGGCAACACCCATAGCGGCTGCACCAGCAGAAACACCGTTCAATTGAATTGCCATACCAATGGCAACTGTAGAGATCGGCGAGATAATCAAGAAAGCAAAGGAACATGCAATCAAGATTGACATCAAAATTGGTTGCAAAGTAGTAAAGGTATTAATTAAGTCACCGATAGCGGCAGTAATCTTGGTTACGTAAGGATATAAATAATAGCCGATTAGACCAGCGCCGATACCAACAACGATTGGTGTTGCAACAATTGCCACGGACCCAAATTTTTCGCCGATCAACAAGATCATGCCGACAGCGATTGATGCAGTAATCATGGTATTGATGATGTCTCCGGTACCAGCACCGATATAAGTAGCTGTGTCAGGATTGAATTTCACAACACCGGAGCCAACGAAAGCTGCACCGGCAACTACTAACATTTGCATTGGTTTGAAGCCAAACTGCACCGCAATCAAAGCGCCAATCAATAGTGGAGTAGCTAGTTGGAAAATAACTGCCATTTGTGTGATCGTTACTGCTAAGGTATTTTCACCAAATAATTTCAAAATTGCTGCCAATACCGCGTTAGGAATCAACCCTACGATGATCCCCGTTGCGGTACCCGCTAATACTTTATTTAAAAATATTTTTGGAGTTAATTTTTCTTCCATTTTCTCGTCCTCTTTCTAATTATTACTATTTCGCTCCTAGAATTTCTTCTTTACTATGAACCAGTTGCGTTAAGAAATCACAGTAAGGAGTTACTACTCCATATTTTTTACCTTTACGAGAAATGGCTCCGTTGATGTAGTCAATCTCGGTCAAACGGTTATTTTTTATCAAGTCTTGGTGCATCGATGGGAAATGCATACCAATCGTAGTCGGGTCAAAACAAGTTTCTACATGTTCGATTACTTCGGGAATGTCTAAGTTGACGTTTTCTTTGGCAGCAACAGCTGCAAATTCGTTAACAATAGTCACTACCATGTCATGAGCAGGTTTGGTTGCACCAAGCCCCGCCATATTGACGTCTAAAATCGTGCATAAGCCATTCATCGTACCATTGACACAAGCTTTACGATAAATTGAATAATGAATGTTGTCGGAATATTTGGCATTTAAACCAGACGCGGACAAAGTTTCCGCCAATTTTTTCGCTGATTCTTCTTGACCAATACCTAGATTTTGCAATTCAACAGACCCGCTGCCAAATAATTTAGCCTTGCCGGGACCTTCTAGACCAGCAGTCCACATGGTGTTGCCGATAAAGATTTTTTCCATCGGTACGAATTTTTCGATTACGTCTTCATGACCGATACCGTTTAAAAGACACAAAACTTCTGTGTGATCAGCAATTAATGGTTTAACATCCTGCAGCATTTTTTCCAACTGCATTGCCTTCGTGAATAAGATAATCAAATCAAATTGCTCACCAGTGGGCACCTCATTCTGATTAACAATTGGGACTTTAACAGTAATTTCTTCGCCATTATAATTAGCCTTCAATCCGTTTTCTTTGATGGCATTGATATGCTCCTGCCAGCCGTCGATTAGCAAAACATCGTTACCACCTTGTTTCAACATCAGTCCGAACCGGGAACCCATCGCGCCGGCCCCTGCAATTGCAATTTTCATAAATAAAAGCCTCCAAACTTAATTTATAATAAGTGAACATTTTCACATTTCTCATTATAGAGTTTTCATTCGGAAACTTCAAGTAGGAGAGTGTAAAACTTGCGACCATGCTTTTATAAATACTTAATTAGATTCTCTTTTTAAAAATGAATGCTGATCCTAATACCATTAATGAACCTAGGGGTTCTGTTGCAAAGTTTCCAAAAAATCTATTTTAGTGTAAAATTGAGAAAAAAGACAGAGAGGACAGAGTAATGAATTATTTTAAAGGCAAACAATTCAAAAAAGACGTCATTATTGTCGCTGTTGGTTACTACCTGCGTTACAATCTAAGCTATCGTGAAGTTCAGGAATTGTTATATGATCGTGGAATAAATATTTGTCATACTACGATTTATCGTTGGGTGCAAGAGTACAGCAAAGTCCTCTATGATCTTTGGAAGAAGAAAAATAGACAATCCTTCTATTCATGGAAAATGGACGAAACCTATATCAAAATTAAGGGACGTTGGCATTATCTTTATCGTGCAATTGATGCGGACGGCTTAACCTTAGATATCTGGTTACGAAAGAAACGGGATACGCAAGCAGCCTATGCTTTCTTAAAACGACTCCATAAACAGTTTGGTGAGCCGAAAGCAATTGTGACCGATAAAGCACTTTCTCTTGGCTCCGCCTTTAGAAAGTTACAGAGTGTGGGTTTATATACTAAGACAGAGCACCGAACTGTGAAGTATCTTAACAATTTAATAGAACAAGACCATCGACCTATTAAACGACGGAATAAATTTTATCAAAGTCTCCGTACAGCCTCTTCCACGATTAAGGGCATGGAGACCATTCGAGGAATATATAAAAAGAACCGAAGAAATGGAACGCTCTTCGGCTTTTCGGTGTCTACTGAAATCAAGGTATTAATGGGAATACCAGCCTAAGATATTTGGAGTTCAGAGAGGGCGCGTTTGATTTTCAAACTTTGCAACAGAACCGATTTGAAATCTAATTTGGAGATTAGTGTAGCAATTTAAATCAAAAACTTTATTTGAAGTTTATAGAGTCTTACTATCAAAATGATAAATTATATAACTAGCAATAGTATGGGCTATAATTTTTTTAGTTCGTTTTATGACTATAACAAACTCCTAAAAATTATTTTTTCTTAATTAGATTATAAGTCATCAACATTGTATTCGGTGTACCCTTCATAATAATAGCTAATATCAATACCCTTCATGAAGATTTCTCTATCATTAATTTTATCAGTTAAAGCATTTGAGATTAAATATTTGATTTCCAAATCTTTGACTGGGCTTCTTTCCATTGCAGACAAATAATCTTCCTTATTGATTAAGTTCCAGTCTACAACTTGCTGTAATTCTTTTTTCAGGATTAGGTCTAGCCATATTCGGGTTGCTCTACCATTACCTTCACGAAAAGGGTGAGCGATGTTCATTTCAACATATTTGGCTACAATTTCATCTAGATTACTTTGTGGCATTTTATCTATATGTTCTAAAGCGACTTCTAGATACATTACTGGCGCAAAGCGAAAATTTCCTTTAGAAATATTTTGACTTCGTACTTTACCTGCAAATTCATAAATATCTTCAAACAAATAATTATGGATATATGATAGACCTTTGAATGTTCCAATTTCTACTCTGTCAATATCTCCAGAGTCATATAATTGTTTTGCCTTTTCTTTACTGACACGTTCCTCAACTCTGTTTAACTCAAGTTGGTTAATAATACCTAATTTGTTTTCTAACAACTGAATTCACCGCCTATTAATTATTAATCCTCTTTTTCAATAACTCTTTCAACTTTCATGCTAAGTTTTTCAATGTATTTTAGCACGAAAGCTACATAACAATCAAAAAACTAAAGATACATACTATCCAGCTTTTCTCCAATAATATATTTTTTTCCTAATGGTGAAAATAAACTCAATGCCCTTTTTTAAATCTGGAACATCATCATGATAGATAGTTGATGATATATAATAGATGTTTTTTGTTATTACATATTAGACATTAATTTAGATATTTTTAACAATGAACGCTTGCAAAATATCTAATTTACTAGTTTCATTAGTAAGTGCTGCATTCCTAACAACTTGTATTATTCTTTTAGATGAAATTTTTAATAACCCTATTTCTTTAGGAAGCTGTTTAAGTGCAATGAGTGAGATATCTTCAGGAACAACGACCCAGCTATAATTAGTTTTAGTATTTAAAATTATATTGTTAAGTTTGTTATCCGAAAAAACTATTTCGATGCTATGTGTATTTAATTCTTGTGTGTATTTACTAGACACGTTTTCTAGCAATAAAAAATCTAAAGTAACAGATCTCATCAATAACGAAGAATAAAAGGAAAAATTGGGAATTAGCTTATAAACTGATTTTCCTTTGTGATATGAATTCTTAGCAATTTGTAACCACGAACTTTCTGACAATGCAAACGAAAAATCAGATATAGTAAATATTTGTTCGTCACTACTATCAATTTTAGAGTATCTATTCTTTTTAACGATTCCCCCACCCTCTTTAGCTTGAATCGTTTTAATAGTTGACCAAGTGTTTACTAAATCAGATCGCTTAATATCTTTTGCTAAAACTTGTTGCATTAATTCATCTTTTATTTGGCTGTTTCCTTGGCTAATTTTTTCTACTAATTCAAAGTTATCTGGACTGACTTCTACGTCCTCTATGTTAGGAACACTAACTCCCCTACTTCTTGCTCGTTGTTGGTAGTCAAAGTATATTTCTCCTGCTTTTTTTCTTTTCCATATTAGAGATTCAGTTACTCCTGTTACATATGCTAAATGTTTAATCCACTGTGTAAAAGAACTATACTCATTACGCCATAATTTACTATATTCTACTTCTCTTATTAGCTCGTATAGACGCACCCATGAATGAGTATCCTTAGACAATATTTCTTCAATTTCATGTTCTATTTTTCTTAGGTTCAATTTATCCTCCTTTCTGTCTATTTACTATAATACGTTATAGTAAATAGACGTTATAAAAAGAAAGAATTCATGAACATTAAATATTATATGTATTCTTTCTTCCTATTATAATTAAAAAATGTATTCAATGATTTGATCTATTTTAGCCATATCCTTTAATGGTAAATGTTCTATTTGGCTTAACTTTCTTTCTGTAAAATCTAAAGATTTTAATTGGGAAATAACGACTTGTCCATGAGTTTCCATTTCATCAGGTAATGTATAACGAGTGGGCATATTTTTAATTGTAGAAGTTATGGGACAAATTACTGCAAACATTGTCTTTCTATTAAACTCATATCTAGAAACTACTAGACCTGGACGTCTTTTCTGTATTTCTTTTCCAACTGAAGGATCGAAATCTATCCATACAATATCGCCCTTTTTAGGAATATATTTCTTTTCGTCACTCATTAAAATAATTCTCTCCCTCCAGGTTCAATGTCATGCCATTCATCTTTTTCGTAGTACTCCCCTTCTGATCCACCACTAAATGGATCTTGTAATTTAGGGACTAACGTAATTGTCCCATCATCAGAATACATCACTATATATTCTTGGTCTGCTTTTGGTTTCTGTCCGTTATTAGATGGTAATGTCAATACTACAGAACTTCCTTGTTTTCTAGATTTTGTTGTTAACATCCAATCACCTCTTGTATTTCATTATACTAAATAATTAAGTAGTTTTAAATAATTATACACTATATTTAATTAACTTAGTGTAATTTAGTTATATAATCGAGATTAGATATTTCGGGATTAATTCATTGGGTTCAGATACTTAAAAGTTTTTGACCTCTTTGTTTTTTCGTGCTATACTTGGAATTATCAAGTGTCAAAAACTTATGTTCAGAAAAGGTGAGAAAATTTTGTCCATTTATGGTTATTCAAGAGTGAGTACTAGTAATCAAGATTACAAAACCCAGATTCAAAAACTAGAACAAGCCGGAGCAGAAAAAATTTTCAGTGAAAAATATACGGGAACAAAAAAAGAAGGAAGAAAAGAATTAGAAGAACTACTATCTATTGTAAAACCTGACGATAAAGTTTTAGTGACGAAAATTGATAGGCTGGCTAGAAGTATTGTTGATTTAAATTCGATTATCTCTTCTTTAAACAATTCAGGAGTGACTATCACCTTCTTAGATAATGCCCTAACCTTTGAGCCAAATAAAAGTGATTCTATGCAAACATTAATGATGAACATGTTGGGGAGCTTTGCGCAATTTGAAAGAGATTTAATCGTGACGAGAACGCAAGAAGGGAAACAATGGCATCGAGCGAACAATAAAAATTATCGAGAAGGACGTCCGAAAAGAGTTCTAAATGATAAATACAAACATGCACTAGAGTTAATGGAAACAAACAGCATGAGAGAAGTAGAGAAGAAAACAGGTATTTCTTTGTCTACTCTTAAACGAATTAAAAAACAAGCTAAAGAAGAACAATTACTTAGTGAAAAATAGATAAGGAGAAGTTATTATGGAAAATAGAGAGAAGATTATTCAGTTGTTGGAAAATCCTTTAATTTCAGGGTATGGAATAGAAAAAATGTCAAATGGTCGACTCTATTCTGCAAATTTTCAAAGATATAAAAAACGTGTAGCAAAAGAAAAACAGCCAATGGTTATTTTTGATACAATGTCAGTAAAAGTGGAAAAACTATTATTAGAGTTGACCGAAGAAGTATTGCGAGTTCAGCCTAAAACAAAACAAGAATATAGAGAAATGGTTGCAAGATATAGTTTTAGAAACGGAGAGAATTAAGATGGTTGTTCGAAAAAAATATGATTACTGGGGAATAGAAATTACTACGTGGAACAAGACAAATGTAGTTGCTTATGTTGCTTGTGATTGCGGCCAATTGGCTAGAAGAGAGCTAGGAAAATATAATCATTTTAAGTGTAGTAGCTGTAAAAAAGAATATAAATTAAGCAACGGTTCTTATGTAGAAATACGCACAAAAAAAGAATTGAAAAAAGGTAAAATCTTGATAAAATAATAATAGGTAACAACTACTTCCTCAATATAATAGTGTCAGTATGTATAAAGTAATACCTCGAATTTTTGGTGGTTGTTGCTTTTTTTATTTTAGAGATGTATAAAACACCATAAAATTAAGCTAAATAGCGAATTTTATGGTGTTTTAAGTGAAGTAAAATTAACCAAGTGCAAAAAATAGAAATGTAAAATATAAAACTGGATAAATGTTGATAATACCACCTAAGATAAAAGCAATTTTATGGTAAGTTTTATATCCTTTTTTATAATTGAAAATAGCTAAAATAAAACCAATAATTCCTAAAATTAGTCCTACTACCGTTTGTTGAGAATGAATATATAGTTGTGGTGTCAGTACTAAAAGGTTTGCTACTACTCCTAAAAAGAGAATGAATGTAAATAGATATCTCTTCATATAGTTTCCTCCTTAAGATTAGTTAAGAGTATAAAGATTTATACATATAAAATATGATAAAAAATCATTAGTAAATATTACATATTTTCAAAACTTGTTAATCTTTTGTTAGCTTATTATATAAGACCATAAGCTATAGCAATTGCAGGGAATAAGTTGTTTAAAAAGTGTATGGATATGCTTACTCTTAAGTCTTTTGTTTTGTAGTAAGAAACTGAAAGGATAATCCCCATGAAGAAATACATTCCAAAGCTGATAAAATTTGTAGGGCCATGAATAATCCCAAATAAAAAAGAACTGATTAATATTGCTAATAGGGCATTATTTTCTACAAGATATCCTATGATACCTCCTCTAAATACAATTTCTTCCATAATTGGTGCAGCAATTCCTAACAATAAAACCACTAAAACAGGAGATACTCCACTAAATAATTTAATAAGAGTCGAATCATTTGCTGTAGTTGTGTGTCCTTGCATATTTAATAACAATGTTCCACCAATAGCTATGCCTCGATCTATTAATGTTGCTACTAAAATAATCAAAATATTTTTTTTAGTAAGAAATGGATGATTTGTTTTTATAATGTTCATTCTTTTAGCTAAGTAGATTAAAAAAAGAATATTAATAACAACAAGTATGACTGTAACAAGTGTCGAGGAAATATTTAAGTTTTTTTCTCCTGCATCTAAAGATAATTGTTTTATTACTCCAAAAGCAGTGATTCCAATTTGACTAATTATAAATAATATGAAAATTGAAAATATTCTTTTTGCATAGTTCATATAATCACTCCTATTAAAACCAATGTTCGTTTTTTCTATTGATTCTTAAATTTAACAGCTGTACCATATGCTACAACTGACTGCATGTCATTACTAATAGATCCAGAGTCAAAACGCATAGCAATAATAGCGTCGGCCCCAATATTTTTTGCTTCTTCTTTTAAACGGTCCATTGCTATTTTTCGTGCTTCTTGTTGCATTTCTGTATACGCTTTGATTTCTCCGCCCACTAAATTTTTTAATCCTGCGCCAATATTTTTTACAATATTTTTAGAATGTGTTGTTACACCAAATACTACATCAAGTGTTTCGTATTCTACACCATATAATTTTTCTGAAGTTGTTATGAGCATATTAAAAAACCCCTTTCAAAATTTTATGTTATAAGTATAGCATATGAAAGAGAGGAAAAAAACTTACAATATTGTTATTTTATAACTTAAAGTAACTGACTAAAATTGATTAGATATAATAAATATTGATCTTATCAATAAATATAACTGTTGTTTTTTATAGAAGAGAATTAATATAGGCATTCTAAGGAGATGAAAAGTATTTAAATTTATTGAATTTCTGATAAAATAAATTTTGGTAATAACCACTTTGCCAATAGTAGTAGTGTCATGAATTTAACCCTCGATTTTAAGTGGTTATTGCCTTTATTCTTATAGAGTGAAATTTTTTATAACTTCTTTATTTTTTTTAGCCATTGATAAATTCCTACCAAGATAGAGGTTACATAAAAAAGGTAAATACTTAAAAAGAGTATATTCATGATTTCCTCTTAGTTAAGGGGTACATGGAACATAGAAACGAAAATGCACGGTAGGATAAAAATATAATCACAAGAAACGTTGATTTCATACGATTCTTGTGATTATCTACTTTTCTATGCTAAATATTTTATTGGAACATTCATACGAAAATGCACGGTAATAAAAAAAGACGAACATTACTAAAATTTTTCCAAATTTAATGGACGTAATTTTCCATCAGAAAGTTCTTGTTCATATTTAAAGGTGTACTTGCCAACAAAATTAATATGATCACTAATTAAAGGAGATTGTTTTCGTAACATTTCTTCTGAACAATCATATCCTTCTTTTTTCATTTGTTCAAAGACTTTTTCTAAATACAATGAATTCCAATAGATAATGGCATTAGTAACCAATCCTAATGCATTAAGCTGTTCTTCCATTCCATCATAATAGGTTTGGTATAATTTTCCTTTACGTCCATAAAAAATATTTCGACATAAAGCATGACGTGATTCTCCTTTGTTTAATTGTTCTAGAATTTGTCGTGCATAAATTTCGTCAGAAATATAGCGAAGCTGATGTTTTGTTTTATACACTTTCCCATATTCAGTAATAGCTTTACCTAGCTCTGTTGGTTGCCCATTTCGTTGAAGTGCTTTTGTTAACTCTGTCGCATTAACTTTACCTGATTTTAAGGAACCTGCTACCCGAAGGATTTCTTCCCAATAAGTTTGAATAAGTGTTAAATTGATTTTATTTTGTGATAGTGTATTAAGTTCGTGATAATCCGCATCAGAATCAATTCGCCAAAGTTTTGTTCCTTTATCATTTGCGATTCGCGGGCTAAATTGGAATCCTAATAAGGCAAAAAGCCCAAATATCATATCACTATAACCAGCTGTATCTGTCATTATCTGATTAGGAGTTAGCTCGCTAGGTTGATTAAGAAATCCTTCTAATAAGTACAATGAATCACGGAGTGTACCAGAAACAACCATACCATGAAATCCTATATATTGATCAGAAATAAAATTATAAAAAGTAATTCCTCGACCACGCCCAAAATATTTTGGGTTGCTTTTAGAATATAGAGAACGTTGTGGAGTAATATAACGAATACCATCAGCTGATGCCATATAACCGTCTCCCCATAATTTAGTTATAGCAAGTTTTCGGTGTGCATGAATAATTTTTTGATTAGCTGCAGAGAGCGTGTCTACTCGAATATAGTGGTGATTAACATAGATTAGGCGATCATATTTTAACGAATCAATACTATTTTTTGAAACTGGAGAAAAACCGATATTACAAGCTTCTGATAAAAGAACAGCTAGTAAACTAATATCTAAGTCTTTCATTTTTGTGTCTTTGTCATTTAAGTGATTAAATAGTTGAGTAAGATTTAATTGTTGATTTACTTCTAATAACAAATCTGTTAAATCAATTTTGGGTAATAATTGTTGAATACGTAATTTAAACGCTTTCTCTTCTTTATTTTCATAAACTTTTTTTAATCTGGAAACAATTAATTGATTATTATTTTCTATTCGAGCCATATTAGAAGTAGGCCAACGTCTTAATGCTTCTTTGTAAGAAAGATCTAAATCTTTTTTTAACCATAAAGATACTTCTTCTCCAGAAGAAGGTAGACCTAGTTGTTCTAATACAATCCCTTTTTGTTGAAGCCATGTTTGTTTATCCAGTAAACAATCCATAGGATTGTTATAAAGATTGCTTTGGGAAATATAGATATCATGCCGTTTGAACGATTGAATTAAGCATTCAATTGCGGCAATTAAAACACATTTATTAGTCTGATTTGGATTTTCTTGAATATAATAAACCCATTTTTTTGGAAGAGTATGTTCAATTGTTTGAAACATTTTATAAGTGATTGGGTTAGGGAAACGATTATTTATGAAAGACCAAAGTTCTTTACAATTATTTCCATAGTTGTTGCTGTCGAAATTTAAAGTAATTAAAATATCCGGAATAAATTTTTTAAACTTTCGATAAGTAGTTAGAAGTTCAACAATAGCAATAGGTTCTTGCTCATTTTTCACTAATTTTCTAACTTGTGTGACTGCAGAATAAATGCTTTCTTCAGAATATTTTTTTAAAATTTGACTACGTATAGAACTATCACTGTTATTAGAGGATTCTGTCATAACAAATTCAACAATATCTGAAAGTGTTGAAGCTGCACGGTCTAAATCTTTAATTGTCCGAAGTCTTTCATTAGCTTCTTTATTCTTAGCACGTCTAAAAATTGTTTCAAAAAAATTAACCAGGGCTAAAATTTGTTCGTCCATAGCTTTTCGTTTATAGATATAAATAAATGCTACTAACAAAGCTATTTTTTTCTGTTCACTCATACGTTGAATCAATTGGGCTTTAGCTTTAAATGCATAATTGGCTAATATTTTTATTTTTCCTTCAGGAATTAATTTTATTTGCCAGTTTTCTGTAGAAAAAGTTTGGAATTGTTTTAATCGTTCAAATCCTCTAGAAATTTCTTTCAAACTGTAGTCAGTCAAAGGAGTTCTTAAAATATCCATTTTAATTGTTGCTCCATAAACAGGTGTTCCAACTAATTCTAAAAGATTTAAGAGTTGTTTTTTCTCCTTATTCGTTGGAATTAATGCTAATTGTTTATATAATTGCTCTTCAGCTTTTTCAACGATGCTAGCTATAAAACGTGAAAAAGTAGTAAACCCTGGTAATATTATTTTCTCATCTAAACATTTTTTTAGAAGCATATCAAAGAGCATATTTGTAGATTCTGTAGTATAAATGGCCCTATTTAATAGCCAATTACTTAAATACTTTTTTAGATGGCTAAACTCTTTATACCCATAAATATTTTTAATTAACTTGACATGATCATCTTTTGTTTGTCGCCTTTTATAATTATGTATCTCTTTAGGATTAATTTTTAGCTGAGCTGCCACATAAATAATCGCATTTTCAGGAATAGTGTTTATATCTGTACAAAATGTTCCTAAAAATCTTAGCGAACTTAATTGTAATGAAAATCCTAACTTAGTTGAAGACAATCTCATTGTAGAAATTATTTCTAAATCTTTTTCATGTAAATAAAAAAATTGATTTAATTGTTCAGCACTAGGCTCCCCTAAATAAGTTCCAAAAGAATCCTTTTTATCTTTCATTTATTCTGTTTTAATCCTCCTAGAAGTAAATTTTAAGTAGACTTATAATTTACTTTTAAAAATGTTATGATAACAGTAAAAACACAAGTAAATTTTACATGTAAATTATATCACTTTTTAAGGAGAGTTTATGGCAAAAATTGGCTATATTCGTGTGTCTAGTCAAGACCAAAATTTAGACCGACAAGTTGCAATGTTGAACCAACTCAAAATCGACAAATTATTTCAAGAAAAAGCAAGTGGAAAAGATTGTAATCGACCTGAATTTCAAAAACTGCTGAATTATATTCGCGAAGGAGATTGTGTGGTTGTTGCTTCGCTTGATCGTTTAGGAAGAAACTATGAAGACATTAAACAGACGGTCGCGTTTATGAAGCAGAAAAACGTCTCATTACAAATTCTTGACGCCCCATTTTTAAATTTCAATACAGGGAATGAACTGTTAGATACAGCTATGTTTGACATGTTTTTATCGTTATTGAGTTATATTGCCCAAAATGAACGAGAAAAAATTAAGGAGAGACAACGTCAAGGGGTCCTTTTAGCCAAACAAGCGGGACGGTATAAAGGACGTCCGACAGAGTATGCGCCAAATTCTAAAAACCCTCAAAAACGTCTTGTTTACCAAACAGTAGTCAAGCAATTAAAACAAGGAGATACAGTAGCAGAAATCGCAACAGAAAATGGACTTTCTCGGCCAACCGTATACAAAATAAAAAAAGCGAATAATTTGTAGATTTTATCTACAGTTATTCGCTTTTCTACCGTGCATTTTCGTTTCTATGTTCCATGTACCCCGTATATGTTAGGAAAAGAGATTTATAGATGAAATAAAGTACTGAAGGTTATAAAAGGCCATAGGGATATTTTAAATTTATGTTATAATTATTGCGGCAACTGCCAAGTAAGGTGGTGTAACTATGGCTGAGAAACTAATTTCGTTGATTATCGCACCGCTACTTGTGGGTCTAGTACTTTTGCTAGTTGATCGTTGGTTAGACGATTAGCCGATAATCTAAGCAGTTGCCTTCTAACTCCAACGCTGAAGTCGCAACAGCGCAAAAAAAAGCCCCCCTATTTGCGGTAGGAGGGCTTTTTGGTGTAACTGAGCTGTTGAACTAATTTCGTTTCGCACCTTCAGTATAACATATTATTAAAAGAGGTCAACAAAAAAGAAGCAGATACGCCCTTCCCTTATTGCATGTTTTTTAGTATAATATTACTGCGAACGCATTAATAACCTAAGAAAGGAAACTTACCCACCATGCCTAGAAAAACCTTTGTATATCCACACCCTATCAACGCATACATTATCAAGCATCTAGGGATTACTGTAGAAGAATTTTGTGAATTACATGCTTTCTCTCAAGGAACTGTTTCTTCTTGGATTACTCGTAACAAAAAAATTGAAACACTTCCTATCTCATTTATTTATTCTCTTTCTTTGTCAGCCAGCAAGACTATGGATCAGGTCTATTCAGACCTTCTAAAATTGCAAGACGATTATTTGCTGCACTTAGAACGCCACAGACGAACTAAAAAAATTATAGACGAAGAATGATATTGTAATATCACACTATTGTAACATCGTATAGTCAAACTATAATAATATTGTATTATTACAATATCACGTTGCTACAATTTCACTATATCGCGAAGTAACAATACTATACAATTGTAATATCGTAATATTAATAAATCGCAATAGTATGACTCCACGATCGAACAATATTGTAATATTAATAAATTATGATATTGCAATATTGCGATATTGTGATATAATAATGACATAACATCACAAGGAGGACATTATTATGGCACGAATAATTTCAGTTGCAAACCAAAAAGGCGGTGTTTCAAAGACAACGACTAGCATTAACCTTGGAGCGGCATTGCATTTTACTTTTAACAAAAGCGTACTTGTAATTGACATGGACCCCCAGGGAAATGCCACTGATAATTTTGGATTCGACATTGATGGCACGAATGTTCCAACAATATATGAAGTATTAAAAGATGAGGCTTCGATTACTGAAGCTATTCTAAATTACAAAGGAATCGATGTAATTCCTGCTGATATTGCTCTTTCTTCAGCAGAACGTGAATTTACACAAGTTGGAAGTGAACATAGACTTAAAAGAGTTCTTCAACCAATTGAAGAAAACTATGATTATATTATTATTGATTGCCCACCAAGTTTGGGTATATTAACAGTAAATGCGTTCACTGTCTCTGATGAAATTATTATTCCTGTAGAAGCCGCATATTTTTCACTAAAAGGATTAGTTAAATTGAACGAAACAATCGAGACTGTTAAAGAATACACAAATGAGAGCTTAATCATACGAGGTGTTCTTTTCACAAAATATAATGAAAGATTTAACATTTCAAAAGAAATGAATAAAACAGCAAATCAAATTTCTGATGCCCTCCACGTAAACATATTTGATACTTACATTAGACGAACTATCACTGTTGATGAAGCCCAAGCAGCAGGTTCCGACTTGATTAGCTTTAATAAGACTTCGACCGCTGAAGACGATTATATCCAGTTTACAAAAGAATTTTTAGAGAAGGTAGGAGATTTGAATGAGTAATAATAGAGGAAAATCAGCCGCGGAACGACTTTTGGGTGCAGGAAAAGAAGACACCAATCCAACTAAAGCAACTACTTCTAATGAAAAAGAATTAAAAACTACACATGAACACATTGTTATGAATAAAAAAAACATAGAAAAATTGATTAAACAACAAGGTAACAGCAAAAGAAATGCTGATAGTATTCGGATCAATCCAATCCTTGCAAATGCTTTAAAATACTGGACTTCAATTGGCGAACCAGAAAAAAGTAAACCTGATGTTATCGAAGAAACGCTTTTGAAATCTATTCCTGAAGAGTATTTAATTAAAGGATATGAAATGGCAAAAAAACAAAATAAAATTTGATAATATTGTGGTATCACAATATTACAATATTAGACAACAACAATATCATAATATTGTTGTTGTTTTTTTTCTACAAACGCTGTTGTATCAATAATAATCTTTTAAATATTGTAATATCACGATATTCCGATATCGCAATTGTATTATATCACAATATCGTGATATAATAAGAAAGTAGGGAAATACTGTTATATCAGTATTTGCAAGGGAAATAAAAGTAGGTTAAACTATAAACTAACAAAAACAGAGAGGTAAAGCT